>NZ_JBVIHP010000025.1:113115-156362 GCF_055570235.1 Streptomyces sp. NPDC031274 | reverse complement strand
GTTGATAGGCCAGATCTGGAAGCCCGGTAACGGGTGGAGGTGACTGGTACTAATAGGCCGAGGGCTTGTCCTCAGTTGCTCGCGTCCACTGTGTTAGTTCTGAAACAACGAACAGTTGTGTCGGCTGAACAGCTACACCACTTAATTGAAGAGTGTGCTTGTTCGCTGCCCTGTTTGAGATCCCGCTTTGCGGCGGGATATTTCATAGGGTTTCGGTGGTCATAGCATGAGGGAAACGCCCGGTTACATTCCGAACCCGGAAGCTAAGCCTCATAGCGCCGATGGTACTGCAGGGGGGACCCTGTGGGAGAGTAGGACGCCGCCGAACAATCTTTGGAGGACCCCTGGTCCCAGCGTCCACGCTGGGACCAGGGGTCCTTTTTGTTTTGTCGAAGCGCGCCGGCTACCCGGCTGCGCAAGAATGACTGCGGTACCGAAGACTAGGAGTCACCGATGTCCACCAACTCTCCCGACGAGCGACCGGAGCGCGGCCAGCGAAGCCGGGACGGTGGCGACCGGGGCGGAAACCGTGGCGGCGCACCGCGTCGCGACAACGACCGCAGTGGCGGTGGGCGTCCTCCGTTCCGCCGCGACGAACGCCCCACCTCCGGTGGCCCCCGCCGTGACGACCGCGACCGGAGTGCTCCGCGTCGTGACAACGACCGCGGTGGTGAGCGCGGTGGGTTCCGCCGTGACGACAACCGTGGCGGCAGCGGCGACCGTGGCGGCTTCCGCCGCGATGACCGCTCGACTTCCGGCGCTCCGCGCCGTGACGACCGCCGTGACGACAACCGTGGTGGCGGTGACCGCCCCCAGTTCCGCCGTGACGACAACCGTGGCGGTAGCGGTGGCGGTGACCGTGGCGGCTTCCGTCGTGACGACAACCGTGGCGGCGGTGACCGCCCCCAGTTCCGCCGTGACGACAACCGTGGTGGCAGCGGTGACCGTGGCGGCTTCCGCCGCGATGACAACCGGGGCGGTGGCGGTGGCGGCTACCGCGGGCGCGATGACCGTGGTGGCGGTGGGGATCGTCTTCCGTTCCGCCGTGATGACCGTTCGACCTCTGGCGCCCCGCGCCGTGACGACCGCAGTGGCGGTGGGGATCGTCCTCCGTTCCGCCGCGACGACCGTTCGACCTCCGGTGCTCCGCGCCGTGACGACCGACGCGATGGCGACCGTCCGCCCTTCCGGCGCGATGACCGCCGTGATGACAACCGCGGCGGTGGCGGTGGTGACCGTGGTGGCTTCCGCCGTGACGACAACCGTGGTGGCGGCGACCGTCCCGGGTTCCGTCGTGACGGGGATCGTCCGGGGTTCCGGCGCGATGACCGCCGTGACGACAACCGTGGCGGCGACCGCGGCGGTGACAACCGCGGCGGCTTCCGTCGTGACGACCGCCGTGATGACCGTCGCGACGACCGGCGTGATGACAACCGTGGCGGTAGCGGTGGCGGTGACCGTGGTGGCTTCCGCCGTGATGACAACCGTGGCGGTGCCGGTGGCGGTGACCGTGGTGGTTTCCGTCGCGACGACAACCGTGGCGGTGGTGGCGACCGTGGAGGCTACCGCGGCGGGCGCGATGAGCGTGGGCCGCGGCGTGACGACAGCCGTGGCGGGCGGCCCGGCGGGTTCCGTGGGCGCGATGACCGGCGTGACGACCGTGGCGGCGACCGTGGTGGCTACCGCGGGCGTGACGACCGTGACCGCGAGCCCATCAAGCGGCTGCCGATCCCGGACGACGTCACGGGCCGCGAGATCGACAAGGACGTACAGCAGGAGCTGCAGAGCCTTCCCAAGGGGCTCGCTGAGGACGTCGCCAGGAACCTGGTGATGGTCGCCAACCTCATCGACGACGACCCCGAGCAGGCGTACGCCTACGCGCGGATCGCGCTGCGGCTCGCGTCGCGTGTCGCCGCCGTACGAGAGGCCGCGGGCTTCGCCGCGTACGCGACTCAGAATTACAACGAGGCGCTCGGCGAGTTCCGGGCCGCCCGGCGGATGACCGGCACTGTCGAGCTCTGGCCCGTCATGGCGGACTGCGAGCGCGGTCTTGGCCGGCCCGAGAAGGCGCTGGACATGGCCGGTGCGCCCGAGGTGCAGAAGCTGGACAAGCCGGGCCAGGTCGAGATGCGTCTCGTCGCCGCCGGTGCGCGTCAGGACCTGGGCCAGACCGATGCCGCCATCGTCACCCTGCAGGGTCCCGAGCTGGCGTCGAACTCCGTCCAGCCGTGGACCGCGCGGCTGCGTTACGCGTACGCCGACGCGCTGCTCGCCGCCGGTCGTGAGGACGAGGCGCGCGAGTGGTTCGCGAAGGTCGTCGAGTCCGACAAGGACGGCAGCACCGACGCGTCGGACCGCCTCGCCGAGCTGGACGGTGTCGAGTTCGTCGACGTGCTTCAGAACGATGCCGAGGTGCCGGTCTCGGAGCCCGTGGTCGCCGACGTCACCCCCGTCCAGGAGGACGAGGATGAGGACGACGACGAGGATGAGGACGACGAGGACGACGAGGACGAGGACGAGGACGAGGACAGCGGTAAGTCTGGGCGCTGACCTGGTCGGCTAGTCACCTGGCCGCACAGAACGGGCGGGATCCCCTCAGGGGGCCCGCCCGTTCTCGTATGCGCGCTGCGGAGGTTCAGAAGTCCAGGTCGCGCAGGACCAGGCCCGATGCCGGCTTGGGGCCGAAGGACGTGGACTTGCGGGGCATCGTGACCCCCTGGCGGGCCAGATCGCGTACGACTTCTTCGCGGACCGGGTGCATCAGGACGGCCGTGCCGCCGTCGCGCTCCGCCTTCTCCACGGTCGCCGCGGTGTCGTGGATGTACGCGATGTGCTCCGGCGCGTCCGGGATCTGCCAGATGTGGTCGAGGAGCGTGGAGTGCAGGACCGTCGCGTCCAGGGTGCGCCAGGCCTCGGGCAGGTCGGCGGGGATCGTACGGGCCAGGAGGTCCGGGGACGGGCGGTCGATGAGGTGGAAACCGCCGTCACCCGCGAGGAGGAACGCGTTGCCTTCCGCCGCGGCTTCGGCCAATGCTTCGAGGGCGCGCGGCAGGGAGCCTTCGACGGTGCGTATGCGGAAGGAGTCCGTGAGGGCCGCGAGGGCGTCCGGGACCGGGAGCCGGTGCAGGTAGCGGTGGATGGAGCGGACCCGCAGGGGGTAGCGCGCGGTGTCCACCAGGAGGACCAGGCCGTAGTCCCAAGGGCTGGGTGACGGGTGCTCCGAGCGCAGTCGGAGGGTGGTCGCCCAGCGGTGGTGTCCGTCCGCGATCAGGGCCTGATGGCGGAGGAGATCTGACTGGATCTCGGCGAGATCGGCGGGGTCGGTGACCGCCCACAAGCGGTGACTGAAGCCGTCCTCCGTGGTCGTCGACAGGAGAGGCTCGGTGTCCACGGTGCGCTCGACGACGGCCGTTGCGCCCGTGGCGTCGCCGTTCGAGCGGTAGGTCAGGAGCAGCGGTTCGAGGTTGGCGCTCGTCGCGCGCATCAGGCCCGCGCGGTCCTCCACGACGTGCTGCATGACGCCTTCGTGGGGCAGGACGATGCCGTCCTCGGCCTCGGAGAGGCGCAGGGCGCCGATGACGCCGCGCTGCAGGATGTCGGCGTCGCGCTGCTCGTAGACATAGAGGCTGGGCTCCGGGTCGGGCGCCAGGATGCCCTGGGAGAGCCAGGCCCGCAGGGTCTGCGCTGCCTGTTCGTTGCGGGCCGCCGGTGTGGTGGCCTGCGGGAGGATCAGCCGGACGATGTTGTGCGGGTCGGCGGACTCGAGGTGGAGCAGGCCGTCGGGCCGTACGACCACGTCGTACGGGGGAGACGTCACGGCGGCGAGGCTGCCGACCTGCTCGGGGACGTAGCGCACGCCTCGGAACGGGATCAGGTCGAGGCCTTGGTCGTCGGTATGACCCGCTGTGTTCATTGCTGCATCGTATGTGTGTCAGTGGCATGAGCGATGATCGGGGGAGTGGGATCGATCGAGGAGCGATGCGTAATGAGCCAGACCGTCAGGACACGGCCCGCGGGCAGCCGAAATGTGCTGAGTGAGGCGTATGACACCGCGCTGCTCGACCTGGACGGGGTGGTGTACGCGGGTGGGCACGCCATCGCGCACGCCGTCGATTCGCTCGGGACCGCCCGCGCGGGGGGCATGCATCTCGCGTACGTCACGAACAACGCGCTGCGCACGCCGGACGCGGTGGCCGAGCATCTGAGTGAGCTCGGCATCCCCACCGGGGCATCGGACGTCATCACGTCCGCGCAGGCGGCGGCGCGCCTGGTGAGCGAGCAGGTGCCCGCGGGCGCGCGGGTGCTTGTGATCGGCGGGGAGGGGCTGCGGGTCGCGCTGCGGGAGCGGGGGCTCGAGCCTGTCGAGTCGGCGGACGACGGTCCCGTGGCGGTCGTGCAGGGGTACGGCGGTCCCGACATGGCATGGGGGCGGTTCGCCGAGGCCTGTTACGGGATCGCGCGCGGACTGCCGTGGTTCGCGTCCAACACCGACCTGACGATTCCGAGTGCGCGGGGCATCGCGCCGGGCAATGGCGCGGCGGTCGAGGTCGTACGCATCGCGACGGGCGCGGAGCCGCAGGTGGCGGGCAAGCCGCTGCCTCCGATGCACCGCGAGACGATCCTGCGGACGGGCGCCGAGCGGCCGTTGGTCGTGGGGGACCGGCTCGACACGGACATCGAGGGCGCGTTCAACGGAGAGGTGGACTCGCTGCTCGTTCTGACCGGGGTCACGGACGGCGCCCAGCTCCTCGCGGCCCCGCCCGAGCACCGGCCTACGTACGTGGACGCGGACCTGCGCGGCATGCTGACCGGGCAGCCCGAAGTGACCCCGGCCGATGGCGGCTTCGGCTGCGGTGGGTGGACGGCGTCGGCGCGGGGGCACGAGCTGGTGCTCGACGGCGAGGGCGAGGCGCTGGACGGGTTGCGGGCGCTGTGCGCGGCGGCGTGGACTCAGGCGGGGGACGGGAAGTGCGCGCTGGACGGGGAGAAGGCGTTGGCGCGGCTGGGGGTGTAGCAGCGGGGGGTGGAGGGGGGGAGAGCCGTGTGGCTGTTCTGACGGCTGCCCCCCGGGCGAAGTCCCGGCCGACGGGCCGACGGGGCTTCGCCCGGGGGCAGGCGCAGGGGAGGCAGTAAGGGATAGGGGAGGGTCAGGCCGTCTCGTTGCGGTCGATCAGTTCGTCCGTGGTGGTGCCCTTGCGCCAGTAGCCGGAGAAGCAGATCCGCTTGCGGTCGAAGTCGCGGTCGCGGACCAAGTGGCGGCGGACCGTCTTGACGGTTGCCGACTCGCCCGCGACAAAGGCGTACGGGGTGCCCGATGGCAGCTCCGCGGACTGGATCGCCGACGGTGTCGCGCCTTCCTCGGTGAGCCAGGTGATCTCGGCGTCGGCCTTCGTCGGCAGCTCCTGCTTGTCCGCCAGGTCGTGGACCTCGATCCACACGCGGGTCGGCGTCGCGGGCGGGAGCGTCTCCAGGATGGCCGCGATCGCCGGGAGCGCCGATTCGTCGGCGGCCAGGAGGACCCAGTCGGTGTCCTGCGGCGGCCTGAACTCGTACGCGCCGTTCTCCTCCTCGACCGGGGCGAGCACGCCGATCCGGGCGCCGGGCTGAGCGCTGCGTGCCCAGCTGGTGGCCGGGCCGTCGAAGGGCGAGGGAGCGGGGCCGTGGACCGCGAAGTCGACGATCAGTTCGTCGGGGTCGCGGCGCAGTTCACGTGTGGTGTAGGTACGCATGATGCCCCGGACGTCGGGATCGAGGGCGCACCAGTCGGCGTACCAGTTGGCCGCGTTCTCGCCCGTCGTGTCCGGCATGACGGGGGCGTCCTGCCCCGGATGCGGCAGGAACACCTTGATGCGCTGGTCGCGGCCCGCCGACGCCATCCCCGCCAGGCCGTCGCCGCCGAGGGCCACGCGGATCATGGCGGGGGTGACGAACTCGGTGCGCAGCACGTGGACATCGAAGAAGTGGTAGGGGGACGCAGTCATCAGGTGAGCCTCTTCGACTTCTCTATCGCGGTGGCGAGTTGTTCGAGCACGGGGGCGTAACCGGCGTAGCTGTAGCGCTCCTCCATGGACCACGGCACGGTCTGGCCGGCCTTGACGGCGGGGAGCAGCGCCCAGGTGGGTTTCTTCGCGAGTTCCTTGGGCGGCATGGCGCTCGTGCGGTTGTCGATCATGATGAGGTCGGCGTCGTACTTGTCGACGTTCTCCCAGCTGAGGAACTCCCAGAAGCCCCACTCGTCGCTCTTCTCGCCCTCGACGAACTCGACGCCGAGATCCTTGAAGTAGTTGAGGTCGCAGTAGGAGTCCGGCACGGCGACGTACATCTGGTCGGCGTCGCCGGTCATCGCGAGGACTTTCAGGCCGCGGTTGGCCTTCGCCGCCTTGCGCAGCGTCCGTTCGGCCTTGTCGAAACGGGCCTTGGCGGCCCGTACCTTCTCCGTCCCGAGGTCCGCGCCGAGTGACTCCGCGAGTTCGGTGTAGCGCTTCAGCGGGTCCAGGAGCGAGGTGCGGGCGCCCTTGATGCCGACGGTGGGCGCGAGCGCCTCGATCTTCTTGACGCTTTCCTCGGGGACGAACCAGAGGGCGGGCGGCGGGAACATGTTGCTGATCAGGAGGTCGGGCCCCAGGCCCGCGTACTTCTCGATGTTGAACTGGCCCCAGGACTCGCCCAGGCTTGTCAGTTTGTCGACATCGAGATCGCCGGCCTGGGGGTTGGGCCTGCCGTCCACCGGCTTGGAGGGGCCGAAGGTTCCGGTGCATGCGACGCCGTAGTCGTGCAGGGCGGCGGCGGTGCTGATGAAGGCGACGATGTTCTTCGGTGTGTGGTCGACCTTGGCGGTCTTGCCGCGGTCGTCCTTGAAGCTCCAGGGCCCCGCGCCCGGCATCGCGCCCGAGTCCTTCTCGGACTTCTCGCCGCTTCCGCAGGCGGCGAGCAGGGCGCCGAGTCCGAGGGCCCCGCCGGAGGCGAGCAGGCCGCGGCGGGACATGCCCGTGCTCGTTACGCCTGTACTCGATATACCCGTGCTCGATATACCCGTGCTCGATACGCCCGTGATACCCGTGCTCGACATGCCCGTGCTCGACATGCCCGTGCTCGACGTTGCGTCATCTGCGTCGCCGCCGCATGCTGTCAGAGGTCCGCCGATGCCGAGGGCCCCGCTCGCGCCGGGCACACCGTGACGGGTCGGAGCGGGAGATATCGGGCGGCGGGCGCGCATAGGTGGTGCTTCTCTCGTCGAAGTCGGCTGCGAGGGTAGGCTAACCTAACCTGGTGTTGGTCGACAGTCCCCCCGAAGCCGGCGCGGAGAACGCCCCCGCGCCTCCCAACCGCCGCGCGATACGCACCGCCGGGCTCCTTGTCTCGGTCTGTGTGCTGCTGCTCGTCGTCGTGGCGAGCATCGCGGTCGGTGCCAAGCAGATGTCCCTCGACCAGGTCTGGCACGGCCTCTTCCAGGAGACCGGGACGTACGGCGATGTCGTCGTCCAGGAGCGGCTCTCGCGGACGCTGCTCGGAGTGCTCGTCGGCGTGGCCCTCGGTCTCGCCGGAGCCGTCCTGCAGGCGCTGACGCGCAATCCGCTGGCCGACCCGGGGCTGCTCGGCATCAACCTCGGCGCGTCGGCCGCCGTCGTCACCGCCATCAGCTTCTTCGGCGTCACCTCGCTGAGCGGCTATGTGTGGTTCGCCTTCTGCGGAGCGGCAGTGGTCGGCGCCGCCGTCTATGCCCTCGGCGGGACCCGTAACGCCACCCCCGTACGGCTCGCACTCGCCGGAACCGCGCTGAGCGCCGCGCTCTACGGCTATCTGCAGGCCGTGATGATCACGGACAACGCCGCGCTCAACAAGATGCGCTTCTGGACGGTCGGTTCCCTGGCCTCGGCCAAGAACGAGACCATCATGCAGGTCCTGCCCTTCTTCGTGATCGGCATCGTGCTCGCCCTGGGCCTCGCCCGGCCGCTCAACGCCATGGCGATGGGCGACGACACCGCCCGCGCGCTCGGCGCCCACCTGAACCGCACCCGCGCCCTGTCCATGGCCGCCGCGACGCTGCTCTGCGGGGCGGCGACCGCGGCCTGCGGGCCCATCATGTTCGTCGGCCTGATGGTGCCGCACGTCGTGCGCTCCTTCACCGGGCCCGACATGCGCTGGATCCTGCCGTACGCGGCGATCCTCTCGCCGGTCCTTCTGCTCGGCGCCGACGTCGTCGGGCGCGTCGTCGCCAGGCCCGCGGAGCTGCAGGTCGGCATCATCACCGCGTTGATCGGCGCTCCGGTCTTCATCTTTCTCGTACGACGGCGGAGGCTGGCTCAGCTGTGAAGGCGATACGCACCCGGGGCGGGCTCAGCCTCCGACTCGACGTCCGCACGGCCGTGGTCGTCGCCGTGCTCATCGTGGCCGCGCTCGCCGCGAGCGTCGTCCTGATCGGCACCGGCGACTTCCCCATCCCCACCGCCGACGTCATCCGCACCCTGCTCGGCAACGGAGACGCCGGGCAGGAGTTCATCATCAACGACCTGCGCCTTCCGCGGGTCCTCGTCGGCCTCCTCGTGGGGGCCGCGCTCGGGCTCGGCGGCGCGATCTTCCAGTCCATCTCGCGCAATCCGCTGGGCAGTCCGGACATCCTCGGCCTCGGCCAGGGCTCCACCGCGGGCGCGCTCACCATGATCGTCCTCTTCCAGGGCAGCGCGGTGCAGGTCGCCGGTGGCGCGCTCGTGGGCGGTCTGGTCACCGGTTTCGCGATCTATGTGCTCGCCTGGAAACGGGGCGTGCACGGCTTCCGGTTCGTCCTGGTCGGCATCGGCGTCTCCGCCTTCGTCACCGCCGTCAACGGCTATCTGCTCACCAAGGCGGACATCGTCGACGCCGCGCGCGCCGTCGTCTGGATGACCGGCTCCCTCAACGGCCGGGACTGGGACCAGGTCTGGCCCCTGCTCATCCTCTGCGCGATCCTCGTGCCGCTCGTCATGACATACGCACGTCCGCTGCGGATGCTGGAGATGGGCGACGACGTCGGGTACGCGCTCGGCGTGCCCGTCGAGCGCACCCGCATCGTCCTGATGGGCGCGGCCGTGCTGCTCACCGCCGCCGCCACCGCGGCGGCGGGCCCCGTCAGCTTCGTCGCGCTCACCGCGCCGCAGCTCGCCAGGCGGCTCACCCGCTCGCCGGGGCCGAACCTGCTGCCCGCGATGTTCATGGGCGCCACCCTCCTCATCGTCGCGGACTGGGCCTCACAGCGGGCCTTCGCCGCCGATCAACTGCCCGTCGGCGTGGTCACGGGCGTACTCGGCGGCATCTATCTGCTGTGGCTCCTCGTCATCGAGCGCAAGGCGGGGCGGATATGAAGGCGCGCGTCACCGTGGATGCGGCCACCTCTGACACCTCTGATACCTCTGACTTCTCCACGAACACCTCTGAGAGCACCGACAGGCAGGAGCGTGCCGCAGTGAACCGGCTCATCGCGGACGGCGTGACCCTTGGCTACGACCAGCGCGTCATCGCCGAGAAGTTGTCCGTCGAGATCCCCGACAACTCCTTCACGGTGATCGTCGGCCCGAACGCCTGCGGCAAATCCACCCTGCTGCGCGCCCTGTCCAGGATGCTCAAGCCCTCGGCGGGCCGCGTCCTGCTCGACGGGAACGTCATCCAGTCGATGCCCGCGAAGAAGGTGGCGCGGACGCTCGGCCTGCTCCCGCAGTCCTCCATCGCGCCCGACGGGATCACGGTGGGCGACCTGGTCGCGCGCGGGCGCTATCCGCACCAAGGGCTCCTGCGCCAGTGGTCGGCGGACGACGAGCGGATCGTGGGCGAGTCGATGGCGTCGACCGGTGTCGCCGAACTGGCCGATCGCTATGTCGACGAACTCTCCGGCGGTCAGCGCCAGCGCGTCTGGATCGCGATGGCGCTCGCGCAGCAGACTCCGCTGCTGCTCCTGGACGAGCCGACGACGTTCCTCGACATCCAGCACCAGATCGACGTCCTCGACCTCTGCGCCGACCTGCACGAGGAACAGGGCCGCACGCTGGTCGCCGTCCTGCACGACCTCAACCACGCGGCGCGCTACGCCACCCACCTCATCGCCCTGCGCGAGGGCGAGGTCGTCGCCGAGGGCGCGCCGTCCGACATCGTCACGACGGAGCTCGTACGGGACACCTTCGGGATGGACTGCCAGATCATCGACGACCCGGAGACCGGGACGCCGCTGGTGGTGCCCGCGTCGCGGCGGGTGCGTGCCAAGAGCACGGCCGGGGCGGTGGCGACCGGCCGTGCCGGGGCTAAAGCAGCGACCTGAGGCGGAGCATGTCGCGCAGGCCCGCCTCCAGCTTGACCCGGCCGGAGGCCCAGGCCTTCGCGAAGTTCAGATCGCCGTCCACCATCGCCACCAGATCGTCGCCGGACATGGCGAGGCGGATCTCCGCCTTCTCGCGAGGGGCGCCCGCGTAGGTGTCGAGCACCGTGATCCGGCCGTTCTGGAGGCGGCCCGTGAAGGTCACGTCGAGATCGGTGATGCGGCAGCTCAGCGAGCGGTCGAGCGCGGCAGCGCCGCGTGCGCCGCCTTCGGCGCCCGCCAGGTTGTCCGAGAGTTTGTCGAGCGCCGTGCGGCACTCTTCGATCGTCGCCATCGTGATCGACGGTACCGCAGCGCTTCGGGGTAGCGTCGGGGCATGAGCGACTCGATGCCGGGCCCCGAGCCCGAGCCGGTGGAGCCCGGGGCCGCGGCAGCCGCGGCGGAGGCGGAGACGTACGACCCCGTCGGGCCCGCGCCCCTCGGGGTGGAGCGTGTCCCGACCGGTGACGCCGAGGTCGACGGCCTTCTGGGGCGTCTCGGCGACGCCGACCACCTCGCCACGGACGGCCACATCGAGGTGTACGAGGATGTACACCGGGGACTGCGAGACGCGCTGACCGCGCTCGACGCACGCCCCGGGCCGCCGGCGCCCTCACCCATGGGGACGCCCTCGGCTCCGTCCCCGCACTCACCCCCGTACAACAGGAGCTGAACAGAACGTGGCAGGAGTGGCACGCCGCCGCCTCGACGCCGAACTGGTCCGACGCAAGCTGGCGCGCTCGCGCGAGCACGCCAGTCAGCTGATCGCCGCCGGCCGGGTGACCGTCGACAAGAACACCGCGACGAAGCCCGCGACGCAGGTGGAGACCGCGGCCGCCATCGTGGTCGCGACCGACGACAGCGACCCCGACTATGTCTCGCGCGGCGGCCACAAGCTGGCGGGCGCGTTCGCCGCGTTCGTGCCGCGGGGCCTGGTCGTCGAAGGGCGGCGCGCGCTCGACGCGGGCGCGTCCACCGGCGGCTTCACCGATGTGCTGCTGCGAGCCGGCGCCTCGGGCGTCGTCGCCGTGGACGTCGGGTACGGCCAGCTCGCCTGGTCGCTGCAGAGCGACGAGCGGGTCACCGTCAAGGACCGTACGAACGTACGCGAGTTGACGCTGGACGCCATCGACGACACCCCTGTCGATCTGGTCGTCGGCGACCTCTCGTTCATCCCGCTCGGCCTGGTC
This sequence comes from Streptomyces sp. NPDC031274, assembly GCF_055570235.1. Lineage (NCBI taxonomy): Bacteria > Bacillati > Actinomycetota > Actinomycetes > Kitasatosporales > Streptomycetaceae > Streptomyces > Streptomyces sp. NPDC031274. Next base: position 144,851 of record NZ_JBVIHP010000025.1, on the reverse strand, counting down.
CTTCCTGCCCTCGTGCGGTGTGCCGCCCCGGACGCCGACCTGGTCCTGATGGTCAAGCCGCAGTTCGAGGTGGGCAAGGAGCGCCTGGGCACCGGCGGTGTGGTGCGCAGCGTGGAACTGCGGGCCGACGCCGTGCGGGGTGTGGCGCGCCAAGCGTGGGGGCTCGGGCTCGGTGTGCGTGGCGTGACTGCGAGCCCGCTGCCCGGACCTTCCGGAAATGTCGAGTACTTTCTGTGGCTGCGTGCCGGGGCGCCCGAACTCGACCCGGCGGACGTTGACCGTGCCGTGGCGGAGGGGCCCCGTTGACTGAGACCCGAGAGACCCAGACCCGAGCTCGTACCGTTTTCCTGCTCGCGCACACCGGACGGCCTGCCGCCATCCGCAGTGCCGAACTCGTCGTCCAGGGGCTGCTGCGCAGCGGCATCGGCGTACGGGTCCTCGAGGCGGAGGCGGCCGATCTGCCGCTGCCGCCCGAGGTCGGCACGGTGAAGGAGGCCACCCCCCAGTGCCTCGACGGCTGTGAACTGCTCGTCGTCCTCGGCGGCGACGGCACGCTGCTGCGCGGCGCCGAGTTCGCCCGGGCCTCCGGGGTGCCGATGCTCGGCGTGAACCTGGGGCGCGTGGGCTTCCTCGCCGAGGCCGAGCGCGACGACCTCGACAAGGTCGTCGACCGGGTGGTGACGAAGGCGTACGAGGTCGAGGAGCGGATGACCATCGACGTCATCGTCCACAGCAACGGCGATGTCGTGCACCGCGACTGGGCGCTGAACGAAGCGGCCGTGCAGAAGATGTCGGCCGAGCTGATGCTCGAGGTCATCCTGGAGATCGACGGGCGTCCGGTCACCGGCTTCGGCTGCGACGGCATCGTGTGCGCGACGCCGACCGGCTCCACCGCGTACGCCTTCTCCGCGGGCGGGCCCGTGGTGTGGCCGGAGGTGGAGGCGCTTCTGATGGTGCCGATCAGCGCCCATGCCCTGTTCGCCAAGCCCCTGGTGACCTCGCCGGACTCGGTGCTCGCTGTCGAGGTCCAGCAGCACACGTCGCACGGGGTGCTGTGGTGCGACGGGCGGCGGACCGTGGAGCTGCCGCCGGGGGCCCGGGTCGAGGTGCGCAGGGGCGGGGTGCCGGTACGCCTCGCGCGGCTGCATCACGCGTCGTTCACCGACCGGCTCGTGGCCAAGTTCGCGCTGCCGGTGTCCGGATGGCGCGGGGCGCCTCACTAGCGTTCCGTTGGAGGCGCGGTTGGTGTGGGCTGCGTGGTGCGGACACCGCGGGTCGCCGGTGGCCGGTCGCGCAGCTCCCCGCGCCCTTCACGGGGCACGGCCTTTCCCGGCTACGTGGAGCAGACCACGGAGATGGCCCGCTTCCGCATGACCGCGCGTACCGGAAGCCCCGTGGCCAGCAGCGTGAGCAGCAAGGTGCCCGCCGTGATCCCCGTCGGTACGGCCCATGGGAGGTAGGGGACCGGCGAGCCGAAGGCCGTGCTGAGGATCGGCGCGAGCGTGCCGAGCGCGATCGCCGTGCCGAGCAGCAGCGCGGTGCCGGCGACGACCACGGCCTCCCAGGCCGCCATGGCCCGCAGTTGGGCGCGCCGGCTGCCGATCACGCGCAGCAGGGCCATGTCGCGGCGGCGCTCAAAAGAGATCATGGCGAGGGTGTTCGCCGCGGCGATCGCGGCGAAACCCGCGTACAGACCCGTGCCCACGTAGTCGAGCCAGACCTCGCCCGCGCTGCCCGCCGACCCCGTGTGGTGCCGCGCCGTGGTGCGCATGCCGATCTTGGTCAGGCCGAACCCGACGACCAGGACGAGCGGCACGACCGCGGCGGAGAAACGGCGTGGCTGCGAGCGGATGTTGAGCATCGCCAGGCGTGCGCTGCCGCCGAACCGGCCCACCAGCGCGGAGACCAGCCAGGCCGCGGGCCCGATGATCCGCGGGCCGAGCAGCCCCGCGCCGACGCAGAAGAGGATCAGGACGAGGAACGCCCCCTCGCCCGCCTCGTCCGCGGGCTGCTCGGACAGCAGGACCGAGACCACGCACGCCCCCGCGACCGCGACCAGGCCGAGCGGCGCCCGGAGTATGCCGAGCCCCCGCCGTCCGGTCGCCGCCTCGCTCAGGGCGCGGGCCGGGCGGAGCAGCGAGAACCGCAGCGCGGAGAGGAGCGCGGCGAGCGTCGTCGTCACCACGGCCACGCCCAGGCACACCGGCAGGGCGACCCAGCCGAACCGGAAGTGCGCCTCGGCGGGGAGCAGACCGTGCGCGATCATGCCCGCATGCCACCACCGGGCCACGAAGCCGCCGAGGACGAAGCCCGCGAGCGCGGCCGGTAGGGACGCGGCGAGGGCCTGCACGGCCACCGCGCGGCGGACCTGGCGGGGTGTGGCGCCGATGGAGCGCACCATGGCCAGCTCGCGGTGCTGCTGCGTGACGGCCGTGCCCATCGTCGATGCGACCACGAATATCGACATGTAGATAGATCCGATGAGCAGAACGACGGCCATGTCGCCGACGCCGTTCTCGGTGATCTGCTCGCGTGCCCGTGCGGAGAGTCCGTCCGTGCCCGTCGCGCCGAGCATCATCGTCGACGCGCTCACCACCGTCGCCGCGAAGAGCGCGGCCACGGCCGTGCCCACGAACGCCGGGCGGTGCGCGCGCAGCGCCGCCTGTGCCAGTCCCGTTCCCATAGGGATCAGGGTGGGGTGCTGGGGCACCTGTGCGACAGGAGGCTGTCAGGAAGATCGTGGTGGGGTAATCCCCACCCTGAGATCCCACCTCCTGCGGGTGACAGCGTCCGTTCGGTCCGCCTTTGCCACCTGCGCCTTCGTGGAAGGAAGGTGGAAGGGAGCCAGGGCCCGTCGCACACCTGGCCCATGACCTCGTAAGGTCGTGTCCGTGTTGGAGGAGATGCGGATACGGTCGCTCGGAGTCATCGACGACGCGGTGGTCGAGCTGTCGCCGGGGTTCACCGCGGTGACCGGCGAGACCGGTGCGGGCAAGACGATGGTGGTCACCAGCCTCGGCCTGTTGCTCGGCGGACGCGCGGATCCCGCCCTGGTGCGGATCGGCGCCAAGGCGGCGGTGGTGGAGGGGCGGATCAGCATGCCCGCGGACGCCTCGGCCGCCGTGCGGGCGGAGGAAGCGGGCGCCGAACTCGACGACGGGGCGTTGCTCATCAGCCGTACCGTCTCGGCGGAGGGGAGATCCCGCGCGCATCTCGGCGGGCGGTCGGTCCCGGTGGGGCTGCTCGCCGAACTCGCCGACGACCTCGTGGCGGTGCACGGACAGACGGACCAGCAGGGGCTGCTCAAGCCGGGCCGGCAGCGCGGGGCGCTCGACCGGTACGCGGGAGACGCGGTCACCGTGCCCCTTGCCAAGTACACGGCGGCGTACCGCAGACTGCGGGCCGTGACGACCGAGGTCGACGAGATCACCACGCGGGCGCGTGAACGGGCCCAGGAAGCAGATCTGCTGCGCTTCGGCCTCGAAGAGGTCGCGGGTGTCGAGCCGCGCGAGGGCGAGGACACCGAACTGGCCGCCGAGGCCGAGCGGCTCGGCCACGCGGAGGCCCTCGCCTCCGCCGCCACGTCCGCGCACGCCGCCCTCGCGGGCATCCCCGAGGACCCGGAGGGTGTCGACGCCACGACGCTGGTGGCGGGCGCCCACCGGGCTCTTGAGGCGGTGCGTTCCCACGACCCCGCCCTTGCCGCTCTCGCCGAGCGGATCGGCGAGATCGGGATTCTGCTCGGCGACGTGGCGGGGGAGCTCGCGGGATACGCCGACGACCTCGACGCCGATCCGCTGCGCCTCGCGGCGGTGGAGGAGCGGCGGGCCGCGCTCACCCAGCTGACCCGGAAGTACGGCTCCGACATCGATTCCGTGCTCGCCTGGGCCGAGGAGGGGGCCACACGGCTCACCGAACTCGAGGGCGACGACGACCGCCTCGACGAGCTGACCGCCGAGCGGGACGCGCTCAGAGGAGAACTGGCCGGACTCGCGCAGGCGTTGACCGACGCGCGCAAGGAGGCCGCTTCGCGGTTCGCGGCGGCCGTCACCGAAGAGCTGTCCTCGCTCGCGATGCCGCACGCGCGCGTGACGATCGACATCAGCAGTACGGAGGTGCCCGACGGCGCGGACGGTGTGCCGGTCGACGGACGCCTCGTCGCGTACGGCCCGTCGGGCGTCGACGAGGTGGAACTCCTCCTCGCCCCGCATCCGGGAGCCCCGCCGCGGCCGATCGCCAAGGGCGCGTCCGGCGGTGAACTGTCGCGCGTGATGCTGGCCGTCGAGGTCGTCTTCGCGGGCACGGACCCCGTTCCGACGTACCTCTTCGACGAGGTCGACGCGGGCGTCGGCGGCAAGGCCGCGGTCGAGATCGGCCGCAGGCTCGCCAGGCTCGCCAAGTCGGCGCAGGTCGTGGTCGTGACGCACTTGCCTCAGGTGGCGGCGTTCGCCGACCGCCAGCTGCTTGTCGAGAAGACCAACGACGGGTCGGTGACGCGGTCCGGCGTGCTCGTTCTCGAGGGCGAGGACCGGGTGCGGGAGCTGTCCCGGATGCTGGCGGGTCAGGAGGACTCGGAGACCGCGCGGGCGCACGCGGAGGAGCTGTTGGCGACGGCTCGGGGGGACGGGTAAGGCTCTGCCGTGCCCCGGCTCTAGGCTGGGCCGCATGATCGACCGCAAGCCCGCCCGCCGCCTCACCGCCCTCCTCGCCGCAGCCGTCGTCACCCGCGCGGCCACCACCGCGCTGCGCTCACGTGCCCCCGGCGGTCCCGACCGCTGGCAGCGGAGGAACTACGCGGGCCGCGCACTGGAGTTGTACGCCGGGCCCGCCGCCGCTCTCGGTGCGGCGGCCGGGACCCTGGCTCTGCCCGCCAGGGCCCGGGGCGCCGCCGCGCTCTCCGTGCTCGCCGCGGGGGCCTGCGGGGCGTACGACGACGTGGCGGGGGAGGGAGATCCGCGCCGGGGCTTCCGTGCCCACCTGAGCGCGTTGCGGGGCGGTGAAGTCACCAGTGGGGCCGTGAAGTTGTTCGGGATCTCCGCGGCGGGCCTCGCCGCCGGTGCGCTGCTCAAGGAGCGGCCGGTGGACAAGCTCCTCGCGGGCGTCGTGATCGCGGGCACCGCCCACTTCGTCAACCTCGTGGACGTACGCCCGGGGAAGGCCGCGGGTGCGGTGCTCGCCCTTGGGGCGCCCGGGCTGCTGCGCAAGGGCACCGCCGGGGTCCTCTCCGCCGCCTCCGTGGGGGCCGCGGCAGCCGTGTTCCCGGAGGACTTCGGGGAACAGGCCATGATCGGCGACGCGGGAGCGCACGCCCTGGGCGCGGTACTCGGTGCCGCCATCGTCGCGGGCAACGGCCGCGTGGGTCTTGCCGTCCACGCGGCGGGTCTGGTGACGGCCGCCGCGTACGGCGAGAGGGTCAGCGCGGTCGCGGGGGGACGGGCTCGGGCCGTTTCTGAAGGCTCTCGGTCCGCTGCCGAGTGATCGGCCGGCGTTTCGAGAGCCGCGTCCTGAGCCGTCGCTTGCCCCATGGAGTGCGCAGGCAGCAGGCGAGAGGCGGGTTCAAGACCGTAGGCGGCGGCCTGTGGCCCAATCCCAGGGAGGGGCGTCCGATTCCCGCCCTATCCCGGGCCCCGAGCCACGCCGAGCCTCTGAAAGCCTTCCCTCCGGCATATCCCCGCTGCAAAGATGCTGGGGGCCGCAGGCCATCAGCGGCGCTGAAACCCCGTCGTCCTCACCCGTGTGGGTGATCCGTGTCAGGGAGTTGCCCGCCCAGACACGGAAGAGACCTTTCGGTGGTGCCGGAACGTCCGTACGGACTGGCATCCTTGGCGCAGCCCCCCGACGCCGACCCAGGAGCCCCGGCTACGTGAGCCACGTGAGCAGCCACTCACCGCAAGGTCAGACCTCGCTGCACACCGTGCAAGTACTGGGCGGTGGCAGCGCGGGCAGCAGCGCCCACGTGAGGTCGCTCGCCGCGGGCCTCGCCGCGCGGGGCGTGCGGGTCACGGTCTGCGCCCCCGCCGAGGCGGCCAAGGCCTACGACCTGACGGGCACCGGCGCCCGGCACGTCCACGTACCCCGCAGCAGCGATCCCGCGTCCGTCGCCTCGCTCCGCCTCGCCTGTGCCGACGCCGATCTCGTGCACGCGCACGGGCTGCACGCCGCACTGCGTGCCGCCCTCGCGCTCACCGGCCGCCGCATTCCCCTCGTCGTCACCTGGCACACCCGCGCAGAGGCGGAAGGAGCGCGCGCCCGCCTCCTGCACCTGCTGGAGCGGCGCGTCGCCAAGGCCGCCGCCGTGGTCCTGGGCACCTCGTCCGACCTCGTCGACCGCGCCCGCAGCAGGGGCGCGCGAGACGCCCGTCTCGCCCCCGTCACGCTCCCCGCGCCCCGCGCGGCGGCCGGTGCGGGCGAGGAGCCCGACGGGTCACGCCACAAGGCCCGCGCCGAGATCGGCGCCGTCGACCGGCCGTTGATCGTCACGGTCGGCACGCTCGAACGGCAGCGGGGCTACGACCTCCTTCTGGAGGCCGCCCGCGCGTGGCGTCACCTCGACCCCCTGCCGCTCCTCGTCATCGCCGGTGAAGGGCCCGAGCGCGGCGCTCTGCAGCGTCGTATCGAGAACGAAGGCCTTCCGGTCCGGCTCGTCGGGCGGCGCGACGACGTCCCCGAGATGCTCGCCGCGGCCGACCTCGTGGTCCTGCCCAGCAGCTGGGAGTCCCGCTCCGTACTCGCCCAGGAAGCCCTGCACGCGCGCGTGCCGCTCGTCGCGACCGCTGTCGGCGGCATCCCCGAACTCGTCGGCGACGCGGCCACCCTCGTCCGGTACGGGGACGCCGAGGCCCTGGCCACCGCCGTCGCACGCCTCCTCGCCGACCCCGCGCTCAGGGAGAAGTTCAAGGACAAGGGCACGGCCCAGGCGGCGACATGGCCGACCGAGGACGAGACGGTCGCGCAAGTGCTGAGTGTCTACGACGAGTTGACGCAGCCGCTCACCCTGTAGCCCGCAGGCCGAGGCCCGCGGCCCCGATGCCACATGCCTCCCCTACGCCACACGCCTCCCCCTACGCCACATGCCTGCGCGCCCGCAGGGCCAGGCTCAGCGCGAGCACCGTCTGCGGGTCGTCCAGGTCGGTACCGAGGAGTTCACTGATTCTGGCCAGGCGGTTGTAGAGCGTCTGACGGTTCAGGTGCAGTTCGCGCGCCGTCTCCGCCTTGCGTCCCGCATGGGCCAGATACGTCTGCAGGGTGGGAAGGAGTGGTGGCTTCGAGCGCCGGTCATGGGTGCGGAGGGGGCCGATCGCGCGGTCCACGAACGCCGCGAGCGCCGAGTCGTCGTAATTGTGCAGGCGCCAAAGGAGCAGGTCGATGTCCAGGCGTCGCGCGTCGTACCAGGGTCGGTCGACAAGGCCCTGCGCGGCCGTCGCCGTCTCCGCGGCGTGCCGCAGCCCCGCCGAAGCCGCCGCCCAGCCGCCCGCGACCCCCACCACCACGACCGGCGGCAGTGCCCCTGCCCGCTGCATCCCCGCCCGTTCGACCCCTGCCCGCAGCGCCGTGGCGACCCGGTCGGCCACCGCGGCGCGTTCGGATTCGGAACGGAGCCCGAGGAGCAGCGGGACGCGCCCCTCGACCGGCCGTACGCCGAGCAGCACCGGCACCCCCACCGCCGCGAGCTCCTCCGCCACCGCCCGCGCGAGCACGGCCCAGCCGCCGCCGGGCGCAAGACCGTCCGCGAGTCTCATCACGACCGGGAGCAGCGGGCTCTCGCCGGGCTTGAAGCCGAGCACCCGCGCCTGGGCGGGCGCGTCGTCGGCCAGGATCCGCCCCTCCGCCAGATCGGTCAGGAAGTCTCCCCGGCCGCGTGCGGCGAGCTCCTCCTCCTGCCGGGCCTGCATCAGGACCACCGCGAGCGACCCCGCGGCCCGCTCCGCCGCGATCCGGTGCACCGGAAGCAGCGCGGACTCCACGGCGAGCAGCACCAGCCTGGCGCGCACCGAGCCGGAGCCGGGCCCACCGCCCGGCACGTCGACGAGCACCGCGCCCGCGGGCGGCCCTTCCTTGTGCTGACCCCGAAGCCCCTCCCACACCTGAAGAGGATCGGCGCACTCGGTTCCCGCTCCGGCGGCGTACAGAAGCTGCCCGTCCGCCGTCTCCAGGAACACCGGGTTGCCGCTGAAGTCCGCGAGGACGTTCAGGACTTGGGGGACGCCGCCTCCGCCGAGCAGCGCCTGGGTGCAGCGCCGGTGGACCTCCTCGGCGCGCTGGAGCAGCGCGTAGTGGCCGTTGACGATCTCGGTGTGGACTTCCTCCGTGACCGTGACGAAGGGCACCTCGCGGTGCAGCTGCACCAGCGGAAGGCCCGCCGCGCGCGCCGTCTCCACTATCGCCGCGGGGAGCCGCGTGAAGCGCGGGCCCAGCTCGACGACCAGTGCCGCGATGCCGCGCTCGGCGAGCTTGCGCACGAAGACGCGCTGTTCGGCGGGGCGTGCGCCGAGGCCGAGGCCCGTGGTCAGGAGCAGCTCGCCGCCCTTGAGGAGCGAGGCGATGTTCGGCACCTCGCCCGCGTGCACCCACCGCACCGTGCGCTGCAGCCGTTCCGCGCCCGCGACCACTTCCGGGAGCCCGCCGCGAAGACCCGGAAGTTCCAGGGCCCGCTGCACGGTGATGCCGCCCTGAGTGCCCTGCGTGCCCTGACTTTCCATGGGGCGGACGCTACCTGCGCATACGCCCCGGGAACATCTCCGACCGGTTACGGGAGTGATCTGTTCCGCTCATATCCCGACAACCCGTCGCCCCAGACATGACCCGAACATGAATCCCGAACATGAATCCCGAACAGGAAAACGGACGGCGACGGGCAACCCGTCGCCGTCCGATCCGATCCGGTCTGAGGAGCCCGGCTAGCCGCCGTACGCCCCGCTGGCCGTCAACCGCAGCGCGGTGTCGATCAGCGGCACATGGCTGAACGCCTGCGGGAAGTTGCCCACCTGGCGCTGCAACCGCGGATCCCACTCCTCGGCGAGCAGCCCCAGGTCGTTGCGGAGCGCGAGCAGCTTCTCGAAGAGCTTGCGGGCCTCGTCGACCCGGCCGATCATCGCCAGGTCGTCCGCCATCCAGAACGAACAGGCGAGGAAGGCACCTTCGTCACCTTCGAGCCCGTCCACGCCCGCGTCGTCGCCGGTCGTCGGATAGCGCAGGATGAAGCCGTCCGGCGTCGAGAGCTCCCGCTGGATCGCCTCGATCGTGCCGATGACGCGCTTGTCGTCGGGCGGCAGGAAGCCCATCTGCGGGATGAGAAGCAGCGAGGCGTCCAGCTCCTTGGAGCCGTACGACTGCGTGAACGTGTTCCGCTCCTTGTCGTAGCCCTTCTCGCAGACGTCCCGGTGGATGTCGTCGCGCAGCTCGCGCCACTTCTCCAGGGGGCCGTCCGCGTCTCCGGACTCGATGAGCTTGATCGTGCGGTCGACGGCGACCCAGCACATCACCTTGGAGTGCACGAAGTGGCGGCGCGGGCCGCGCACCTCCCAGATGCCCTCGTCCGGCTGGTCCCAGTTCGACTCCAGGTAGCGGATCAGCTTGAGCTGGAGCAGCGAGGCGTAGTCGCTGCGGGCGAGGCCCGTCATGTGCGCCAGGTGCAGCGCCTCGGTGACCTCGCCGTACACATCGAGCTGGAGCTGGTGCGCGGCTCCGTTGCCCGCTCGGACCGGGGTCGAGCCCTCATACCCCGGCAGCCAGTCCAGCTCCGCCTCGCCGAGCTCACGTTCGCCCGCGATGCCGTACATGATCTGCAGGTTCTCGGGGTCGCCCGCCACCGCCCGCAGGAGCCACTCGCGCCAGGCACCGGCCTCCTCGCGGTATCCGGTGCGCAGGAGCGAGGAGAGCGTGATGGCGGCGTCGCGCAGCCAGGTGTAGCGGTAGTCCCAGTTGCGGGAGCCGCCGATGTCCTCGGGCAGTGACGTCGTGGGCGCCGCGACGATGCCGCCCGTCGGGGCGTACGTCAGGGCCTTCAGCGTGATCAGCGAGCGGACCACGGACTCGCGGTACGGGCCGTGGTACGTGCAGTGCTCGACCCACTCGCGCCAGAAGTCCTGCGTGGCCAGGAGGGCGTTCTCGGGCTCGGGCAGCGCGGGCGGCTCCTTGTGCGAGGGCTGCCACGAGATGGTGAACGCGATCCGCTCACCCGGCGCGACCGTGAAGTCCGAATACGTCGTGAGGTCCTTGCCGAACGTCTCGGCCGACGTGTCGAGCCACACCGAGTCGGGCCCCGCGACGGCCACCGTGCGCCCGTCGACCTTGTGCACCCAGGGCACCACACGGCCGTAACTGAAGCGCATCCGCAGGGCGGAGCGCATCGGCACCCGGCCGCTGACGCCCTCGACGATCCGCACGAGCTGCGGGGCGTCCGTGTCGCGCGGCGGCATGAAATCGGTCACGCGGACCGTGCCGCGCGGGGTGTCCCACTCGGATTCCAGAATCAGTGAATCGCCGCGGTACGTGCGCCGCGCGGCTGTCGGCGGCTGCGCGTCGGGGCTGTGAGCAGGCCCCAGACGCCAGAATCCGTGCTCCTCAGTGCCGAGCAATCCGGCGAAGACGGCGTGCGAGTCGAAGCGGGGCAGGCACAGCCAGTCGACTGTGCCGTCCCGGCAGACCAGGGCGGCGGTCTGCATGTCTCCGATGAGTGCGTAATCCTCGATGCGCCCGGCCACGTGCAACTCCAGTCAAACGGCCACGTCGCCCTCTCGGGGCGCTCGCTCTACGGTCAAGGCTTCGCTGTAAAACGAACTGCACGAGCCTCTTGTTCCGGGGAACGGGCGGGGGGTGGTTGCCGTTGATCGGTCCGGCTCGGCAGTGAGTGTCCGAGCAGGATACGACGCACGCAGGTGATCTGCGCGCCGCTCCCGGCAACGAGGCTGCGCCGAACGGGTGAGCACCAGGTGAGGGAGTTGTGACGCGAGTGATCGAGCGTGGCCGGAAGCAGCCTCCCTTCGTCGCTGATACCCTGGTAGCCCGTGAGCCGGTGGTCATAGAACCCCCGAACCGCAGCGACGGCACCTCCTCCAGAACCCTTTGGACGGACGCCGGTACGCACCCTCCAGACCGCGACCACGGGAGCCCCTCTTGGCCATGCAGCCCAAATCCACGACGACCAAGCACATCTTCGTCACCGGGGGTGTCGCCTCCTCCCTCGGCAAGGGACTGACGGCTTCCAGCCTCGGCGCGCTGCTCAAGGCCAGGGGCCTCCGGGTCACCATGCAGAAGCTCGACCCGTACCTGAACGTCGACCCCGGCACGATGAACCCCTTCCAGCACGGAGAGGTGTTCGTCACGAACGACGGCGCCGAGACCGACCTGGACATCGGCCACTACGAGCGCTTCCTGGACGTCGACCTCGACGGCACGGCCAACGTCACCACCGGCCAGGTCTACTCGCAGGTCATCGCCAAGGAGCGGCGCGGCGAGTACCTCGGCGACACCGTCCAGGTCATCCCGCACATCACGAACGAGATCAAGCACCGCATCCGCCGCATGGCCACCGACGACGTCGACGTGGTCATCACGGAGGTCGGCGGCACGGTCGGCGACATCGAGTCCCTGCCGTTCCTCGAGACCGTCCGTCAGGTCCGCCACGAGGTCGGCCGCGACAACGTCTTCGTCGTGCACATCTCGCTGCTTCCCTACATCGGCCCGTCCGGTGAGCTGAAGACCAAGCCGACCCAGCACTCGGTCGCGGCCCTGCGCAACATCGGTATCCAGCCGGACGCCATCGTGCTGCGCGCCGACCGCGACGTGCCGACCGCCATCAAGCGCAAGATCTCGCTGATGTGCGACGTCGACGAGGACGCGGTCGTGGCCTGCAAGGACGCGCCGTCGATCTACGACATCCCGAAGGTCCTGCACACCGAGGGCCTCGACGCCTACGTGGTCCGGAAGCTGGACCTCCCGTTCCGTGACGTGAACTGGACCCAGTGGGAGGACCTCCTCGACCGGGTGCACAACCCGGACCACGAGGTCACCATCGCGCTCGTCGGCAAGTACATCGACCTGCCCGACGCCTACCTCTCGGTGACCGAGGCCCTGCGCGCGGGCGGCTTCGCCAACCGCGCCCGCGTCAAGGTCAAGTGGGTCACGTCCGACGACTGCAAGACCCCGGCGGGCGCCGCCAAGCAGCTCGGCGACGTCGACGCGATCCTGATCCCCGGCGGCTTCGGCGAGCGCGGCGTCAACGGCAAGGTCAGCGCCATCCAGTACGCCCGCGAGAACAAGGTGCCGCTGCTCGGCATCTGCCTCGGCCTGCAGTGCATCGTCGTCGAGGCGGCCCGCAACCTCGCGGACATCCCCGACGCCAACTCCACGGAGTTCGACGCCGCGACCGCCCACCCGGTCATCTCGACCATGGCGGAGCAGCTGGACATCGTCGCGGGCGAGGGCGACATGGGAGGAACGATGCGCCTGGGCATGTACCCCGCGAAGCTCGCCGACGGCTCCATCGCCCGTGAGGTGTACGACGGCAAGGAGTACGTCGAGGAGCGCCACCGTCACCGCTACGAGGTGAACAACTCCTACCGCGCCGAGCTCGAGAAGAAGGCCGGCATCCTCTTCTCCGGCACGTCCCCGGACGGCAAGCTCGTCGAGTACGTCGAGTACCCCCGCGAGGTCCACCCCTACCTGGTCGCCACCCAGGCGCACCCGGAGCTGCGCTCGCGCCCGACCCGCCCGCACCCGCTCTTCGCGGGCCTGGTGAAGGCCGCCGTGGAGCGCAAGACGAGCAAGTAACGCAAGAGAGATACGGTTGCCGGGGTACGGGCCTTACGAGGCGCGTACCCCGGTTTCTGTTTGCACGTGTGGGAGGACAGGGCGACATGACGATCAAGGACACCGCCGAGGAGTGGCAGGTCACGGCGGTCCAGACGCCCTTCGTGGGGAACAAGACCTCCGTCCGCACCGACGACGTGGTCATGCCCGACGGCACCGTGGTCCACCGTGACTACCAGGTGCACCCCGGATCGGTCGCCGTGCTGGCTCTGGACGACGCGGGACGCGTCCTGGTCCTGCGCCAGTACCGCCACCCCGTCCGCCAGAAGCTCTGGGAGATCCCGGCCGGGCTGCTCGACATCCCCGGCGAGAACCCCCTGCACGCCGCCCAGCGCGAGCTCTACGAAGAGGCGCACGTCAAGGCCGAGGACTGGCGCGTCCTGACCGACGTCTACACCACCCCCGGCGGCTGCGACGAGGCCGTGCGCGTCTTCCTCGCCCGGGATCTCTCCGAGGCCGACGGCGAGCGCTTCGAGGTCTCCGAGGAGGAGGCCGACATGGAGCTGGCGCGCGTACCGCTCGAAGAGCTCGTACGCGGTGTGCTCGCCGGTGAGCTGCACAACAACTGCCTCGTCGTGGGCGCCCTTTCGCTGACCGCCGCGCTCGGCGGCGACGGAGTCGACGCGCTGCGCCCGGCGGACGCGCCCTGGCCCGCGCGTCCCTTCGAGGCCTGAGGGGGCCCGTTGGAGGCCGTAGGCGGCCGTAGGCGGCCATAGGGGGCCATTGGAGTTCTCCGGTGTGACGATCTACTGATCCGATCGGGGGACTTGTGCGCGCCGCGCGTCGGGGGAGCGACCAGGGCCTGAACTAGGCTCTGGAAGCGTCCCGACCGGAGTCCCGGCGGGTTCGCGCGCAGGCGGACGGAGCATGGCCCGTGACGGATCAGGCGGTCGACACGGACGGATCGGCAGTGGGCGGCCCGGCGCCGCGCCTCGCTTCGGACCAGAGTTCCGACGGCGGTCAATTCGTCGGCAGGCGCAGAGAGTTGAAAGAGCTCCGCGCCGACATCGGCCGCGCCGGGCTCGACACCATCTCGGGCCGCAAGGCGCCACGCGCACGCGTGCTCCTCATCGCGGGCCGTCCAGGATCCGGCCGCACCGCGCTCGCCGAGGAACTCGCGCGGCGGCTCGCCGACAACTACCCCGACGGGGTGCTCCGCACCCACCTCACCGAACCCGACGGCACACGCGTGCCCACGGAACGCACCGCGAGGGAACTCCTGGACGCCCTCGACGTCCCCGCGCCCCCGGGGGCCGACGAGGACGAGCTCGCCGAAGCGCTCCGCAGCGCCCTGGCGGGCCGCAGGGCGCTGCTGCTCCTCGACGGCGCCGCCGACGCCGAGCAGGTCGACCCGCTGATCCCGGACGTGCCCGAATGCCTGGCCGTCGCCGTGTCCGAGGGCCCGCTCACCGGGATCCCGGACGTGCGGCCGTGCACGCTGGGCGGCCTGGACACCGCGGCCGCGGTCGAACTGCTCTCCCGCGCGGCGGGCCCGGTGCGCATCACCGTGGACCCGCGGTCCGCGGAGAGCCTGGTCGAGGCGTGCGGCGCACACCCCGCCGCGCTCGTCCTCGCCGGTGGCTGGCTCTCCGGGCGGCCCAAGGCGGCCGTCGCCGACCTGGCCAAGCAGGTGCACGACAGGCCCGAGGACGAGTCCGCGCCCGGCGCCCTCTCCCGGATGTTCCAGCTCTCGTACGCCTCCCTGCCGGGAGCGGCCGCGCGGATACTGCGATTCCTCTCCCTGGCCCCCGCGGGCCACGTCGACCCGCACACCGCATCCGCGCTCGCGGGCTGCTCGGTCTCCGCCGCCCGCACGACCCTGGACGACTTCGTGAAGCTCGGCCTCGTCAGGGCCGTGGAGTCGCCGCTGCCGCAGTACGAGCTGCCCGCCTGCCTGGTGCCGCTGCTCCGCGCGTGCACCGAGCGCCAGGACCGGCCCGCGGAGATCCAGCTGGCCCGGGCCAGGATGCTGGAGCGGACCGTGCGGCTGCTCCAGTCCTGCCGGGCGATCACGGAACCGGACGGCTCGGCGGCCCGCAAGAAGCTCGCCGGCATGCCGCGCGCCCTGCGCTTCCCCCACCCCGGCGCCGCATCCGAGTGGCTGCGCATCCGGCAGCCCGCCCTGCTCGCGGCGGCCCGCCTAGCGGTCGCCGACGGAGAGCTCGACACCCTCGCGCGGCGCCTGATGGCGGCCCTGACGCGGGCTCTGGTCGCCCATCGCGGCACGGAGGACGCGGCCCCCGAGCTGTACGGCATCCACCAGCTGGTCCTCGACGTGGCCGAGCGCAGGAAGCTGCCCCGCGAGAAGGCGGCGGCCCTCCTGAACCTCGCGGATCTGGACGCGAGGACGGGACGGACGCAGGGGGCGCTGGTGCGCTACCGCCTGGCACTGGATGCCGGACGGCAGGCAAACGATCCGTACGCGACCGGCCGCGCGATGGAATCCGTAGGCAGTGCCTACCAGGAGCTGGGGGACTGGCCGCGGGCGTCGGACTGGTTCGGGCGCGCCCTGGCCCAGCGGCTCGCGCGCGACGAGCGCACCGACGCCGCACGTCTCTACGGCCGGATCGCGGCGGTGCACACGTACGCGGGCCGGTACGGCGAAGCGCTTCGCAACTGGAGCTCGGCCGTCACCGGACACCGCAAGACCGGCGATGTGGCGGGCCAGGCAAGGGCGTTGAGCGAGCTGGCGCGGGTGCAGGAGTACGCGGGCCGGCCCGAGGAGTCGCTGCGCACCTGCCAGGAAGCCGTCGAGTGGGCGCGGCGGGCCGACGACGTACGTCTCCAGGCGGCGCTGCAGCTCAGGCTCGCCGACACCCTTGACCGGCTCGGCGACCCGGCGGCCGCCCGGCTGCACCGCGGTGCGGCCGAACGCATGCTGGGACCGGAGCTTGCGGAGGTCACAGGGCTTGCATCGAAAGATGGAGCTACGGCTTCCGCCTACGAAATCCGTAGCACTTCCGTAGAAGATTGATGCATTGAAAGGCTAGACAGCGAGAAGTCCTTCATTAGACTGGCTCCGCCGCGTACTTCCGTGGTGTCTCCGATGCGCCCTCTTGTGTATCGGTATGTAGAGAATTGCCCGAAAAATCCCTGAGCCAAGAGGACCGTGATCGACGTGAAGGTCGGCATCCCCCGCGAGGTCAAGAACAACGAGTTCCGGGTGGCCATCACCCCCGCCGGTGTGCACGAGCTGGTGCGCCACGGCCACCAGGTCGTCATCGAGCAGAACGCCGGTGTCGGCTCCTCGATCACGGACGCGGAGTACGTCTCCGCGGGCGCCCGCATCCTGGAGACCGCCGATGAGGTCTGGGCCACCGCCGACCTCCTCCTGAAGGTCAAGGAGCCGGTCGCGGAGGAGTACCACCGCCTCCGCAAGGACCAGACCCTCTTCACCTACCTGCACCTGGCCGCTTCCAAGGAGTGCACGGACGCGCTCCTGGAGTCCGGCACCACCGCCATCGCGTACGAGACCGTCGAGACCGCGAACCGCGCGCTCCCGCTGCTCGCCCCGATGTCCGAGGTCGCGGGCCGCCTCGCCCCGCAGGTCGGCGCCTACCACCTGATGGCCGCCAACGGTGGCCGCGGTGTGCTTCCCGGCGGCGTCCCGGGTGTCGCGGCCGGCCGGGCCGTCGTCATCGGCGGTGGCGTCTCCGGCTGGAACGCCGCGCAGATCGCCATCGGCATGGGCTTCCACGTGACCCTGCTCGACAAGGACATCAACAAGCTCAAGGAGGCGGACAAGATCTTCGGTACGAAGATCCAGACCGTCGTCTCCAACGCCTTCGAGCTCGAGAAGGCGTGCGTCGAGGCCGACCTCGTCATCGGCGCCGTCCTCATCCCGGGCGCCAAGGCCCCCAAGCTCGTCACCAACGAGCTCGTGTCGCGGATGAAGCCGGGAAGTGTCCTTGTCGACATCGCGATCGACCAGGGCGGCTGCTTCGAGGACTCGCACCCGACGACGCACGCCGAGCCGACCTTCCCGGTCCACAACTCGGTGTTCTACTGCGTCGCGAACATGCCCGGCGCGGTGCCCAACACGTCGACGTACGCGCTGACCAACGCGACGATGCCGTACATCGTCGAGCTGGCGAACCGCGGCTGGACCGAGGCGCTGCGCCGTGACAGGGCGCTCGCCCTGGGCCTCAACACCCATGACGGCAAGGTCGTTTACAAGGAGGTCGCCGAGTCGCACGGCCTCGAGCACGTCGAGCTCGAGACGCTCCTCGGCTGAACCTGACCGCTTTCGTCAACGAGAGTCGTCAATCTCACGCCAACGGCCGGACCTTGAGAGGGGTCCGGCCGTATGCGTATGTCCATGGACATGGTCAACTCGCCTTGAACGTAACCCTTTAACCGATTCGCCCACCCCGGAATTGTGGTGACGACGTGCCGTGCGCCCTTGACATGGGGGCGTTCGATTGCCGACACATCGGGCCGGGTCCGGCGGATTGTGTTGCTGCGGACCGGTGACACGCCATAGAGTCGCCAACCGTCGGCATAGTGCCACGCTGACCTATCGAGAAATTTCCTGGTCACCAAGGAGGTAAGACGACTTGTGAATGAGTCGACATTTGCTCCCGGGGGTGGTCAACCAGGAATGTCCGAGCGGGGCCGAGGACCCGTGGGACTCGAGGCTGTCGGCTCCGTCGCTGTCCGCACCTTCGAAGCCCGCCAGAAACCGCAGCCGACGCAACCGACATCGTCTGCACCCCCGAGCATGGATGGCCATCACGTGAACGCCATGGCCGGCGACCGGAGTGGCGAGAACACCACCCACACCCAACTCGCCGACTACGAGGAACTGCCCCAGGGGCACTTCTACGACCCTGACGCCGAGTACGAGCCCGATCCCGAGTACGCGGCCACGCTGGCCCCGGACGCGGCCCGTCAGCGCCGTGAGCGCATCGGTCCCACGGGGCGCCCGCTGCCGTACTTCCCGATCCCGGGACCGTTGACCGATCACGGTCCCGCGAAGATCATCGCGATGTGCAACCAGAAGGGCGGCGTGGGCAAGACGACGTCGACCATCAACCTGGGTGCCGCGCTCGCGGAGTACGGACGCCGGGTCCTGCTGGTCGACTTCGACCCGCAGGGCGCGCTCTCGGTGGGCCTCGGGGTGAACCCGATGGAGCTGGACCTGACGGTCTACAACCTGCTCATGGAGCGGGGCATGTCCGCGGACGAGGTGCTGCTGAAGACGGCGGTCCCGAACATGGACCTGCTGCCCAGCAACATCGACTTGTCGGCCGCGGAAGTGCAGCTGGTGAGCGAGGTCGCGCGCGAGTCCACCCTGCAGCGGGCGTTGAAGCCGCTGATGCAGGACTACGACTACATCGTGATCGACTGTCAGCCCTCGCTCGGCCTGCTCACCGTGAACGCCCTGACGGCCGCTCACAAGGTGATAGTGCCGCTCGAGTGCGAGTTCTTCGCGCTGCGCGGTGTGGCCCTGCTGACGGAGACGATCGAGAAGGTCCAGGAGCGGCTCAACCCCGACCTGGAGCTCGACGGCATCCTCGCCACCATGTACGACTCCCGCACGGTGCACAGCCGTGAGGTGCTCGCGCGGGTGGTCGAGGCCTTCGACGATCACGTGTACCACACAGTGATCGGACGCACGGTCCGCTTCCCGGAGACCACGGTCGCCGGTGAGCCGATCACGACGTACGCATCGAACTCGGTCGGCGCGGCCGCTTATCGCCAGCTCGCCAGGGAGGTGCTCGCCCGGTGTCACGCCGAGTGAGTCTGCCGGGGGCCGACGAACTGTTCCGTACGACCGGGGGAATGGCGCTGCAGTCGTCGTCCCCGCGCCGCCAGGCGAACGGCGAGGCGCGGGTGCCTCCGCCCGCGGGGGAGAGCGACGAGGCCGCCGCTGCCGTCGACGCGCACGGCAGTGTCACGGGGGGAGACGGCGGTGACGCCGCCGAACACGGCGCCGCCGACGCGGAGTCGGGCGAGTCCCGCAGCCGGTCGGCCACCGCCGACGCCGAGAAGGACGGACGCCGTACCGACCAGGGCCAGGAAGGCGCCGCCGCACAGGGCGGTGGCGGCCGGTCCGCGAACTCCTCCTCCACGGCACAGGCACGGCGGCGCGCACGGGCGGCCAACCGGCGGCCCAGCGGGCGCGAGCGGCACGACGAGAAGATCACGGTGTACGTGTCCGCCGAGGAGCTGATGGACCTCGAGCACGCGCGTCTCGTCCTGAGGGGCGAGCACGGGCTCGCGGTCGACCGCGGGCGCATCGTCCGCGAGGCGGTCGCCGTGGTCCTGGCGGATCTTGAGTCACGCGGGGACGCGAGCATTCTCGTACGACGGTTGCGCGGGCGGTAGCGGTAGCGTTCCCGGCGATGCCCCTGAACGACGATTCCGCACCGGCCGCCCGTCGGCGTGCGCTGGGGCGCGGCCCCGGCGCGGCTCCCGCGGAGCCCGCGGCTTCCGCGCCGGAGCCGGAGTCGGTTCTTGAGCCGGAGCCCGAGTCCGAGCCGGAGTCGGGTCCTGAGCCGGAGCCCGAGTCCGGGCCGGAGTCCCTGTCCGAGCCGGAGACGCCGCCCGAGCCGGACGACGGGCGGTTCAAGGTCCGTCTCGCCAACTTCGAAGGCCCCTTCGATCTGCTGCTTCAGCTCATCTCGAAGCACAAGATGGACGTCACCGAAGTCGCGCTCTCCACGGTGACCGACGAGTTCATGGCGCACATCCGCGCCATGGGACCCGACTGGGACCTGGATCAGACCACCGAGTTCCTCGTGGTCGCCGCCACCCTGCTCGACCTCAAGGCCGCCCGGCTCCTGCCCTCCGCCGAGGTCGAGGACGAGGGGGATCTCGCGCTGCTCGAAGCGCGGGACCTGCTCTTCGCGCGGCTGTTGCAGTACCGCGCGTACAAACGCATCGCCGACATCTTCAGCGGGCGGCTCGACGACGAGGCGCGGCGCTATCCGCGGACCGTGGGCCTGGAGGCCCACCACGCCGAACTGCTGCCGGAAGTCGTCATCAGCATCGGCGCCGCGGGATTCGCCGCGCTCGCCGTGAAGGCGATGCAGCCCCGGGCCAAGCCCCAGGTGTACGTCGACCACATCCATGCCCCGCTCGTCTCCGTGCAGGAGCAGGCCGGGGTGGTCGTGGCCCGGCTCAGGGAGCGGGGCGAGGTCAGCTTCCAGGTGCTCGTCGAGGACGCGGGGGACACCCTCACCGTCGTCGCCCGCTTCCTGGCGCTCCTCGAGCTGTACCGCGAGAAGGCCGTGGAGCTCGACCAGGAGGACGCCCTGGGCGAGCTGATGGTGCGCTGGACCGGCGGGGACGGCGAGGAGCAGCCGACGGTGACGGACGAGTTCGACCGCGCACCCGATCCGCCGGGTGAGACGAGTGAGACGAGTGAGGAGACCGTCACATGAGCCCGACGAGCGACGCGAGTCCTGCCGGAGACCTGGCGGGCGCCGTCGCCGATCTGGAGCTGCGGCCCGCTCTGGAGGCCGTACTCATGGTCGTCGACGAACCGGCCACCGAGGAGCACCTGGCCAAGATCCTCGACCGGCCCCGGCGGCAGATCGCCGACGCGGTGCGGGAGCTCGCCGACGAGTACACCGTGCAGCGCAGGGGCTTCGAGCTGCGGCTCGTCGCGGGCGGCTGGCGGTTCTACACGCGGCCCGAGTACTCCGCCGCCGTCGAGCGCTTCGTGCTCGACGGGCAGCAGGCCCGCCTCACCCAGGCGGCCCTGGAGACCCTCGCGGTCGTCGCGTACCGCCAGCCGGTCAGCCGATCAAGGGTCTCCGCGGTGCGCGGAGTGAACTGTGACGGCGTGATGCGGACGCTTCTCCAGAGGGGCCTGGTGGAGGAGGCGGGCGCGGAACCCGAAACAAGTGCGATCCTGTACAGGACGACGAACTACTTTCTGGAGCGGATGGGCCTGCGTGGCCTGGACGAGCTCCCGGAGCTCGCGCCCTTCCTCCCCGAGGCGGAGGCGATCGAGGCCGAGACGCTGGAAGGCGCTTTGTCGTTCGACCCGGACGCACCTGACGCACCGGGTTACGAGTACACGCAGGACACAGCCGACTAACGGAAATTTGATGCGAAGCAGCAACGGCAGGAACAGCAGCGGAAACAACGGCGGGAGCCGTGGTGGCAACAGCGGCAGCCGTGGCAGCAGCGGTGGTGGTCGCGGCAGCGGCGGCAGCGGTGGTGGTCGCAGCGGCGGCGGCGGCGGTGGCGGCCGTGGCGGCGCCGGTGGCCGTGGCGGCAGCGGTGGCGGTGGCGGCCGTGACTACCGGGGTTCCGGTAACAGCCCCGACCGGCAGGGTCGCGGCGCCGGTGGCGCGCGCGACGACCAGCCGCCGAAGCGCGAGAGCAAGCCCCGCCCCGAGGAGCGTCGCTACGACGTAGGGGGCGACGCCTCGAGGAAGGGCAGGGGCGCTGCCGCACGCGGCGGCGCCAAGGGCGGCCCCAGGTCGCCTCAGGGCTCGGACAGGGGCACGCGGCGCGGCGCGGGAGCTCCCGCGACCTCCCGTGAGTACGACGCGCGGCAGGAAGAGCGCAACCGCGAGCGGTACGCGGGCAAGCCGAAGGTCAGCCCGCCCAAGACCTTCCCCGGCGCCGAGCAGGAGGGCGAGCGGCTGCAGAAGGTCCTCGCCCGTGCGGGCTACGGCTCGCGCCGTGCCTGCGAGGAGCTCGTCGAGCAGGCCCGTGTCGAGGTCAACGGCGAGATCGTGATGGAGCAGGGCCTGCGGGTCCAGCCGGAGCGGGACGAGATCAAGGTCGACGGCCTGACGGTCGCCACCCAGTCGTACCAGTTCTTCGCGCTGAACAAGCCCGCCGGTGTCGTCTCCACCATGGAGGACACCGAGGGACGGCAGTGCCTGGGCGACTACGTGACCAACCGCGAGACGCGGCTTTTCCACGTGGGGCGGCTCGACACGGAGACCGAGGGCGTCATCCTGCTCACCAACCACGGTGAGCTGGCCCATCGCCTCACGCACCCGAAGTACGGCGTGAAGAAGGTCTATCTCGCGCACATCGTCGGCCCGATCCCGCGTGACCTGGGCAAGCAGCTCAAGGACGGCATCCAGCTCGAGGACGGGTACGCCCGCGCGGACCACTTCCGCGTCGTCGAGCAGACCGGCAAGAACTACCTGGTCGAGGTGACGCTGCACGAGGGCCGCAAGCACATCGTGCGCCGCATGCTCGCCGAGGCGGGCTTCCCGGTCGACAAGCTGGTGCGGACGTCCTTCGGGCCGATCGCGCTGGGCGACCAGAAGTCCGGCTGGCTGCGCAGGATGTCGAACACCGAGGTCGGCATGCTGATGCAGGAAGTCGACCTCTAGGCGAGTCCGCTCCGAGGTCAGTGAAGACGGCCGGTCCCCGCGCATGCGGGGGCCGGCCGCCTTTCGTTCCGCGTGTTGCGGTGCGGACCCCCTCGCTTTAGAGTCGTACTGACCATAAAGAGGGGGAGGGTCATGCAGGGCTACGACAAGCACGCCTTCGAGCCGTTCGCCGTCACCGTCGACCTCGCCGTGTTCACCGTCCGCGCGGGCGGCCTGCACGTGCTGCTCGTCGAACGCGGCCAGGATCCGTACGCGGGACACTGGGCGCTGCCCGGCGGATTCGTGCTGCCTGACGAGTCGGCCGAGACCGCGGCGGGACGTGAGCTCGCCGAGGAGACCGGCCTCAAGGACAGCGCCGGGCTCCACCTGGAGCAGCTGCGCACCTACAGCGAGCCGGACCGCGACCCGCGGATGCGCGTCGTCTCGGTCGCCTTCGCCGCGCTCGTCCCTGATCCGCCCGCGGTACGCGCCGGCAGCGACGCCGCCCGCGCGGAGTGGCTGCCGTACGGCACCCAGGGGCCGCTCGCCTTCGACCACGACCGGATCCTCGCCGACGCCCACGACCGCGTCTGCGCCAAGTTCGAGTACACCGGCCTGGCCACGGCCTTCTGCCCGCCCGAGTTCACGCTCGGCGAGCTGCGACAGGTCTACGAGACGGTGTGGGCCGCCGAGCTCGACCCGGCCAATTTCCGGCGCAAGGTGCTCGGCACCTCCGGCTTCGTCGAGGCGATCCCCGGCGCCGCGCGCCTGACGGGCGGCCGGGGCAAACCGGCCGCCCTCTACCGGGCGGGTCCGGCCACCGCCCTGCACCCGCCCCTGCTCCGCCCCGCACCCGTCTCGACGCTCCCCTCGGAAGGACAGCCCTCATGAAGCGCGCCGCCACCGGATCCCTGATCGGCCTCGCCCTCGGGGACGCGCTCGGTTTCCCGACCGAGTTCAACGACGTGCCGTCGATCCTCGCCAAGTGCGGACCCTGGCGGGAGATGGAGCTGCCCAGGCCCGCGATCGTCACGGACGACACGCAGATGACGCTCGCGCTGGGACGCGCCCTGAAGGCCGCGTCGGCACGCGGGCTCTGTGGACCCGAGCGCTTCGCGTTCCTGACGCGCGGGGAGTACGTGGCCTGGTACCACGACCCGGAGAACAACCGCGCCCCCGGCAACACCTGTCTACAGGCCTGTGACCTCCTGGCCGACCCCGAACGCCCCTGGCGTGACGCCAGCCAGCTGCACTCCAAGGGGTGCGGGGCGAACATGCGCGTAGCGCCGCTCGGGCTCATACCGGGGCTGAAGGAGGAGATGCGGGCCGGTGCCGCGCAGACGCAGTCCGCGCTCACCCATGGTCACCCCACCGCGCTCGCGGCCAGTGACCTCACCGCGTACGCGGTCAAGCTGCTCGCCGAGGGTGCCGAACCGATGGGCCTGGTCGGCCTGCTCCGCTCGTACGCCATCGAGAACCGCACCAACTACCGCCACGACTGGCTCGGCGACCTGTGGACCCGCTCTCAGGACCCGACCCCCGAACACTTCATCGCGCGCGGCTGGGACGACTGCCTCGCGATCCTGGAGCGCCTGGCGGCAGCGGTGCGCGACGCCAACCCGGAGACCGACCCCTGCCTGGCCACCGGCGCGGGCTGGATCGCCGAAGAGGCGTTCGCCACCGGCCTGCTGTGCTTCCTGATGTTCCCCGACGAGCCCGTGACCGCCCTGCGCCGAGCAGCCTGCACCTCGGGCGACTCCGACTCGATCGCCTGCCTGGCCGGTGCGTTCGCGGGTGCCCACCTGGGCGCGGACGCCTGGCCCGCCGAGTGGGCCGAGCGGATCGAGTACCGGGAGGAGCTGCTTCAGCTCGGGGCGCTCTGGGATTCCTGAGCCAGGGCCGACCCCCGCCGCACGCGGAACAGGAAGTCCGCCACCCGCTCATGGTCCGGCTCGGCGGGCAGCGGGCTGCGGATGGCCGCCGTGTCCGCCTCCTGCGCGAGGCGCCGCATCCAGGACTCGATCTCGGGCCAGGGCACTTCGCCGCGCTTGACGGCGAGCAGCGGCTCGCGCTGGTCGCCGACGTCGAGCGTGAGCCTGCCGGTGCGCAGCAGGTCGCGGCAGCTGGTCAGGAGGCGCAGGAGGTGCATCGCGTGCTTCCACCGGGGTGCGCCGTGCAGGCGTACGTCGTCCTGAAGCTTCTTGTGCTGGCCGCGGGCATAGCCGGCGAACGTGAGGTGGGTCCGGCGGGAGAGGAACGCGTCCCGCAGGGCGAGGAGTTCGCGGCCGGTGTCCGTCACGTGCTCCACGAGGGGCGAGTGCAGGCACTCCAGGATGTTCGGGTTGGCGCGCAGGGCCAGCTCGCAGAAGCGCTCCACCTCCCAGCTGAACTGTTCCTCCGCCGGTCCCTCCACGTGCGTGGGCGGCTTCTCGAAGCGCCAGAAGAGCGGTGTGGGGGCCAGGAAGACGCCCCTGCGGTCGGTGTCGCTGCCGTCCGTGGCAAGACCGAAGGCGCGCGAGCCCATCACGCAGGCGTAGACGGTGTGGTCGCGTACGAGGTCCAGGTCCGTGGGGCGGTGCATGCGGGGAGCGTACGGGGACGGGCTAGCCGAGCGTGATCGAATTTCCGGTGACCGTGATGTTCTCCGGGGGGAGCGGGCGTGGTGCGGGGCCGGCCGCCACCGAGGCGTCCGCCACGCGGTACTTGCTGCCGTGACAGGGGCAGTTGATCGTGCCGTCCGCCACCTGGCTGACCGTGCAGCCCTCGTGGGTGCAGATCGCGGAGAAGGCCTTGAAGTCGCCCTTCTCCGGCTGGGTCACGACGACCTTCTTGTCCTTGAAGATCTTGCCGCCGCCGACCGGGATGTCGGATGTCCTCGCCAGCTCCTCGGCCTTGGGCGGCGGCTGCTTCTTCCCGTTCTTCCCACCTGATTTCGAGGGCGAGGACGAGGGCGATGCCGCTGACGGCGGCTGCGACGTGGGCGGCTTCGCGCCCTCGTCCCCGTACTTGCTGCATCCGGCGGTCAGCGCGACCGCTCCGCCCGCGGCGATGACAGTGCGCCGTGTGGGGTGTGGGGTGTTCATGTCGTCACTCCGAACGTACGGAAGAACCACAGCGCCGACGTCAGCCAGACCACCGTGAGGACCACGAAGACCAGGCCGCCGATCACCGGAAGCAGCCAGCCGGGCAGCTTCTCCGAGCGGAGCAGCAGCATCTTGGCGCTGAACGCCCCGAAGAAGAAGCAGCCGAGCAGCGAGTGCCACATCACCCGGGGCGAGTACGTCTGGTAGCCGAGGGCGTAGAGGCAGTGGATCGCCACGGGGACCGCCACCAGGAACGCGATCCGGCCCGACCAGCGGTGCAGCGCCGATGACCAGGACGGTCCCGGAAGGCGCCCGTAGACCATGAGCGCCGATACGACCTGGATCAGCGCGAAGGCGAACGCCGTCGTGCCCAGCCAGGCCTTGACCGCGCTCGTGCTGCTGAACCCGGCGAGGTTGAAGGCCGTGCCCCCGGGGTCGTGCGTCTTGCCGTACACACCGAGGCCGACCGCGACCACCGCGGCCACCAGGGCGGGGACGAGATAGCGGGCGGCGCTCGGGCGGCGGTGGTCGCCCGACGAGGGGGGCGGGCCGAAGCCGCCCTGCGTTGCGGCGTTCGGATCGACGCTCATGGCGGCTCCCTGGTCGGGGCGGAGCGGGGTCAGGGCACGACGGGCCGTGCGGTGAGTTCGCCGCCGTCGAACGCGACGGCGCCGGTCTCCGGGTCGAGGCGCGGGGCCGTCTGCGGCTTGCCGTCCCGCTTGAGGATGCCGACCTGCCGCCCGTCGGGCAGGACGATCCAGCCGCCGTCGATCTCGGCGCCGCGCACCTCGGTGGTCGCGCGGTAGAGGCCCGAAGGCTTCTTCGCCCTGGCGGCGGTGAAGTCCCGTGGCTGTTTGCCGATCTCGACCTTGCCGCGGACCGCGTTGTCGGCGAGGGTGCCGTCCAGCTTCGCGCCGTGCTTGCCGGTGAGGCGCATGGAGCCGTCGTCCTCGATGTCGCCCTTCAGCCAGGACTCGGCGTCACGGCCGTTGCAGTAGTACGCGATGGCCTTGTCGTCACGGATCGAGATGGAGACGGCTGCGGCGTCGTCGGCCGTGCGGCCCGCGTACTCGGACTTCCCGGTCGGCTTCCCGGTCGGCTTCCTGGACGGGCTCTCGGGCGAGCTCTCGGAAGGGCTCTCGGAAGGGCTCTCGGTGGGTGCGGGCGTGTTCTTGGTGGGCTTCGCGGACGGGGGCGCCGACGACGCGGCGCCGGGCGGGTCCTTCCCGTACGACGAATTGCCCGTCCCCGTCGTCGCGTTGAGCAACAGCATGAACAGGGCGAGCAGCAGTCCCCCCAGAAGCGTGTACAGCGGTCCCGAGCGCTTCATGCGGCCTCCCCCGAGGCTTGGGCCGTGACGGCCCCTCCATGCAAGCGGAACGGCGCCCCGGCGTCCATAGTTGAACACCCACCAATCGGTCCAAGTGGCGACAGAGGGCGATTCGGGTGACATTGACATGGTCTGAGGTCCGTGCACCTACGAGGCGCCGACCCGGCCACTCACGCGAAAGACACGACCATGGCGGGCAACGATCTGGGAAGCCTTCTCGGCGGTCTCCTCGGCGGCGGCCGAGGAGGTCAAGGCGGCTCAGGCGGCGGCAATCCGCTGGGCGGCCTGATGGACATGATCACGAAGTTCCTCCGATGCGGGCGTCAGCCGTGACGAGGCCGCCGACCGGATCGCGCGGCAGCTGCCCCAGGCCGTCGGCAGACTGACTCCGGAGGGGCAGGTCCCGTCGGGCTCGCTTGAGGACCTCATCAAGGAGCAGAAGCTCTGACCCGGCTGTGGATCCCACCCCGGTTCCCACCCCTGTGAGGTACGCGGCGTCCGTCTCGGCAGGCGGGCGCCGCGCACTCGTCCCCGGGACCCTGACTACCCTTGTCGGTACATCAGTCATACGTACGTGAGCGAGGAGCAGCACTGTGGCGGTACGAGCGGTCCGGGGCGCCGTCCAGCTGGAGCGGGACGCGGCCGACCACATGGACGAGCAGGTCGGCGAGCTGCTCACCGCCATCATCGAGCGGAACGGGCTCGCGGAGGACGACCTGATCAGCATCTGGTTCACCGCGACGCCCGACCTGCACAGCGACTTCCCCGCGGCGGCGGCGCGCAGGCTCGGCATCGTGGACGTCCCGCTGATCTGCGCGCAGGAACTGCAGATCGAGGGCGCCATGCCACGGGTCGTCCGCGTCCTCGCGCACATAGAGTCCGACAGGCCCCGCGCCGAGATCACGCACGTCTACCTCGGCGCCGCTGCCACCCTGCGCAAGGACATCGCCCAGTGAGAACCGCCCTCGTCATCGGCACCGGCCTGATCGGCACCTCCGCCGCCCTGGCCCTCGCCTCGCGCGGCGTGGACGTACACCTCGCCGACCACGACCCCGGACAGGCCCGCACGGCGGCCGCGCTCGGCGCGGGCACCGACGAAGAGCCCGCGGGACGGGTCGACCTGTGCGTCGTCGCCGTGCCGCCCGCGCACGTCGCGGCGACGCTGGCCGACGTCATGCGGCGCGATGTGGCCCGCGGCTACCTCGACGTGGCGAGCGTCAAGGGCGGCCCGCGCCGGGAGCTGGAAGCGCTCGGCATCGACCTCACCCCGTACATCGGTACGCACCCCATGTCGGGGCGCGAGCGCAGCGGCCCCCTCGCCGGTACCGCCGACCTCTTCGAGGGGCGGCCGTGGGTCCTCACGCCCACCCGCGACACCGACACCGAGGTCCTCAACCTCGCCCTGGAGCTCGTCGCCCTCTGCCGCGGCGTGCCGGTCGTCATGGACGCCGACGCGCACGACCGCGCGGTCGCGCTCGTCTCGCACATGCCGCACCTGGTCTCCAGCATGGTCGCGGCACGTCTGGAGAACGCCGAGGAGACGGCGGTGCGCCTGTGCGGGCAGGGCATCCGTGACGTCACGCGCATCGCCGCGTCGGACCCGGGGATGTGGATCGACATCCTGTCGGCCAATCCCGGTCCCGTCGCCGATCTGCTCTCCGCCGTCGCCGCCGACCTCGACGAGACGGTGTCGGCGCTGCGCGCGCTGCAGTCGGCGGACGAGGCGAAGCGGCGCGAGGGCGCCGCCTCGGTCGAGGGCGTGCTGCGGCGGGGCAACGCGGGACAGGTGCGGGTGCCCGGCAAGCACGGGACCGCGCCGACCACGTACGAGGTCGTGGCGGTGCTCATCGACGACAAGGCGGGACAGCTGGCCAGGATCTTCGCCGACGCGGACCGGGCCGGGGTGAACATCGAGGACGTACGCATCGAGCACGCGACGGGACAGCAGGCGGGCCTCATGCAGCTGATGGTGGAGCCGAAGGCGGTCCCGGTACTCACCGCGGCGCTGCGGGAGCGGGGCTGGGCGATCCGGCAGTAATCCCGGCAGTGATCCCGACGGGCGGATCCGGGGCGATCGGGTGGGTGGGCCAGAGAGCGTCCGCCGCGAAGCGGGCGGGACAGGGGTGCTCCCCGGGCAGTAAGAGGCAGCCACAGGAGCCAGTAACCTTGTGCAGGGCAGGAATGCCGCCCTGCTCCAGCCCTGTGCACACAGAAAGGTTCCGCACCCCGTGGAAACCGTGGAAACCGCCGGTTCGGCGTCCTCAGCAGTGATCGTCGCCATCGACGGGCCCTCCGGCACGGGCAAGTCGAGCACCTCGAAGGCCGTCGCCGCCCAGCTGGGCCTCAGCTACCTGGACACCGGTGCGCAGTACCGCGCGATCACCTGGTGGATGGTGCACAACAGCATCGACCTGACGGACCCCACCGCCATCGCCGCGGTCGCGGGCAAGCCCGAGATCGTCTCCGGCACCGACCCGCTCGCCCCGACCATCACGGTCGACGGCACGGACGTCGCCGGGCCGATCCGCACCACCGACGTCACCTCCAAGGTCAGCGCCGTCAGCGCCGTCCCCGAGGTGCGCTCCCGCATCACGGACCTGCAGCGCACCATCGCCGAGTCCGCCGAGAAGGGCATCGTCGTCGAGGGGCGCGACATCGGTACGACCGTCCTGCCCGACGCGGACCTGAAGATCTTCCTCACGGCTTCGCCCGAGGCCCGCGCGGCCCGCCGCAGCGGCGAGCTCAAGGGCGCCGACGTCGCCGCCACCCGTGAGGCGCTCATCCAGCGGGACACCGCCGACTCGAGCCGCAAGACGTCGCCGCTGGCCAAGGCCGACGACGCCGTCGAGGTGGACACCACCGAGCTCACGCTGCAGCAGGTCATCGAGTGCGTCGTCACCCTCGTCGAGGAGAAGCGGGCAGCGAAGTGACCGCGGCGCCATCGGAACGGGGTGCGGAGGTCGGCCGCCGCATCGGCGTCGGCCTCATGTACGGCCTGTGGAAGCCCCGCGTCCTCGGCGCCTGGAGGGTCCCTCCGACCGGCCCGGTGATCCTGGCCGTGAACCACTCGCACAACGTCGACGGCCCGATGGTGATGGGCACGGCGCCCAGGCCGACGCATTTCCTCATCAAGAAGGAAGCGTTCGTCGGGCCCCTCGACCGCTTCCTGCACGGCATCGGTCAGGTGAAGGTGGACCGTGAGGTCGCCGACCGCACGGCGATCACCCGGGCCCTCGGCGTGCTCGACGACGGAGGCGTCCTCGGGATCTTCCCCGAGGGCACCCGGGGCGAGGGCGACTTCGCCTCGCTCCGTTCCGGCCTCGCCTACTTCGCCGTACGCAGCGGAGCGCCGATCGTGCCGGTCGCGGTCCTGGGAAGCACGGAGAAGAGCGGACGGTTGATAAAGCGGCTGCCTCCGCTGCGCAGCAGGGTCGACGTCGTCTTCGGCGACCCGTTCGAAGCGGGCGACGACAACGGACGGCGTACGCGCAAGGCGCTCGACGAGGCGACCGTGCGCATCCAGGAGCGGCTCACCGCTCACCTGGACCATGCCAGGCGCCTGACCGGGCGCTGAGCGAGACTTTCAGTAGTGGCCCGTCGCGAGGCGGTCCACCGATCACGAATACGACAGAGGTACGGACTTCATGAACGACCAGATCCAGCCCGAAGGCTCGGCTGAGCCGGAGCACGGGGCGCTTGGCGACGTTGATGCCACCGAGTATGCAGCGTTCATGGAGCTCGCCGCGGAGGAAGGCTTCGACGCCGAGGACGTCGAAGGTGCGATCGGCGAGGCGGGCCACGGCCCGCTGCCCGCCCTCGCGGTGATCGGCCGCCCGAACGTCGGCAAGTCGACCCTCGTCAACCGCATCATCGGCCGCCGCGAAGCCGTCGTGGAGGACCGCCCCGGCGTGACCCGCGACCGCGTGACGTACGAGGCCGAGTGGGCGGGCCGCCGCTTCAAGCTCGTCGACACCGGCGGCTGGGAGCAGGACGTCCTCGGCATCGACGCCTCCGTGGCCGCCCAGGCCGAGTACGCGATCGAGGCGGCCGACGCGGTCGTCTTCGTCGTGGACGCCACGGTCGGCGCCACCGACACGGACGAGGCGGTCGTACGGCTGCTCCGCAAGTCGGGCAAGCCCGTCGTCCTGTGCGCCAACAAGGTCGACGGCCAGTCCGGCGAGGCCGACGCCACCGCCCTGTGGGCCCTGGGCCTCGGCGAGCCGTACCCCGTCTCCGCGCTGCACGGCCGCGGCACCGGCGACATGCTGGACGCCGTCATCGAGGCCCTGCCCGAGGCGCCCGCCCAGACCTTCGGCACCGCGCTCGGCGGCCCGCGCCGCATCGCGCTCATCGGCCGTCCGAACGTCGGCAAGTCGTCCCTGCTCAACAAGGTGGCGAACGAGAACCGCGTGGTCGTCAACGAGATCGCGGGCACCACCCGTGACCCGGTCGACGAGCTCATCGAGCTGGGCGGCATCGTCTGGAAGTTCGTGGACACCGCGGGCATCCGCAAGCGCGTCCACCTCCAGCAGGGCGCCGACTACTACGCCTCGCTGCGCACGGCGGCCGCCGTGGAGAAGGCCGAGGTCGCGGTCATCCTGATCGACGCGAGCGAGTCGATCAGCGTGCAGGACCAGCGCATCGTCACGATGGCCGTCGAGGCGGGCCGCGCCATCGTCGTCGCGTTCAACAAGTGGGACACCCTCGACGAGGAGCGCCGCTACTACCTGGAGCGGGAGATCGAGACCGAGCTCCTCCAGGTCGCGTGGGCGCCGCGGGTCAACGTCTCCGCCGAGACCGGCCGCCACATGGAGAAGCTCGTCCCGGCGATCGAGACGGCCCTCGCGGGCTGGGAGACGCGCGTACCGACCGGGCGGCTCAACGCCTTCCTCGGCGAGCTCGTGGCCTCGCACCCGCACCCGATCCGTGGCGGCAAGCAGCCCCGCATCCTCTTCGGTACGCAGGCGGGCACGAAGCCGCCGCGGTTCGTGCTCTTCTCCTCCGGCTTCATCGAGCACGGCTACCGGCGCTTCGTGGAGCGCAGGCTCCGTGAGGAGTTCGGCTTCGAGGGCACGCCGATCCACATCTCGGTCCGGGTGCGCGAGAAGCGCGGCCGCAAGAAGTAGGCAGAAACAAGCACGGATGGACCGATGGGCCGGGGGGGGGGGGGGGAGGGGAGGGGGGGGGGGGGGGGGGGGGGGGGGGGGGGGGGGGGGGGGGTGG
>NZ_JBVIHP010000025.1:63491-113107 GCF_055570235.1 Streptomyces sp. NPDC031274 | reverse complement strand
AAACAAAGACCACCAACACACCCCCCCCCCCCCCCCCCCCCCCCCCCCCCCCCCCCCCCCCCCCCCCCCCCCCCCCCCGGCCCATCGGTGGTGGTGGCTCAGAGCCCCCTGCGCGGCGCCGGGGGAAGCGCCGCGGGGAACTGCTGGTTCGCCGTGCCGTGCTGCTCGTGGCCGTAGCGGGTGACGTGCAGTTGGCTGAAGGTGTTGTACCGCGGTTCGTTCCGGTCACCGGCCCGGTGCATGCCGTACGGCGCGCCGCCGAACGAGGTGAACCCCAGATCCTCCTCGCCGGACCGGTCTCCCGGAAGGGCCTTGAACGACCTGCGGTACTCCGAGTAGAGCGCGTCGTAGATCGGCGTGGCCGAGTGGGCGGCCCCCGTGTCCTGCGACGAGCGCATGGAGGGAATGGGGGTCTGGTACGCCGGCCGGGGGCGGGAGGGGTCGTATGTGTGCACGTATGTGCCAACGACCCCATGCCCGTACGGATGCGGGGGCCGCGCCGCTTTCACGGAGCGCCGGGAGCGTGAGCGGCGCGGCCCCCGCGGGCTCAGGTGCCGGCGAGCGGCATCGCGGCCGCGACCAGACGACCGTGTGCCGCCGCCTTGTCCAGGGCGTCGCGCATCAGGTCCTCGCGGTGCTGGCGGCCGATGGAGCCGACCGGCGCCGCGAACAGGAGCACCGTCTGCAGTTTGTTGGCCGCGGCCCGCCAGGCGTCGGTGACCTGGAGCGGGTGGTGGGCCTGCCACCAGGCGACGGGGGCCCCGCCGCCGGTGCCGGGCTGGAGCACGGCGTGCAGCTGACCCGCGGCGAGCAGCACCGACCAGCCGTGCAGCACCGGCGGTACGCCGTCGAGCGAGGCCACCGGCGAGAAGCCCTGCTCGACCAGGAGCTGCAGGAAGTTGTCGCCGCCGGGCTCGGTGCCGGGGCGAGCGATGGCTCCGGTCGGCTCGACGACGAGCGCGGGCCGCAGCTCGCCCTCGATGAGGACGAGACCGCTGGTCACGCCGAGAACCGCCTGGTCGGGCGCTGCCTCACCGGGACCGGGACCGGGGCCGGGGTATCCGGCGAGGCCGGTGCCGTCCTCGCCGGTGATCGAGCGCACGGCGCCCTGCAACTGCTCCTCGGAGACCTGGACGATCTGGGAGGGCAGGCAGGTGGCGTGGGCGAAGGCGAGCACGGCGGTCTCGTCGCCGATGAACAGGACCGTGCTGGTGCGTTCCTGTTCGGTGTCGCCCGGGGTGCGGCAGGACGTGCAGTCGTAACTGCCCGGGGCGTTCTCTCCGGCCAGCAGCCGGTCGGCTTCTTCGTCGCCGATCTCGGCGCGTACGTCGTCGCCGACGTCGAGCATGCGCGGCACGGGTGGCTCCTCGGAATCGTTGCGTGCGGACCGGGGGTGCCCGGCTCATAAGAAGACAACGGGCGATCAGTGGTGCAAGTCACGCGCGAAGGCGAACGGAATCGAACCATCCACAGCGGAGGGTGAGTTGTCCGGCGGAATCCGTCACTCCGTACCAACGCGTTCTACGTACAAGGAAGTTGGAGTGGTGAGCTGGGTCACATGCTTCAGGGGCGGCAGGTCGACAAACCATGAAATCGGTGAATTTAATGGGCGGCCTGAATTCGCCGATACTCCAGGTAACCGCCTGCTGGCCTGGAGTGACGGTGGGTTGGTTGATGCCGGGGCGAGCAGGCGCCTAGATTCCACCGCCGTGTGCAGCGAGCACCGCTCGGGTACGTCCGCCGGCCGCACCAGCCAGCTCAAGCACCGCGGCACGAAAGTGCCGCACTCCGGCGGACAGGATGAGCGGGCCTTCGGCGTCA
Source organism: Streptomyces sp. NPDC031274 (assembly GCF_055570235.1). Classification (NCBI taxonomy): domain Bacteria; kingdom Bacillati; phylum Actinomycetota; class Actinomycetes; order Kitasatosporales; family Streptomycetaceae; genus Streptomyces; species Streptomyces sp. NPDC031274. Next base: position 111,286 of record NZ_JBVIHP010000025.1, on the reverse strand, counting down.
GATGCGCCAGGAGGCCCGGCACATCTGGGGGATCCCGAGTCCTTCGAGAGGGATATTCATGTCCGCACGTCCCAAGTGCGTTCGCAGGACAGCAGTGATCGGCGGAGCGGCGTTGCTCGCCCCGCTGGGACTGCTCACCGCCACCGGCCAGGCCGGAGCGGCGGACAGCGGAGTGTGGGATCGCATCGCTCAGTGCGAGAGCGGCGGAAACTGGAGTATCAACACCGGGAACGGCTACTACGGAGGACTGCAGTTCTCCGCGTCCACCTGGCGGGCGTACGGCGGAGGAGCCTATGCGGCGACCGCCGACAACGCGTCCAAGGCGCAGCAGATCGCTGTCGCCGCGAAGGTCCAGCGCGCTCAGGGGTGGGGCGCCTGGCCCAGTTGCTCGGCGCGTGCGGGTGCGTCCGGCGGCGCGCCGGGGGCGGCAGCGGCTCCAGCGGCCCCCAAGGCGGCCAAGGCCCCCAGGACTGCCAAGGCCCCCAAGGCGGCCGAACCGCGGGCCGTCAAGCCGCAGAGGCGGGCGCCGAGTCATGTCAACCGTGGCTCCAGTCGCGGTGACTACACCGTTCGGCAGGGGGACACCCTGAGCCGGATCGCAGCGGCGCACGGCGTCAGCTGGCACAAGGTGTACGCCGCCAACAAGGCGGTCGTCGGCGGGAATCCGCATGTGATCCTGCCCGGGCAGCGGCTCGACCTCTGAGTTCTCCCCCTCAGGGGCGCGGTCCCGCTCGGTCGGCCGACCGGGTGGGACCGCGCCCGTGGCGGCGCGGCACGGCTCCCCGCCATGGCGGGGCTGCCTAGCGTGGGCGGATGTACCCGATGCCGATCAAGAGTCTCCGGTCGCTGTGGCCCGCTGGTTCGGCCGCTCTGGTCGTCGCCGCGGTCTCCTCGCTGCTGCTTCCGGCATCCGCGTCCGCTGCTCCGACACCGCCCCTGCCGGCGCCCCGGCTCGCCGTCGCGGCGTACGACTGCTCCCGCACCGAGGGGCCCTGGAACTGCCTCGCGCAGTGCGAGAGCAGCGGCCGGTGGCACGTGAACACCGGGAACGGCTTCTACGGAGGGCTGCAGTTCTATCAGCCCACGTGGGAGGCGCACGGCGGTCTCAAGTACGCGCCGCGCGCGGACCTCGCCACCAAGAAGGAGCAGATCAAGGTCGCCGAGGAGGTGCTGCGCACCCAGGGGTGGAAGGCGTGGCCCGTGTGCTCGAAGAAGATCCCCAAGGAGATCCGGGACGGCCGCGTCGTCGTGCACGTCGTGAAGGCGGGCGAGACGTTGAGCTCCATCGCCCGGCGCTACAAGGTCAAGGGCGGCTGGCAGGCGCTGTATCGAGCCAACCGGAAGGCTGTGGGGAGCGAGCCCGGACGGCTGGATGTCGGCACGAAGCTGGTCATCTGGAAGAAGGCTGTTCCCGAGAAGGCCCCTCCGAAGAAGACCGCCCCGAAGAAGACCGCTCCGAAAAAGGCTGTTCCGGAGCAAGCAGCTCCGTCGGAGGCCGCTCCGTCGAAGGCCGCTCCGACGATGGCTACCCCGTCGGAGGCTGCTCCATCGAAGTCCCCTTCATCGAAGCCCGCTCCGTCGAAGTCCGCTCCGGAAAAGGTCATCGCGAAGTAGGCCGCTCGGACCGCCTCCGTCGGCCGAGTTCGCTCGCCTCGCCGCTGAACACGACCGCGCCACGGCGCAGTCGGTGTACCACCACTGCCGTCGGGCCCGCGTGTTCTCGCAGACCGGACGGCAGTCGCTGTTCCGCCGTCAGGACACAGGCGTGCGCGCTCAGGCCGACGAGAAGGTCGTACGTCCGGGACGCGACGGCTGGGGACATGCCCTGGGTGGGCTCGTCGATGAGGATCACTCGGGCGTGGGCCGTCAGGAGGGCGCGGGAGAGGGCGAGCATGCGTTGCTCGCCGCCGGAGAGGGTGCCTGCCCGGCGGGGGAGCAGGGGGCGCAGCTCGGGGTACGCGTCCAGGGCCGGGGTGATGTCGGCCTTCGCCTCGCGGCTGGACAGGTCGAGGTTCTCGTCGACGGTGAGGTGGCCGAACACGGCTGGTCCGTCCGGTACGAAGCACAGGCCCCGCTTCGCGCGTGCGTGCGCGGTGAGCCGGGTGACGTCCGTTCCGTCCCAGGTGACGGTGCCGGTGGCGAGGGGGGCCGTGCCGGCCAGGGCGCGCAGAGCTGTGGTGCGGCCCGAGCCGTTGCGGCCCAGGAGGACGGTGAGGCCGGGGGACGGGGCGGCGATGCTCACGCCGTGCAGGGCCTCCAGGGGGCCGTAGCGGACGCGGGCCTCGTGGAGCTGGATGCCGGTTTTCATGGGGTCACCCTGTGGAGCACTTCGTTGGGCGGGCCCGACGTGATGATGCGGCCCGCAGCCATGACGTGGACGGTGTCGGCGAGGTTCGCGACCAGGTCGATGTCGTGCTCGACCACCAGGAGCGCCATGCCGTCGGCGGCGAGGGCCCGCAGGACGCGGGCCAGGGCGGCCACTTCGGCGGTGTCCAGACCTGCCGCCGGTTCGTCAAGGAGCAGCGTGTGCGGTCGGCCCGCCAGGGCTCTGGCCAGTTCTACGCGTCTGAGGGTGCCGGTGGGGAGGTCCGCTGCGGGGTGGTGGCGGGTCGCGTCGTGGTGGAGGGAGAGGAGGCGGAGGGACTGGGCGGTGGCTGCGGGGTCCGGGACTCGGCCCTGTTCCGCGCCTACTTGGACGTTCTCCGTGATGGTCAGCGACGGGAAGACCGCCAGTTGCTGGAATGTGCGGGCCACGCCCAGGCGGGTCCGGGCGTGGGCGGGGGTGCGGGTGATGTCCCGGCCGTCGAAGGTGATGCGGCCCGAATCGGGGCGCAGGGTGCCTGCCAGGCAGTGGAAGAGGGTGCTCTTGCCGGCGCCGTTGGGGCCTACTACGGCGGTGATGTGGCCGGGAGGCACGGAGAGATCCACACGATCCAGGGCGGTGAAGCCGTCGTAGGTGGCGGTGATGTGGTGGGCGGTGAGCCGCGAACCGTGCTCCGGGCGGACATACCGAACCGTCCCCTCGGGTCGGATCGGCGCCTGCGGCCCGGTACAACGCTTTTCCGAGCTCTGGTTTTCCGCCTGCTTGTTCTGGGCCTGCTCGCTCCCCACCGGCTCGACGCGGGGTATTCGGGCGGGCGGGTGCGAAGGAGAGGCCAGGGCAGTGCGGGCACGCGTGCCCAGGGGCGTCAGGGCGGGGCGGCGGTTCAAGCTCGCGGTAGCCGCACGCAGTGCCTCGTACGGGCCCCCGGGAAAGCGCCCCACCAGCACCGCGAGGACACCGATCACCGCTGCGGCCACGCCACCCCGTGTGCCCGCGTCCAGGCCCACAAGCAGCGCCGCCGCGACCAGCGAGCCCAGCAAGCTGTCGGCGCCGAGAACCACCACCGCCGCGAACCAGAGAAGCCCCCGCACGGGGTCGTACGCGGCGGGGTCGAAGGCCCGTAGCCCCATGCCCAGCATCCCGCCCCCCAGCGCGGCGAGCGCCGCCCCTGCCACGAAGGCCGTGAGTTTCAGGGTGCGCACCGGCACCCCCGCCGCGCCCGCCCCCGCCTCGTGGTCCCGCATCGCGGCCAGCGCACGCCCCATGCGGCCCCGGCGCATACCGGCCGCGAAGAGCAACGCCGCCGCGAGCAGGACCAGTTCGAGGACGTAGTACGCGCGGTCACTGTCGAAGCCCGCCGGACGGTCCAGGGCCAGGCCCGACGTCGCGTACGGCTGAGCGAAGACGAAGCGGCTGACGCCGACGCCGACGGCGAACGTCGCCAGGGCGAGCGCGAGGCCGCGGCGGCGCAACGCGGGCCAGCCGGTGAGGAGGCCGAGGGGCGCCACGAGCAGGACGGCCAGGGCCAGGGCGGGGAGGTGGGGGAGTTCGGGCAGGCCCGGGAAGCGGCCCGCCGTCAGGAGCGCCGTGAAGAGCGCGCCTAGACCCGCGTACGCCGCCTGGCCCAGGGAGATCTGGCCGCCTCTGCCGGTGACGATCACCAGGGAGAGGAGGATGACGGCCAGGGCAGGGACCTGGACCGAGGTGGTCAGGTCCGAGCCCGCGAAGCCGAGCGGTATGAGGAAGAGGACCGCCGCCACGATCCACGCGCCCGGTGGCGTCGGAACGCGCGCCGTCGCCGTGCGCGGAAGCGTGGTCTGCGAGCCGATGCCCGGGAGCACGAGGGCCGCGATCAACAGGGCCACCACGAAGAGGTTCGCTCCCACTGCCTGGAGGAGGGGCTCCGCCCAGCCCGACGAGGGGTGCAGGCGGGTCAGTTGGCTCTGGGCCACGCCGACGCCGAGCGCCACCACCACCGCGACCAGCATGCTCCGCATGCGCGCCGCCACCGCGACGGCCACCACCTCCATGACCAGGAGCGGCATGCCGTACGGATCGAGGCGTACGAAAGGGGCGAGCAGTACGCCGGTGAGGCCGGCCGTGAACGCGCCGAAGGCCCAGCCCGCCGACGCCACCCGGTCCGCGTCGATGCCGCCGAGGACGGCGAGGGGCCGGTTGTCGACCACCGCCCGCAGTTCGCTGCCGAAGCGGGTCCAGCGGGTGACCGCCCAGACCGAGGCGGCGAGGACGACCGTCACCCCCAACTGGGCCCAGGGGTCCGCAGGTACGAGGGTCGGTGCGTCCGCCTTCGCGCCCGGGCCCCAGATCAGCGCGGCGCCTCCGACCAGGAGGACGAAGACGCCGATGGACGCCACCAAGGTCTGGGCCGGATCGCCGCCCAGGACCGACAACGGGCGGAACACCGCCCTCTCCAGGAGCAGACCGATGGCCGGGGCGACGAGAAGGAGCGTGAACGCCGTGGCGAGGGGCAGCGGCCAGTGCCACTCCGCCGTCAGCTGGCGCAGGACGTACGCGCAGACCATCGCGATCGCGCCGTGCGCGAGGTTGAGGACGCCGGTCGCGCGGTACGTGACGATCAGGCCGATGCCGGTGAGGGCGGCCGCGCTGCCGACCGCGAGCCCGGCAAGGGTCAGGTCGTAGCTCAGGGAGGCCACCGGGTCATCGCTCCGGCGACGGGGTGCTGGGGGACGGCTGCGGTTCGCAGATGGGGCACGGGCTCAGGTCACCGGTCGCGAGGACGTGGGCGTCCGCGGGGACCGCCTCCGGTTTCCCCGCCACCAGGGGGCAGTCCGCCCGGTGCCAGAGGGTCCCGCCGGGGATCACCAGGAGGTCGCCGCTCGTCGCCACCGCGGCCGGGGACGCCGTGGTGGCCGGAGGCGAGCCCGCCGTCACCAGGAGCTCGTACAGCTCCTCCACGCGGGCCGTGGCCAGAACGCTCCTGCCGTGGACGAAGAGCACGGCCCCGGCGATGATCAGTGCCGCCCCCGGCACCGTGCACGACGCCAGATACGGGAGCTGCCGCTCGGCGAAGCGTTCGCCGGACACGCCGTACCAGCCGATCACACAGAGCACCGCACCGGTGGCGAGGGCGGCGAAGGCCGCCCAGAGGACGGGGCGCACCGCGCTGAGCCGAGCCGAACGAGCTGTCTGATCCGGTCGAGCCGCCCGCATAAGGGCCCCCTGGAACACGTCAGTCACGTCAATGGGCTGTCCATGTCAGTCAATGGATTGCACTATGCCTTCTGGAAGCTGACCCTGAAAGCTCCGGGCCCTGACGGCTCGGCCGATACCCGGCGGTGAACCAGATGGTTCTCTGGACAAGGCCCAGGCGAGGGAGCGATATCAGGCGGGGAAGGGTGCGGAGCGCGGCGATGGCGGCTGCCGCGGTCCTGCTCGTCGCTCCGGCCGCCGCGGCGTGCGGCGACGACAGCGGCGGTGGCGGCGAGAGCGATCCGCCCAAGCCGTCCGCCGCGCAATCGACCAAGGACGTTCCCTCGGACGCCGCGAGTGCGACCGCCACCGCGCCCTCGGATCCCACGGCGGCTGAGAAACAGGTCAAGAAGAACTTCGAGAAGTTCTTCGACCCCGCCGTCCCCGTGAAGGAGAAGGAGGCCGTCCTCGAGAACGGGTCGAAGATGCGGGGCGTCCTGGAGAGCTTCAGCGGCGACAAACGCGGCACGCAGGTCAGCGCCGACGTCACCAAGGTCGAGTTCAGCTCGGCGACCGAGGCGGACGTGACGTACGCACTGAAGCTGAAGGGTGCCACCGCGCTGCCCGACGCCTCGGGCACCTCCGTCAACCAGGACGACACCTGGAAGGTGTCCGTCAAGACTCTCTGCGCACTGGTGAAGCTGAGCGGCAATGAGTCGCCCGGCCCGGGCTGTTGAGGGCCTGGCCCCAGCCATAGCCGCGCTGCTCGTGGCGGTGGCGGTGGCGGTGGCCGGGTGCGGCAGCCGGCTCCCCGAGAGCGACTTCGAGGGGCGGAGCACGGCGCCCGCCCCGGCCGGGGCGCCGATCCGGGTCGGCGTCATCACCAGTGCGACGAGCCCCGTCGGCGGCTCCGCCTTCACCGGGCCGCGCGACGGGGCCGAGGCGTACTTCGAGCGGCTGAACGCGCGCGGCGGGATCGACGGGCGCAAGGTCGAGGTGCGGACGTGCGACGACGGCGGCAGTGGCGTCGGCAACAACGAATGCGTGGACAAGCTCCTCGACGAGGAGCACGTCGTCGCGCTCGTCGCGACCAGCTCCCTCGACTACGCCGGGGCGTCCCGCGTCTCCCGCGCGGGCGTGCCCGACGTCGGCGGGCAGCCGATCGGGTCCGCGTACGACACCTATCCGCATCTCTACGGGATCTACGGCAGCCTCGCCCCACGGAACGGGAAGCCGGGCTGGGGCGGCAAGCTGGTCGGCGGGACCGAGGTCTACCGCTACTTCAAGCGGGAGCGGGGCGCACGGACCGCCGCCGTCGTCTCCTACAACCAGGCGGCGTCCGCCGCGTACGCCCGTCTCGTCACCCGGGGCCTGAAGGCCGAGGGCTACAAGGTGGTCACCGAGCAGGTCGACTTCGCGCTGCCCAATTTCCGCGCGGCGGCGGCCGACCTGAAGGAGCAGGGCGCCGACCTGGTCTTCGACGCGATGGACACCCACGGCAACGCCCAGCTGTGCGAGGCCATGGACGCGGTCGGAGCGAAGGTGACCGCCAAGGTCACCAACGTCCAGAACTGGACCTCCTCCGTGGCCGACGACTACAAGGACGCACCGCGCTGCCGCAACGCCCTGTGGGTCACCGGGGCGAGCCGCAACTACGAGGACACGGACCATCCGGCCGTACGCGATTTCCGCGACGCCATGAAGGGGCACAAGGTGCTCTCCCAGTGGCAGCTGGAGGGCTGGGCCGCCGCCATGTGGTTCACGGACGCGGCGGAGTCGTGCCGGGGGGACGTCACGCGCGCGTGCGTCGACCGCTTCATGGACCGGGGCAAGTCGTACACCGCGCGGGGGCTGCTGCTCCCGGTGACGTACGAGGAACGAGCCGATCCGCCGGAGACCCGTATGACCTGTATGTCGGTGGCCCGCTGGAGGGACGGTGAGGGGTGGGTCACACAGGGGGACATGAGCAAAAACTGCTTCGACGTGCCGCAGCTCTCCTACCAGCCATGATGCGGATGGGTGGGCGGAAAGTTCCCGAATCGGGGTACCGATGACGCATCGCTTCAGGAACAAGATGATGATGAAACCCAACCCTGTTCCCGTAATACCCGTCTAACCCTGCGGTAGGCGGACGAGAAGGACTGTCCGCGGGGAAGCGTGGGATACGGGGACGCATGCACATCTCTTTCCTTATTCATAACGCGTACGGAATCGGCGGGACGATCCGGACGACGTACAACTTGGCGAACACTCTCGCCGAGCAGCACGACGTCGAGATCGTCTCCGTCTTCCGCCACCGTGACGAGCCCGTCTTCTCGCCTGACTCCCGCGTCAGGCTCAGTCACCTCGTCGACATGCGCAAGGACAGCCCCGGCTACGAGGGGGAGAGCGCCGACGCCCTGCGGCCCGCCCGGACGTTCCCCACCGCGGAAGGCCGCTACGGCCAGTACAACGCCCTCACCGACCGGCGTATCGCCGCGCACCTCTCCTCGCTCAGCTCCGACGTGGTGGTCGGTACGCGGCCCGGCCTGAACGTGCACATCGCCCGTGAGGCGGCGCGCGGCCCGCTGCGGGTCGGCCAGGAGCACCTCACGCTCGACAGCCACTCCAAGGAACTGCGCCGTCAGCTCCGCAGCGTCTATCCCCGCCTCGACGTCCTGACCACGACGACCGAGGCCGACGCCCGCGCCTACCGCCGCATGATGCGACTGCCCGGCGTCCACATCCAGGCCGTGCCCAACCCCGTGCCCGCGCCTGGCATCGAGCCCGCCGACGGCTCCCAGAAGTGGGTCGTCGCGGCGGGGCGGCTCGCCCCCGTCAAGCGGTACGACCTGCTGATACGGGCCTTCGACCAGGTACGCGCCGAGCGCCCCGACTGGCGCCTTCGGATCTACGGCGGCGGCAAGCAGAAGGACAAGCTGCGCGCCCTGATCGATGAGCTCGGCCTCTACAACCACGTCTTCCTGATGGGGCCCGCCCACCCCATCGAGCCCGAGTGGGCCAAGGGCTCCATCGCGGCCGTCACCTCCAGCCTCGAATCCTTCGGCATGACGATCGTCGAGGCGATGCGCTGCGGCCTGCCGGTCGTCGCCACCGACTGCCCGCACGGGCCAGGCGAGATCATCGACAACGGTGTCGACGGGCGCCTCGTCGAGGTCGGCAACCCCGACGCGATCGCGGGCGGCCTGCTCGAACTGATCAACGACGACACGCTGCGCCACCGGATGGCGGGCGCCGCGCTCGAGGACTCCGAGCGCTTCGACCCGGCCCACATCGCCGAGCGCTACGACGCGATGTTCACCGGGATGCTCGCCCGCGGCAGCTCCTTCGGCGGCCGGATGCGCGGCTCACTGCACCGCACCCGTGGGGCGCTGCTCAACGGCGCCTACGCGATACGGGACATCGGACACGGGGTTCCGACCAGCGGCATACAGACGAAAGGATTCACCGCATGACGGCCTTGGCCACCCCGGACGCCTCATCGCCCTGCGACACCGGTGCCGATCAGGACGTCCCCGCGGCACCGCGCGCCGACTGCATCGCCGATTCCGCGGGCGGTCTGACCTTCGACGTCACCGACCCCGGTGGCGAGGGCGCCGCCTACCTCCTGCTGCGCCGCCGTGATGCCGCGTCCACCGACGAGGACGTGCGCCTGCCGCTGTCCCCGGCCGCCGACGGCAGGCTGCGGGCCGCGCTGCCCAGCAGCGTCGAGCTGGCCGAGGGACGCTGGAACGCCTACGCGGAGGTCGGGGGCGGCACACCGCGCCGCCTCGCGCCCGGCGTGAACGACCTGCGCTCCCTCGTCGACCGCGCCCCCAGCGGGGCCCGCGCCTACATCGCCGTCCGCATCCCGTACGCGACCAAGCAGGGCAACCTCTCCGTACGCAGCTGGCTGCGCGCCCCGCACGCCGAGATCGGCGAGCTGAGGATCGACGGCACGTCGGTGAGCGCGCAGGGCCGCGTGTACGGCACCGCGCTGACCGGCACCGCATACGCCGAGGCGTCCCTGCGCGCCGAGCCCGAGCGCATCGAGCGCTACGAACTCGCCGCGGACGGCGTGGAGTTCAGCTTCACCCTGCACTGTGACGTGCTCGCCGAGAGCGGCCCGGGTCCCTGGGACCTCTGGCTGCGCCCCGCGGGGGACAGCGGGCCGCGGGTCCGGCTCGCCCGGCTCCTGGACGACGTACCGGACAAGAAGCAGATCTTCACCTACCCGTCGGTGCGGCTCGACACCGCGGCGCACGGCCCGCTGGACGCGGGGGCGTACTACACGAACGACAACGACCTCTCGGTGCGGATCCGCGAGACGGACGCGATCGAGGACTGACGCCATCGAGGGCTGACGCCATCGGGGACTGGCGCCATCGAGGGCTGACGCCATCGCGGACCGTGGCTGTCCGCGACGCCGGGCACAATCAGCCTCATGTTGGAGACCTCCGCACGACTGCTCCGCTTGCTCTCGCTCCTGCAGGCCCACCGTGACTGGTCGGGCGCGGACCTGGCCGACCGGCTCGGCGTCACCCCACGCACCGTGCGGCGCGACGTGGACCGGCTCCGCGAGCTCGGCTACCCCGTCAACGCGAGCCCCGGCACGGGCGGCGGCTACCAGCTCGGCGCGGGAGCCGAGCTGCCGCCGCTGCTCCTGGACGACGACGAGGCGGTCGCGGTGGCCGTCGGTCTGCGCACCGCGGCCGGACAGGGCATCGAGGGCATCGGCGAGACCTCCGTACGCGCCCTGACCAAGCTGGAGCAGGTCCTGCCGAGCAGGCTGCGGCGCCGGGTCGGCGCGCTGACGGCGTTCACCGTGCCGATGTTCCGGACTCCGCAGCAGCAGGCCGTGGACCCCTCGGTCCTGACCGAGCTCGCCCACGCCTGCCGGGACTCGGAGCGCGTGCGCTTCGACTACCGCGACCACGGCGGCAGTCCGACCCGCCGCACCGTCGAACCGCACCGCCTCGTCTGCACCGAGCGCCGCTGGTACCTGGTCGCCTGGGACGTCGAGCGGGACGACTGGCGGACCTTCCGCGCGGACCGCGTCACGCCGAGGCCGCCGCACGGACCGCGCTTCGCCCCCCGCACCCCGCCCGCCGACGATCTCGCCGCCTACGTCTCCCAGGGCATCTCCACGCGCGCGTACGCCGCCCAGGCGGTGTTCCGGCTCCTGGTGCCCCTGGAGGAGGCGGCCCAGCGGGTCACCCCGTCCGACGGCACCCTTGAGGCCGAGACCGGGCACAGCTGTCTGCTGCGCACGGGCGCCACGAGTCTGGACGTCATGGTGATCCATGTGCTGCTGATGGGCTTCGAGTTCGAGGTGGTCGAACCGACGGACCTCACCGAGCGGCTCAGCTCGGCGCGGGACCTCCTGAGCCGGGCCCTGGACCGGGGTGTTCGGTCTGCGGATCCGGGTGCTGTGTCCCCGGCGGCTGGAACGCCGCGTACTCAGGGTGGTGCAGATCGAACGCCGGGGACTCGGAGCGGATCCGGGGCAGCGTGACGAAGTTGTGGCGCGGCGCCGGGCAGGCGGTGGCCCACTCCAGGGAGCGGCCGAAGCCCCAGGGGTCGTCGACGTCGACCTTCTTGCCGTACTTGGCGGTCTTCCAGATGTTGTAGAGGAACGGCAGCGTGGACATGCCGAGCAGGAACGCCCCGATGGACGAGACGGTGTTGAGCAGCGTGAAGCCGTCCGCTGCCAGATAGTCCGCGTAACGCCGTGGCATGCCCTCCGCGCCCAGCCAGTGCTGGACGAGGAACGTGGTGTGGAAGCCGACGAAGAGCGTCCAGAAGTGGATCTTGCCGAGCCGTTCGTCGAGCATCTTCCCGGTGAGCTTCGGCCACCAGAAGTAGAAGCCGCCGAAGGTCGCGAAGACGACGGTGCCGAACACGACGTAATGGAAGTGCGCCACGACGAAGTACGAGTCGGTGACGTGGAAGTCGAGCGGTGGCGAGGCCAGGATGACGCCGGTGAGCCCGCCGAAGAGGAAGCTCACCAGGAAGCCGATGGCCCACAGCATCGGTGTCTCGAACGACAGCGAGCCCTTGAGCATCGTCCCCGTCCAGTTGAAGAACTTCACGCCGGTGGGGATCGCGATGAGGAAGGACATGAAGGAGAAGAAGGGCAGGAGCACCGCGCCCGTCGCGAACATGTGGTGCGCCCATACGACGACCGAGAGCCCGGTGATGGCCATCGTCGCGCCGATCAGGGGCAGATAGCCGAAGATCGGCTTCCTGCTGAACACCGGGATGATCTCGGAGATGATCCCGAAGAACGGCAGCGCGATGATGTAGACCTCCGGATGCCCGAAGAACCAGAAGAGGTGCTGCCACAGCAGCGCACCGCCGTTCTCCGGGGCGAAGACCATGGATCCGAAGCGCCGGTCCGCCTCCAGGACGAGCAGCGCGGCGGCGAGGACCGGGAACGCGAGCAGGACCAGGATCGAGGTGAACAGGACGTTCCAGGTGAAGACGGGCATCCGGAACATCGTCATCCCGGGCGCCCGCATCCCGATGATGGTCGTCAGGAAGTTCACCGAGCCGAGGATCGTGCCGAACCCGGAGAGCGCGAGCCCCATGATCCACAGGTCGGCGCCGATCCCCGGCGAGCGCTCCATGCTGTTCAGCGGCGCGTAGGCGAACCAGCCGAAGTTGGCCGGGCCGCCCGGCACCAGGAGCGAGCCGAGCACCATCAGGCCGCCGAAGAGGAACAGCCAGTACGAGAGCATGTTGAGCCGCGGGAAGGCGACGTCGGGCGCGCCGATCTGCAGCGGCATGATCTCGTTGGCGAAGCCCGCGAAGGTGGGCGTCGCGAAGAGCAGCAGCATGATCGTGCCGTGCATGGTGAACGCCTGGTTGAACTGCTCGTTCGTCATCAGCTGCAGGCCCGGCCGGGCGAGTTCGGCCCGCATCATCATGGCCATCACGCCCGCGACGAGGAAGAACGCGAAGGCCGTGATCAGGTACAGGTGACCGATCTTCTTGTGGTCCGTGGTGGTCAGCCAGTCCACGAGGATCCGGCCCGGGCTCGCCTGCCGGACGGGTCGCGCCTGTGGTGCCTCGGTCTCGGTCCCCATACGCCCGCCCCTTCTCCGTCGCGCACCGTAGGCCTGCCAGCGGGGGCCATGATGCTCGCGTCCCCCGGACTCCGACAGGGGGCGTACGAGCCGCTGTGCTGGAACCGTGAATTCCTTATGCGCTGTCACATCCCCTGGAGCGTCCAGGATTCGGGAATTGCGGGGGGAGTGAAAAGGTGCTCGGGCCACCTTTCGGCCGGGCCGTAACGGTCGTTTCCGGTCACCGCCGACAGGCTCGCGGTAAATGCGGGAATCACGTCTGAACAAGTCCGGAACCGCCCGTACGTGTGACGGAGTTAAGAGGAAACGGGCGTCGTGATCCTGTGACAAAAGCGTGACCGGAGAGGGACCGGTGACCCATGGTGTCCGGCTACGGCCTTCCCCGGCCGGGCCACGCCGCCTACCGTGGCGGTCATGGCACCTATTCCGACCCCTCCCGCCGAACCCCAGGACAGCTTGGACGCCTATGTGGGCCTCGCGGCCGAGGGCGCCGAGCAGCAGGCCCGCGAGCGCGGCTGGTCCCCTGTCAGGTCGCTGCCGCCGGGCGCGATGATCACCATGGAGTACCTCGCGGGGCGGCTCAACTTCGAGGTCAAGGAAGGCGTCGTGACCCGCTGCTGGAAGGGCTGACCCTCTGGCGCGTACGGCGCGGACAAGCAACACGTACGGCGCGGACGAGCAACGCGTACGGCGCGGACGAGCAAGCAGACAGGCGAAAGGCCCCGGTTCCGAGACGGAACCGGGGCCTTCGCGATGCGGGGGATGGGTTGTGCGTACCGACCCCCGCTGCCTTGGGGCTAGCCGCCCGCCACCGGGCGGGCCGGCGTGGAGGCGCGTGAGGCGCGCTCGGAGTGCGGCGGGCGGCGGCTGCCCGCCGGGGTGACCGGGCTGCGCTCGGAGCGCGGTGTGTGCGGGCCCGGTGCGAGGTGGGAGCGCGCGGGGCGCGGGACGCCGACCGGCTCGCGGACCTGGGGCTCGTCGGCCGGCACGGAGGCGGCCTGCGGCGACATCGCGGGCACCGGGGTGGCCGGGGCCGGGACACCTGCGCCCGCACGGCGGTCGCGCCAGAGGTCCCGCACGCTGAAGATCCAGCCCTCGACCCGGGTGAGCAGCGGCTCCACCCAGGGCAGCGCGAGCAGGACGAGCAGACCGGCGGCCCAGCCGAGGAAGACGTCGCTCAGCCAGTGCGTGCCGAGGTACACGGTGGTCAGGCCGACGCTCAGGGAGACCACGGCCGAGAGCGCCGAGAGGTAGCGCCGGGTGCGCGGGGTGGAGGCCATGTAGGCCAGGATTCCCCAGGTCACCACGGCATTGGCGGTGTGACCCGAGGGGAATATATCGCCGCCGAGACCCATCTCGCTGGCGCCGATCGTGGTGGCGTAGTGGGGTCCGAGGCGGCCCATGCCGATCTTGGCGGCGCCGACCGTGACGTTCAGGAGCAGCAGCGCCGCACCGAACGTCAGGAGCGGGCGGATGGTGTGCTGACGCCAGGAGCGCCAGCCGAGCCAGGCCGCGACCATCACGGCCGTCGGGCCGCGCTGGCCGAGGACCACCCAGTAGTCGAGGAAGGCGTGGATCTCGGGCCACTGCTGGTAGGGCCGGAAGAACATGACCTGCCAGTCGAACCGCACGAGCCACGTCGTGGCGAGCACGGCGACCACGATGGCGAGGTAGAAGGCCAGGGTCGCGCTGAAGAGCACGATCCGGTGCCTGCTCATCCTCGGTACATCGAGGCCGGCCGGTCGTTCCGGTTCACGGTCGAGACGGGCGAAGACCCGATCCAGACGGGTGAGGTTTCGTTCGGTACGCACCCAATCGACGTTACAGCGAGTGAGTGCGCGACTAGGCCGAATCAGTGGCTTTGTGATGACGATGTGATGTGGCATTCCTCTCAGGCAGGGGTTTATTCCTGTGGATTCCTTATTCGGCCACGAGCTCCTTACTTAATTTGTTGATCATTAGTGGGACGGTTTTATGGCGCTTATGAATTCGTTCACCGCGGGCTGGTGCGGAATTTCCCCCGCGCTCACCGGGGCCGCAGAAATGATCATGGCGGACCCGAGCCGTTCAGCCAGAACGCCCCGTACACCGCACTCGCCGCGGCCACACCCCCGAGCACAAGGGCCGACCTGGACGTACGCAGCCGGGCGAGCGCTACCGCCAGGGGCAGGAGCAGGGGGAAGGCGGGCAGCAGGAGGCGCGGCTTCGAGCCGAAATAGCCCGCCGCGCACAGGGCGAGCGCCACGACGATCCCGGTGTAGACGAGCAGGGGCAGCGGCTGCCTCCGTCGTACGCCGATGACGTACAGCCAGATCACCAGGGCGACCCCGACGATCAGGCCGACCCCCGCCAGGGCCGCGGGGAAGGCGGTGAACTTGTCGCCGACGAAGCGGGCGAAGGCGTAGCCGAAGTCGAAGCCGTTGCCCCAGCCTGCCTGCACGTCGAGATAGCCGAGGAGGCCGTCGCCGGTGCGGTGGCCGACCCACAGGACGTAGCCCGCGGCGCCGAGCGGCGCGAGGACCACCCCCAGGATCATGCGCCAGGAGGCGCCGCGCTCCCGGTGGACGTGGACGGCCGCCGTCACCCAGAGCGCCGCGACGACCGCGGCGCCCACGGGCCGGGTCAGACCCGCGCAGGAGGCGAGCACACCCGCCCACACCCAGCGGCCGGTGAGCACCGCGTACAGCGACCAGGCCGCGAGCGCCGTGAAGAGGGACTCGCTGTACGCCATCGACTGCACGATCCCCACGGGCAGGACCGCCCACAGCGCCACCGCGCAGATCCCCGCGCGGCGCCCGTAGAGGTGATCGGCGATCGCGAAGATTCCCGCGGCGGCGCAGAGCGAGGCCAGCCAGCTCACCACCAGGCCCGCGTCGGCGTACGAAAGGGGGCTGATCGCCGAGACGAGCCGCTCCAGCCAGGGCAGCAGCGGGAAGAACGCCAGATTCGAGTGCACGCTGCCGTCCGGCAGCTTCACCTCCCAGCCGTAGCCGAACTCGGCGACACGGGTGTACCAGAGCGAGTCCCACCGTGCCGTGAGGAGCGTGTGCGGGCTCTTGCCCGCCGCCGCGCTCCACGCCGCGAGCACGGCGACCCCCAGGGCGCGCACGCCCGCGTAGGCGAGCAGGGCGGGTGCCGCACGGCGCAGCGCGCTGCTCGCACGGGCGCCGTACGAAGGCGGCGGCATGCACTGATCAAGGTCGTTCACGGGCACGATTATCGGCGTAGGCGGGAACCGGCCGCCCGGCCGGGTGCGTGGTCCAGGCGTGTGCAGCGTGGCGTACGCCACACCCTCTCCGATCAACCATGAGAGGTCCGCCACGCGCCACGGCCGTGAACTCGCGTACTCTGACGGCTCACTCGCCTATCGCCGCCGCCAGCTGGGAGATCACGTCCCGCGGGGCCGCCGATGCGAGGGATCACTGGGAGGTATCGCACATGTCGGGTTCAACCACGGCCACCGCTCCTTCCGGCCGTCGGGTACCCGGGTCGCAGGGCGGCGCCAACCGCTGGCTGGTGCTCGTCGTTCTCTGCGTGAGCCTGCTGCTCGTCGCCGTCGACGCCACCGTTCTGCATGTGGCGGTGCCCGCCGTCACGGAGGACCTGAAGCCCGGCGGCATCGAGCTGCTGTGGATCGTGGACGTCTATCCCCTGGTCTGCGCCTCGTTGCTCATCCTGTTCGGCACCCTCGGCGACCGGGTGGGCCGCAGGCGTGTGCTGCTGCTCGGCTACGCCCTCTTCGGCGTGGCATCGGCCGTGGCAGCCATGGCGGACAACGCCCAGATCCTGATCGCGGCCCGTGCCCTGCTCGGCGTCGGCGGCGCGATGATCATGCCCGCGACCCTCTCGATCCTGCGCCAGGTCTTCCCCGACCGGCGTGAGCGCGCGGTCGCCATCGGCGTGTGGAGCGCGGTGGCCGGAATCGGCGCCGCGGGCGGGCCGCTGCTGGGCGGTTTCCTCCTTGAGCACTTCTGGTGGGGCTCGGTCTTCCTGATAAACATCCCGCTGATGCTGGTCAGCCTGCCCATCGGGCGACTGCTCCTGCCCGAGTCGACGGGTGACCGCGACGGGCCGTGGGACGTGGTCGGCGCGCTGATGGCCGCGGGCGGACTCTTCGGTCTCGTGTTCGCGGTGAAGCGGGCCGGTGGCGGAGAGTCGCCGTTCGGCATGACGACGCTCCTCTCGTTCTTCCTGGGCGGGGCCCTCCTGATCGGCTTCGTGCGCAGGCAGCGGCGGCGCAAGTTTCCGCTCATAGACCTGTCGATGTTCGCGCGGCCCGCGTTCAGCACCTCGCTGGGCTGCATCGTCCTGGCGATGCTCGCCCTGGTGGGCCTCGAACTGGTCGCCGCGCAGTATCTGCAGCTGGTGCTCGGGCTCTCCCCGCTCCAGACCGGCCTGCGGCTCGTGCCGCTCACCGTCGCCGCGATGGTCGCGGGCCTCGCCGGATCGAAGTTCCTGCACCGCTTCGGCCCACGCGTGATGGTCGCCTCGGGCTTCACCCTGACCGCGGTGGCCGTCGTGGTGCTCACCGGGATGGGCGACCAGATCAACGACCCACTGATGATCACCAGCTTCGTGCTGCTCGGCCTCGGCCTGCAGACCACGCTCTTCGGCAGTTACGAGTCGATGCTCAGCGAGGCGCCCCAGGCGCAGGCGGGCGGCGCCGCGGCGATCGGCGAGACCTCGTACCAGCTGGGCGCCGGCATCGGCATCGCGCTGCTCGGCAGCGTCATGAACGCGGCGTACGCACCGGGCCTCTCCTCCGTGCACGGCGTGCCGGCCAAGGAGAGCGACGCGGCGAGTCACTCGCTCGGCGAGGCGTACGAAGTGGCTTCGGGGCTCGGCGGCGGGGCGGGCGAGGCGTTGCGCGACGCCGCGCGCGAGTCCTTCGTGCACGGGCTGCATGTGACCTTGCTGGTCAGCGCGGGGCTGCTGCTGCTCGGCGCGCTGATGGCGCTGAAGCTGCCGCGGACCATGGAGTGCGGGACGCAGGGGGAGCGGCCCGAGCAGGGGATTCCGGCGCCCCGGGACGCGGCAGAGGCTCCCGCGGAGCCCGCGGAACCAGTCCGCCGCTGAGGCGGGCAGGTTCCGGGCCGCGGCCGGGGCGGGCGCGGGGGAGGCGGGCGGCTCTGGACGTGCGGGATGCTGCGTCGTAACGTCAGCCGAGCCTGGATAACTACCACTGCTAGTTTTCGTGTCGCCGGAGGCCCGCATGTCCACAAGCGCCCGTACGCCCCTGCCGCCCTTCGACCCCGCCGACCCCCTCGGCATCGACGACCTCCTGGAGCCGGAGGACCTCGCGATCAGGGAGACCGTCCGCACCTGGGCGGCCGACCGCGTCCTGCCGCACATCGCCGACTGGTACGAGAAGGGCGAGCTGCCCGGCATCCGCGATCTCGCCCGAGAGCTCGGTTCGATCGGCGCGCTCGGCATGTCCCTGGAGGGCTACGGCTGCGCCGGGGCGAGCTCGGTCCAGTACGGCCTCGCCTGTCTGGAGCTGGAGGCCGCCGACTCCGGCATCCGCTCGCTCGTCTCCGTGCAGGGTTCCCTCGCCATGTACGCCGTCCACCGCTTCGGCTCCGAGGAGCAGAAGCAGCGCTGGCTGCCGGGGATGGCTGCCGGGGAGATCATCGGCTGCTTCGGTCTGACCGAGCCCGACCACGGCTCCGATCCGGCGGCCATGCGTACGCACGCGAAGAAGGACGGCACCGACTGGGTGCTCACCGGACGCAAGATGTGGATCACCAACGGGTCGGTGGCCGGTGTCGCCGTCGTCTGGGCGCAGACGGACGAGGGGATCCGCGGCTTCGTCGTCCCCACGGACACCCCCGGCTTCTCGGCGCCGGAGATCAAGCACAAGTGGTCGCTGCGCGCGAGCGTCACCAGTGAGCTGGTGATGGACGAGGTACGGCTGCCGGCCGACGCCGTGCTTCCTGAGGTCACCGGGCTCAAGGGCCCCCTGAGCTGTCTCTCCCACGCGCGCTACGGCATCGTCTGGGGAGCCATGGGCGCCGCCCGCTCCTCCTTCGAGACAGCCGTCGAGTACTCCAAGACCCGCGAGCAGTTCGGCAGGCCCATCGGCGGCTTCCAGCTCACCCAGGCCAAGCTCGCCGACATGGCGGTCGAGCTGCACAAGGGCATCCTGCTCGCGCACCACCTCGGCCGGCGTCTTGACGCGGGCAGGCTCCGTCCCGAACAGGTCAGCTTCGGCAAGCTCAACAACGTACGAGAAGCGATCGAGATCTGCCGCACGTCCCGGACGATCCTGGGCGCGAACGGGATCTCGCTCGAGTACCCCGTCATGCGGCATGCCACGAACCTCGAATCGGTGCTCACCTATGAGGGCACCGTCGAGATGCATCAGCTCGTGTTGGGCAAGGCGCTCACCGGCCTCGACGCTTTCCGGTGAGCGGCCTCGCCCGCTAGCTCTGGTTGAAGAAGCCGTCCGTCGGACGGCTGGTGGCCTCCCCGTTGACGATGTGGGTGTCGGCGGGGGTCAGCAGGAAGACCCGCGTCGCCACGCGCTCGATGGAGCCACGCAGGCCGAAGGTCAGTCCTGCCGCGAAGTCCACGACGCGCTTGGCGTCGCCGGGCTCCATCGACGTGAGGTTGATGATGACCGGGACGCCGTCCCGGAAGAGCTCGCCGATGCCGCGCGCGTCCCGGAAACTGTCCGGGGTCACGGTCCCGATCCGGCGCCCTTCTTCCTCGGCGGCCTCGGCCACCACCCGCACCCGCGGGTCGGTCACCCAGGCATCGCCGGGTCCCTCGGCCGCGTCGTCGTCATATCCGTCGTAGTAACGCTCGTCGTTGTTGTTGTCGTCGACGAGGCCAAGCCAGGCACTCGCCTTGCGCACCGATCCCATGGACGCCTCCTCTCACAGCGGGCTTTCTGCGTTCCGCATCCCCATGTTCGTCCATGATGCTGATAGTGCGCCAAGTGGATAGTCGCCGCGCGGGGTTTTCGTGACGGTACTGGTGCAGAGTCAACACGCTGAGACACGTGGCTCCCCAAGGGGTCTGCTGTGTACGGCTGCTGACAGTGAGTGAAATATGATTCTTCACGGCGTATGGGTGACGACCGGTGCGTCCGGGTGAACGGACCCCTCGATACGATGCCCGAGTTGATCGACGGCAGGCTCACGGGGGAGTCGTATGTTCGGAATTGTCAGGCCTTGCAGCCATCGTCTGGGCGAGGGGCTCAAGGCCCAGTGGATGGCGCATCTGTGCGGACTCTGTCTCGCGCTTCGCGGTGATCACGGACAGTTCGCCCGTGTCGTGACGAACTATGACGGCCTGATCATCTCGGTTCTGACGGAGGCTCAGGCCCAGAAATCCACCGGATGGCGCCGTACCGCGGGCCCCTGCCCGCTGCGCGGCATGCGCACCGCGTCCGTCGCGCAGGGCGAGGGCGCGCGACTCGCCGCCGCGGTCTCGCTGGTCCTCGCGTCCGCGAAGGTGCGTGACCACGTCGTCGACGGGGACGGCCTCTTGGCCCGCAGGCCCCTGGCCGCCGCCGCCCGCAAGGTGGCACGGAGCTGGGACCGGGCGGGTGCCCGCACCGGCGCCGACGTGGGCTTCGACACGGCGGTCCTGCTCGACGCCGTTGAACGCCAGGTCGGCATCGAGGGCTTGGCGGGCCCCGGCACCTCCCTGCTCACGGTCACCGAGCCGACCGAGACCGCGACCGCGGCGGCCTTCGCGCACACCGCCGTCATCGCGGGCAGGCCGGAGAACGCCGAGCCCCTCGCGGAGGCCGGGCGCCTCTTCGGCAGGCTCGCGCACCTCCTGGATGCCGTGGAGGACAAGGAAGCTGACGCCGCGTCGGGCGCCTGGAACCCGCTGACGGCCACGGGCACGGGCCTGGCCGAGGCCCGGCGCCTCGCCGACGACGCGCTGCACGGCATCCGCCTCGCGCTGCGCGACGCCGAATTCACCGACGGCAAGCTCGCCCACATGCTCCTCGCGCACGAGCTGGGGCGTTCGGTGGACCGCGCCTTCGGAACCGACGCCTGCGGGCACGCGCACGAGGTGACGGCCCATCAGGGCGGTTCCTTCGGGCCGCCGCAGGGCGGTCCGCCGGACTGGAGCGGGCCGTACGGACCTCCCTCCAGCGGTCCGTACGGCCCGCAGTCCCCGTACGGAGGTGGCAATCCGTACGGAGGCGGGGTGCCCGGTGGGCCAGGAGGTCCTGGCGGTCCGGGCGGGCCCGGCGGTTCTGGTGGCGGGCCCGGGTTCGAGCCGCAGCCGCCGAAGCCGGGCAAGCGGGGGTTCTGGGCGGGGTGCGCGGTCGCCATCGGGCTCTGCTGCACCTGCAAGCTGTGCTGCGCCGATTCGTACGAGGGCCCCTGGTCCCGCAAGAAGCGCGAGGGCTGCTGCAACAACTGCGACGACGGCGGATGCTGCTCCTGTTGCGAGTGCTGCTCCTGCTGCGACTGCGGGCTGTAAGTACTGCGCGGCCGGGGCGCTCCTGCTGAGGGGCGGTCAGTCCTTGATCTCCGGCGGGGAGATCCGGGACTTCCCGATCGCCGAGTCCTGGGTGCCCCACTTCTTCAGGATGCGGTCGTAGGTCCCGTCCTCGATCAGCCGATTCACCGCGGCCTGGAAGGCGGGCGCCAGCTTCGTGCCCTTCTTGAAGGCGAAGCCGACGTCGAGACGGTGGTACTCGCCGAGGAACTTCAGGCCCTCCTGCTGGTCGACCGCGTAGCGCAGGCCGTTGATCGTGGACATCACCACATCGGTGCGGCCCTGCTGGAGCGAGCCCCAGATCGCGCCCTGCTCGGCATACGTCTTCACGCTGTACGGCTTCTTGCCCGCGTCCTGGCACACGTGCTTGTTGTCCTCCAGGGTGACCTCGAAGGTGGTGCCCGCGCCGGTCGCCACGTTCAGACCGCACAGCTGACGGAAGTCGGTGACCTTCTTCAGCTTGCTGTCGTCGCGGACGGCGAAGCCCTGGCCGTCGTTGATGTACGTGACGAAGTCGATGGTCTTGCGCCGCTCCTCGGTCACGCCGAAGTTCCCGGTGCCCAGGTCGTACTTCCCGCTGTCCAGGGCGGGCAGGATCGCCTCGAAGCTCGCGGCCTCGCGCTTCAGCTTCAGGCCGAGCACCTTGGCGACGGCCCCCGCGAAGTCGGCGTCCTGGCCGACGATCGTCCTGCCGTCCTCCAGGTAGGTGTTGCCGGGCGGGCTGCCGCCGACGGCGGTCGCGAGATTGAGGGTGCCCCGCTCGCGTACGTCCGCCGGCAGGAGCTTCGCGGCCGCCGCGTTCTTCTCGACCGAGGAGACCACGTCCTGCGTGGGGATCTTGTCGCTCTTGCCCGCGGGCGCCGCGCCGCCTGTGGTGTCGGCGGAGTCGCCCGAGCCGCAGGAGGTGAGCGTGAGTGCGGTGGCGGTGATCAGGGCGAAGGCTACTGGGGTACGACGGGAATATCCGTAACGACGGGAATACGGGGACTTACTCATGGCGTGACGCTCTCCATCAGGCAGCAGGGCAGGGCGAAGCGGACGTACGACGAGGGAGGGGTGCCGCCGCTCAGAGCAGCGGTGCGGCGGCGGAGTACGCGTGTGAAGGCGAGGTCAAGGGCGCGCGGACGCACAGAAGATGCGGCGCACGGGAGATGCGAGGCGCAGGAGACCCGGGAAGGAAAGAGGGCTCAGCGCGCAGGGGGTCGGCTCAGAGAGTCGTCGAACACGACGCCGACCACACTCGACCGAAGTCGATGTGGGAGCGCGTGACCAGCCACTGCTGCGAATGCATGGGGCAAGTGGAACAGGCATCCGTTTCCGCGTCAACTGCCGTGAGACTCACCGCTCATATCCTGGACACTCTTGACAGCGGGCCGAAAGCGCCCCGTACTCTCAAGGCGGATCGTGCTGAGGGGCTCGGTCCGTGTGAAGGCGTCACCCGTGTGTGATCTCCCGCCGAACGCTCCACAGAGCGTTCCGTCGTGCGCCGGAGATCTCCGATGACCACGGAGCCTTCGCCATGTCTTCCGACACGCTCGCCAAAGCCGCACCGGCCCCTCCTCAAGACCCGCCACCCGATGTCCCGCGCATCGTGCCGCAGCGCCGCGCCGGGCAGTGGGTGGCCGCCGCGGCGGTCCTCGTGCTCCTCGCGCTCGCCGTCAATTCCGTCGTCCGCAACGACGCGTTCCAGTGGGACGTGGTGGGCGACTACTTCACCTCCGCGTCCGTGCTGCGCGGCCTGTGGCTCACGCTCTGGCTGACCGCCGTCGTCATGGTGCTCGGCTTCGTGCTCGGATCGATCCTCGCCATGGGACGGCTCTCGTCCAACCCCGTTCTGCGCGGGGTGAGTTGGGGCTACGTCTGGCTCTTCAGGTCGATGCCGATCCTGGTGCAGCTGCTGTTCTGGTTCAACATCGGGGCGCTGTACCCGTACCTCTTCGGCGTGAAGACGGTGAACCTCCTCGGGCCGATCACCATCGCCGTCATCGGACTCACCCTGCACGAGGCCGCGTACGCCGCCGAGGTGGTGCGCGGCGGCATCCTCTCCGTCGACCGCGGGCAGATCGAGGCCGCGCAGGCGCTCGGGCTCAGCCGGTGGCGCAGATGGCGGCGGATCGTCCTCCCGCAGGCCATGCGCTCCATCGTGCCGCCCGCGGGGAACATGCTGATCGGCACGCTCAAGGGCACGTCGATCGTCAGCGTGATCGCGGTGCAGGACCTGCTGTACTCCGTGCAGCTCGTCTACCACCGCACCTACCAGGTGATCCCGCTGCTCCTGGTCGCCACCATCTGGTACGTCGTGATCACCTCGCTGCTCAGCGTCGGCCAGTACTACGTGGAGCGCCACTACGCGCGCGGTTCGGGGCGCACCCGATGAGCGTGACGCAGAGCAAGCCGGCCGCCGACGTCAGGAAGGACGACCACGACGCGCTGAAGGTCGTCCCCGTGCGCCACCCCTGGCGCTGGGCCGCCGTCGTCGCGACGGCCGTCCTCCTGGCCCAGTTCGTGCACGGCCTCGCCACCAACTCCGGCTGGGAGTGGGAGGTGTTCGCCGAGTTCTTCACCGCCGACGTGATCCTCAAGGCGGTCTGGGTCACCCTCCAGCTGACCTTCTACGGCACGGCCCTCGGCTTCGCGCTCGGCATCGTGATCGCCTTCATGCGGCTCTCGGTGAGCCCCTTCCTGCGGGCGGTGGCCGTCGCCTACATCTGGGCGTTCCGGTCGATCCCGCTCATCGTGCAGCTGCTGTTCTGGTTCAACCTGGCCTATCTCTACAAGGAGTTGCAGTTCGGGATCCCGTTCGGGCCCGGCTTCTACTCCTTCGACACGATGGGCCTGGTCGGGGCGATGAGCGCGGCGGTACTCGGGCTCGCCCTGCACCAGGCCGCGTACGCCGCCGAGATCGTGCGCGCGGGCGTACTGTCCGTCGACAGCGGCCAGTTGGAGGCCGCGGCGGCGCTCGGCATCCCGCGGCTGCGGCAGATCCGCCGCATCATCCTGCCGCAGGCGATGCGCTCGATCCTGCCCAACGCGGCCAACGAGATCATCTCCCTCTTCAAGGGCACCTCGATCGTCTCCGTGATGGCGATCGGCGAGCTCTTCTACCAGGTGCAGGTCATCTACGGCCGCAACGGCCGTGTCGTGCCGCTCCTGATGGTCGCCACCGCCTGGTACGTCCTGCTCACCAGCGCCCTCTCGGTCCTCCAGCACTACGTCGAACGTCACTTCTCCAAGGGGGTATCGCGATGAACGCGATGGTCGAACTCCGGTCCGTACACAAGTCCTTCGGGTCTCTGGAGGTACTCCGGGGCCTGGACCTGGAGGTGCGCAAGGGCGAGGTCACCGTCATCCTCGGGCCCTCCGGATCCGGCAAGTCCACCCTCCTGCGCGCCATCAACCACCTGGAGAAGGTGGACAAGGGCTGGATCAGCGTCGACGGCGCGCTCGTCGGCTACCGGCGCTCCGGCGACAAGCTGTACGAGCTGCGCGAACGCGAGGTGCTCAAGCAGCGCACCCAGATCGGCTTCGTCTTCCAGAACTTCAATCTCTTCCCGCATCTGACCGTCCTGGAGAACATCGTCGAGGCGCCCGTGTCGGCGCTGAAGCGGCCGCGCAAGGAAGCCGCCCTGGACGCCGGGGTTCTTCTCGACCGGGTCGGGCTCGCCGACAAGGCGGACGCCTACCCCAAGCAGCTCTCCGGCGGGCAGCAGCAGCGTGTCGCCATCGCCCGCGCGCTCGCCCTCGAACCGAAGCTGTTGCTCTTCGACGAGCCGACGTCGGCGCTCGACCCCGAACTGGTCGGTGAGGTCCTCGACGTCATCAAGGACCTGGCGAGCCAGGGCACCACGATGATCGTCGTCACCCATGAGATCGGCTTCGCGCGTGAGGTCGCCGACACGGTCGTCTTCATGGACGAGGGGCTCATCGTCGAGCAGGGCGCCCCCGGCGACGTACTGGACCGTCCGCGGCACGACCGCACCCGCGCGTTTCTTTCCAAGGTTCTTTAGCCCGCTCAGGGTTCTTCAGCCCGAGATTCTCCAGGAGCTCCCGCATGCTTTCCCGACGTACCACCCTCGCCGCCTCCGTCGCCGCCCTGGCCCTCGCGCCCCTGCTCAGCGCCTGCGGCGGGGACAGCGACGCCGCGACCGGCGGCGGCGAGCCCGGCACCAAGAAGGTCGGCGACATCAACATCGGGCCCGACCAGAACCGCGTACGCGGCAAGAAGGCCGACGAGATCGCGGAACTCCTGCCCGAGAAGGTGCGCGAGCGCGGCACGCTGCGGCTCGGCGGCAGCGCCGACTCGGTCGCGCCGCTCGGCTTCTTCGCCACCGACGACAAGACGCGGATCGGCTCCGAGGTCGACATCGCGAGCCTGGTCGCCGACACGCTCGGCCTGAAGCCGAAGTTCGAGCAGGTCTCCTGGGAGAACCTCTTCGTCGGCCTGGACAGCGGGAAGTTCGACGGGGTCTTCTCGAACGTCACGGTGACCGAGGAGCGCAAGGAGAAGTACGACTTCGCGACCTACCGCCACGACAACATCGCCTTCGAGGCGCGCAAGGACGCGAAGTGGACGGCGAAGAAGCCGGCGGACGTGGCGGGCAGGACGATCGCGGTCTCCTCCGGCACCAACCAGGAGAAGATCCTCGTCGACTGGAGCGAGGAGAACGAGAAGGCCGGGCGTAAGCCGGTGAACATCAAGTACTTCCAGAAGGACTCCGACTACTACCTGGCCCTCCAGTCGGGGCGCATCGACGCGTATCTCGGCCCGAACCCCTCGGCCGCGTACCACGTAGCGTCGTCGGGACAGACGAAGATCATCGGGACCCTTTCGGGCGGCGGCCCCAGCATTCAGGGCGAGATCGCCGCCACCACGAAGAAGGACAGCGGACTCGTCGACGCGTACGCCGCCGCGCTCAACCACGTGATCAAGGACGGAAGCTACGCCAAGGTTCTCAAGCGATGGGGTCTGACGAACGAGGCCGTCAAGGAGTCGGAGGTCAACCCCAAGGGTCTGCCCAAGGAGTAGGGAACCGTAGGCAGGCGGGAGACGGACAGCCGTCAAGGGAGGGCCGTATGCCCCTATGGAAGGGTTGATCACATGACGACGGACGCAACGACGGACGCGGTACGCGACTGGAAGCACTGGCACGAGCAGCGGACGGAGACGGTGTCGGCGCCCTACGGCCCGCTCTCCCTCACCGGCACGCACTGGCTCGGGGACTACCCGGACGGATCGCTTCCGGGCATCCCGGGGCGCTGGACCGAGGCGGGCGACGAGATCGTCCTGACCGCCGCAGTGGACGACGGGCTCACTCTCGACGGGCAGCTCCTCAACGGCGAGGCCCGTCTCGGCGCCGACCCCGGCCCGGTCGCCGCGGCCCGCGTCGGGCACGGCGGCCGCCGCTTGATCGTGCTGCGGCGCGAAGGGCTCTGGGCGGTACGCGACTTCGACCCGGAGTCCGCCACGCGCCGCGCCTTCCAGGGCATCGAGGCCACCGAGTACGACGCGCGCTGGGCGGTGCCGGGGCACTTCACGCCGTACGCCGCCGACAGCACTGTCGATGGGGTCCGCACCGTCAAGGTCGGCAACGCGGACGGAGTGGAGCGGGGGCTCGGCCTCGGCGGAGAGCTGACTTTCAGCCTGGCCGGAAAGGAGCACACGCTCCAGGTGTCGGTGGAGGGCGACGGGTCGCTCTGGGCGGTGTTCGGCGACGCGACAGGAGGGGTGTCCAGCTACCGGTTCAGGTTCCTGCGGCCCGCCGCGCCCGACGCCGAGGGGCGCACGACGGTCGACTTCAACCGCGCACTGCTTCCGCCGTGCGCCTTCGCCGACCACTTCATCTGCCCCTTCCCGCCCCCGGGCAACACCCTTGACGCCGAAATCGCCGCGGGGGAGCGGAACCTCATCGACAGCTGACTCGTCTGACACAGGCTCGTCAGAAACAGAGCCGATGACCCCAGCCCCGGCGGCGTACGACAGGTACGACAACCGCCGGGGCCGGTCGGCATGTATATGACTTACGGCCGAAAGCCGCTCTTGTGCGCGGTGTCCGCGGCCCGAATACTCCGAGCAGCGCTTGTCAGGAGCACGGCGTAACCGGAATCCGGCTTGCCTTTTGCTCATTGGCTGCGCCTCACGGGCCTCAACCCACGCGGCCCACTGACTTCCCCCCGGGAGGAACAACAAGTGAGGAACAAGCGCACCACCCCCCGCAGCGGCATAGCGAGACGCACCCGTCTCCTCGCCGTGGCCACCGGACTTGTGGCCGCCGGCGCGCTCGCCGTACCCGCTGCGAACGCCAATGACGTCACCACCTTCAGCTCGGCGCAACTCACCAACGCGAGTGACGCGGTACTCGGCGCGGATGTCGCGGGCACCGCATGGCGCGTCGACAAGGCGACGAACCGTCTGGTCGTCACCGCCGACAGCACCGTCTCCAAGGCCGAGATCGCCAAGCTCAGGGAGGCCGCGGGAAGCAACGCGGACGCCCTCAAGGTCGAGCGCACTCCGGGCAAGTTCAACAAGCTGGTCTCCGGCGGCGACGCGATCTACGCCTCCAGCTGGCGCTGCTCGCTCGGCTTCAACGTCCGCAGCGGCAGTACCTACTACTTCGTCACCGCCGGTCACTGCACCGACGGCGCGGGCACCTGGTGGTCCAACTCCGGACACACCACGACGATCGGGTCCACGACGGGCTCCAGCTTCCCGACCAACGACTACGGCATCGTCAAGTACGCCGCCGGTTCGGCCACCCCTCCCGGCACGGTCGGCAGCCAGGACATCACCAGCGCGGGCAACCCCACCGTGAACCAGACGGTCACCCGGCGCGGCTCGACCACCGGTATCCACAGCGGCAAGGTCACCGGCCTGAACGCGACCGTCAACTACGGCAACGGTGACATCGTCTACGGCATGATCCAGACCACGGTCTGCGCCGAACCCGGCGACAGCGGCGGCCCGCTCTACGCGGGGACCAAGGCGCTGGGCCTCACGTCGGGCGGCAGCGGCAACTGCTCCTCGGGCGGGACGACCTTCTTCCAGCCGGTCACCGAGGCGCTGAGCGCGTACGGCGTGAGCGTGTACTGATCAACTGACCCACTGATCCACGTACGTCAGCAAGTCTGCAGCCAGCAGCGGGGGAGCCCTCGTCCGGAAGTCCGGGCGGGGGCTCTCTCCTGTCTCCCGTCTCCCTTTGCGCGCCGTACGGCGCTACCTTCGAAGTGCACGCCCAACACGCCCAATTCGGACCCTGGGGGGCCGGCATGGTCGAGGAGCTGGTGGCGGCGGGAGTGGCCGTCGGATGTGCCGCAGTGGTCTACGCGATGGCCGCGGCGCGTGTCGTCAAACAGTACGAACGAGGTGTGGTGCTCCGGCTCGGGCGGCTGCAGAGCGGGGTGCGGGGGCCCGGGTTCACGATGATCGTGCCGTTCGTCGACCGGCTCCGCAAGGTGAACATGCAGATCGTGACGATGCCGGTCCCCGCGCAGGACGGCATCACCCGGGACAACGTCACGGTGCGCGTCGACGCGGTCATCTACTTCAAGGTGGTCGACGCCTCCGAGGCCGTCGTCCAGGTGGAGGACTACCGCTTCGCGGTCTCGCAGATGGCGCAGACGTCATTGCGCTCGATCATCGGCAAGAGCGAACTCGACGATCTGCTCTCCAACCGCGAGAAGCTCAACCAGGGCCTGGAGTTGATGATCGACTCTCCTGCCGTCGGATGGGGCGTGCAGATCGACCGGGTCGAGATCAAGGACGTATCGCTCCCGGAGACGATGAAACGGTCCATGGCCCGGCAGGCCGAGGCCGACCGTGAGCGGCGGGCGCGCGTGATCAACGCGGACGCCGAACTGCAGGCCTCCAAGAAGCTGGCCCAGGCCGCGCACGAGATGGCGGACGAGCCGGCCGCGCTCCAACTGCGGTTGCTCCAGACCGTGGTGGCGGTCGCCGCCGAGAAGAACTCCACCCTCGTACTGCCCTTCCCCGTCGAGCTGTTGCGCTTCCTGGAGCGGGCTCAGCCCGCTCCGCCGACGCAGCAGCCGCTCGCCGCCGCGCCTGTTGAGCCCGCCGTCGCGCCCGCCGAGCCCGTTCCCGCCGCGCCTGTTGAGTCCGCCTCCGTCGCGCCCGCCGATCCCGTTCCCGCCGCGCCTGTTGAGTCCGCCTCCGCCGCGCCCGCCGAGTCCGTCCCCGCGTCTGTCGAGCCCGTTCCCGCGCTGCCGGATTTCGGTGCGGCGGATTCGGAAGCCGGGGCTCCGGGCGCGCGGGGAGCGTCGAGAATCGGACAGGACTAGACCTTACCCACTGCCGATCACCCGCTCGCACGGGGTGTTTGCAACGGGAACCGACGTGGTGAGACCGGCGCCGGTGAAGACACAGGGGGCGCACAGTGTTGGTCACGTGCGCGTCCTGAAGTAGACCTTGTGTGCTACCAGGCGGCATCGGGATAGTGGGCCGCACCATTTGGCATGGACGCGGCTTTCCCAGCGTGAGCGACTCCGTGCCGGTACGCCTTCCGGTCCCCAGGTCCCCACACCGAACGGGCCGACCCCCCACAGGAGGACGTGAATTGAAGCACCGACGCATATCCAAGCGACGTGCCACCGTGGCAGGTGCGGGCATCACCGCACTGATCGCCGCCGGAATCACCTTCCAGACTGCGAACGCCAGTGAGAGTGCCCCGACCCCCACGCCGGACACCCTCTCGGCAGCGAAGGCCGGAAAGCTCGCCTCGACCCTCGGCAAGGACCTCGGTTCGGACGCCGCGGGTACCTACTACGACGCCAAGGCCAAGAACCTCGTCGTGAACGTCCTCGACAAGAGTGCGGCGGACGCCGTCGAGTCGGCGGGTGCCAAGGCGAGAATCGTCGAGAACTCCCTCGCCCAGCTGAAGAGCGCCCGTTCGACGCTCAGCGACAAGGCGTCCATCCCCGGCACCTCGTGGGCGGTCGACCCGGCCACCAACAAGGTCGTCGTCACGGCGGACCGCACGGTCAAGGGCGCCTCGTTGGACAAGCTCGACTCGGTCGTGAAGGGGCTCGGTTCCAAGGCCGAACTCCAGCACAGCAAGGGGGAGTTCAAGCCTCTGATCGCGGGCGGCGACGCCATCTGGGGCGACGGCAGCCGCTGCTCGCTCGGCTTCAACGTGGTCAAGGACGGCGCTCCGTACTTCATCACGGCCGGGCACTGCACCGAGGCCGTCAAGAGCTGGTCCGAGAAGCAGGGCGGGCCTGTGATCGGTGAGAACGCCGACTCCAGCTTCCCCGACAACGACTACGGCCTGGTCAAGTACACCGGCGACACCGCGCACCCCAGCGAGGTGGACCTCTACGACGGTTCGACCCAGGCCATCGCCAAGGCGGGTGACGCGACCGTCGGCCAGAAGGTGCAGCGCAGTGGCTCGACCACGCAGGTGCACGACGGCACGGTCAAGGGTCTCGACGCCACCGTGAACTACGGCAACGGCGATGTCGTCAACGGACTCATCCAGACCGACGTCTGCGCCGAGCCCGGCGACAGCGGGGGCGCGCTCTTCGCGGGTGACACCGCGCTCGGCCTGACCTCGGGCGGCAGCGGTGACTGCAGCGCCGGTGGGGAGACGTTCTTCCAGCCGGTTCCCGAGGTGCTGAGCGCCGTCGGTGCGGAGATCGGCTGAGGGAGGAGTGCCCCCCGGCGGGGGGCAGCAGGATGGGGCCGGTCCGCTCGTGGCGGACCGGCCCTTCTGCGTCCGCCCGGCTCTTCTGCGTTCGCCCGCCCGCCCGCCCGGCCTGCCTGCCGGTAAAGCCCCCCCCCGCGAGCCCGGCCTGATCCACACGAGAGGCTCTAGCGCTTGGGCCAGTACCAAAGAGGTTCGTCCAGCGGGCCCTCCCGTCCGGCCACCGTCGTCTGGCCGAACTCCTTGACCAGCTCTATGGAGTTCACGTCGACGCGGTGGCGCGGGGCGCCCTTCTCGATGGCGTCCGCCAGCGGCCTCGCGTGGGTGACCAGGACGATCTGGGTGTCCTTCGTCGCGGTGAGGATCAGATCGGCGAGGGGGCGCAGGAGGTCCGGGTGCAGGCTCGTCTCCGGCTCGTTCAGGACGAGGAGCGAGGGCGGCCGTGGGGTCAGGAGTGCCGCCGCCCACAGCAGATAACGCAGGGTGCCGTCGGACAGCTCGGCGGCGCCGAGGGGGCGCAGCAGCCCGTGCTGGTGCAGCAGCAGCTCGAACCGTCCGCCGTGGTCGGCGACGTCGACGCGGCTGCCGGGGAAGGCGTCGTCCACCGCCGCGTCGAGCGCGGCGTGGTCGCCGGTCTCGCGGATGGTCTGGAGGGCGGCCGCCAGGTCCGAGCCGTCGCCGCTGAGCACCGGGGTGCGGGTGCCGATCTGGGCGGCGCGGGCGGGGGCGTCGGCGTCCGTGCGGACGTGGTCGTAGAAGCGCCAGGACCTGATCAGCTCGCGCAGGCGGAGCAGGTCGGGGGCCAGCTGCGGGTCGGCGAGCTGGCTCAGCATGCTGTCGTACGGACGGATCTCGTTCACGGAGCGGTGCCAGCCGCCGTCGGCGGTACGGGTGCGCACGGCGGGCCCCGAGCGGTCGGAGAGGAGCGCGGCCGGGCGGAGCACCGGGCCCGCCCAGGTGGCCTCGCGCTTGATCTCCGGGTCGAGGTTGAACAGGGACGCGGGGCCGCTGGGCTGGGGGTGGCCGAAGTCGACCGCGTACCCGAACTCGTCCCCGGCGAAGCCGAGGCGCAGGCTGACGGGCTCGGTGCGGACCGTGCCCTGGACGGCATGGCGGCCCTCGCGGACGGCGCGGCCCAGCTTCTCGGGGCCCGCCCACAGGGTGGACGGCAGGCCGCCTTCGTGGGCCAGCGCCGAGATCGCTCCGCCGCGGGCCGACTCGGCGAGCAGTCGCAGCGCGCGGTACAGGCTCGACTTGCCGGTGCCGTTCGCGCCCGTGACCACGTTCAGCCGGTCCAGGGGGACGATCAGTTTGCGCAGGGAGCGGTAGTTCTCGACCGCCAGGGTGGTGATCACCGCTCCAGCCTCGCACCCGGGTCTGACAACGGCCGCGCAGAGCGGGCCGTCACCCGCGGTGGGCGCCGGTGTCCTCCTGCATCGAGGGCTTCTGGCCCGGCTGCCGGTCCCCGCGCAGCGAGGACATGACCAGGGTGACGGCGGTGCCCACGACCGCCCAGGCGGCGAGCACCAGCATCGGTCCGGTGATCGCGTTGCCCTTGAAGTACGCGATCGAGCGCGCCACCCAGGTGCCCGCGCCCGGCGGCAGCCAGGGGCCGATCTCCTTCCAGAACGGCGGCAGCATCGGCAGCGGGAAGGCGCCGCCCGCGCTCGGGTTGCCCGCGATCACGACGAGCAGGACGGCGAGGCCGATGCCCACGATGCCGGTGAGCGACTGGAGGGCGAGCGTGATCATGCCGACCCCGAAGACGACGAGGGAACCCAGGCCCCACAGCCCCATGATGCTGCCGGGCAGGGCACCGAGGATCGGCCCGATGATGATCGCGCCGCCGAGGCCGCCCGCGATCGAGTAGAGCGCCATGACGCCGGTCCTGATCAGCGCGCGCCCGCCGTTGGCGGCCCGGGATCCCGCGCTGATCGCCAGGATCGAGGCGCACAGGTAGCCGCCGACGCACCAGCCGACGACCAGGTAGAAGGACGAGAGCCCGTCGAAGTCCTTGGCGGACGCCGGGGCCACGTCCACGGCCTTGACCGTGCGCTTCTCGGCGCCGTCGACCTGAGTGGCGATCTTCTCCAGCGCGGTGGCGAGGACGGTGCCGCCGCCCGAGCCGACCAGAAGGGTGTCGGTGGTACCCCGGGGGTCGACGATCAGGGCGCCGTCGATGTCGCGGTTCATGATCTGATGCCGGGCCGCGGCCTCGTCCTTGACCACACGTGGGTCGAGCGGGCCGCCGGGGAGCTTTCCGAGCTTGTCCGAGGTCTCCTTCGCCGCGGGACCCGGAGCGACGACTCCGAAGGGCACGTCTTTCGGCTTCGGGTCGTGCAGGGCCCCTACGTAGGAGGCGATGAACAGCAGTTGCAGGGCCAGTACGCCGATGACCAGCAGGGCTGCTCGCGGGGTGACGGCGCTCTTCACATCATCGGTGAAACTCATGCCCCCACGCTCCGTGGCTCCTGCCGTTCCCGCAGGTGGGCGGGGCCGAATGGGCGAAGCAGACGCGGGTCGGACCGGGTGCCGTACGTCGGTGTCGTACGTACGTTCGAAACTTGGTCTATGGTGGAGGCGGGGGATGTGAGAACGGATCGATTCAGGGTTTCAGGAGGTGCGTGTGCTCGGGTTCACGCATCTGCACACCGTCTCCGGGTTCTCCCCGCGGTACGGGGCCTCGCATCCGGAGCTTCTCGCCGAGCGCGCCGCCGAGCGGGGCATGGACGCCCTCGCGCTCACCGACCGGGACACCCTCGCGGGAACCGTCCGGTTCGCCAAGGCCTGCGCGAAGGCGGGGGTCCGGCCACTGTTCGGGGCCGAGCTCGCGGTGGGGGAGCCGGTCGCGGCGCGCGGTGCGCGGCGGCGGACCCCGGTGCGCGGAGGCGCCTTCATCGACGAGTCGACCCCGCGCGTGACCTTCCTCGCCCGCGACGGCGCCACGGGCTGGGCCGCGCTGTGCGGCCTGATCACCGCCGCGCACCGGAGCGGCGAAGGGCAGCCCGTGCTTCCGTGGGAGGAGAACCACGGCGACGGCATGACCGTGCTGCTCGGCCCCGCGTCCGACGTGGGGCGCGCTCTGGCCGCCGGACGCCCCGACCGGGCCGCCCGCCTCCTGGCCCCCTGGCGCGAGCGCTACGGGGACGCGCTGCGCCTTGAGTCCGTGTGGCACGGCCGCGAAGGCACCGGACCCGGTTCGCTCCGCCTCGCCGCCCGCACCGTCGGCTTCGCCGCCGAGCAGGGCGTCCGCCCCGTCCTGAGCAACGCCGTCCGCTACGCCGACGCGGGGCTCGGCCCGGTCGCCGACGTACTCGACGCCGCGCGCCGCCTCGTCCCCGTCGACCCGACCAAGGAACTCGACAGCGGAGAGCGGTGGTTGAAGGGCGCCGACGCCATGCTGGGCAACGCCGAGCGGATCGTGGAGGCGGCCGGTTTCCGCCGCGACACCGCCCACCGCCTCGTCGAGCAGACCCGGTCGGTCGCCGCCGAGTGCCTCGTCGACCCCGAGGACGACATCGGCATCGGCTCCGTGCGCTTCCCCGAACCGCATCTCGTCGGTGCGGGATGCCGCAGCGCGCAGCGCGTGCTCGCCTCGCGGGCGGCGGCGGGGATGGTCCTTCGGGGATACGACAGACGCCGCACGCGGCGCGCGTACTGGGAGCGGATGCACCACGAGCTGGACATCATCGCGTACCACGGCTTCGCCTCCTACTTCCTCACCGTGGCCCAAGTGGTCGACGACGTACGCGACTTGGGTATCCGCGTCGCGGCGCGCGGCTCCGGTGCCGGGTCCCTGGTCAACCACCTCATCGGCATCGCGCACGCCGACCCCGTCGAGCACGGCCTGCTCATGGAGCGGTTCCTGTCCACGCGGCGGGCCGTCCTGCCGGACATCGACATCGACGTGGAGTCGGCCCGCCGCCTCGAGGTCTACCGCGCGATCATCGGCCGCTTCGGCACCGAGCGGGTCGCGACCGTCGCCATGCCCGAGACCTACCGGGTCCGCCACGCCATCCGCGATGTGGGCGCCGCCCTCTCCATGGACCCGGCCGAGATCGACAAGATCGCCAAGTCCTTCCCGCACATCCGCGCGCGGGACGCCCGCTCGGCGATGGAGGAGCTGCCCGAACTGCGGGCGGTGGCAGGGGAAACGGAGAAGCACGGACGGCTGTGGGACCTGGTCGAGGCCCTGGACGCGCTGCCGCGCGGGGTCGCCATGCATCCGTGCGGAGTGCTCCTCTCCGATGCCTCACTGCTCGCGCGTACGCCCGTCGTGCCCACCAGCGGCGAGGGCCTGCCCATGTCCCAGTTCGACAAGGAGGACGTGGAGGACCTCGGGCTGCTCAAGCTCGACGTGCTCGGCGTGCGGATGCAGTCGGCGATGGCGCACGCGGTGGGGGAGGTCGAGCGGGCCACGGGGGAGCGGGTGGACGTGGACGCGGTGCCGCCGGGTGACCCGGCGACGTATCGGCTCATCAAGTCCGCCGAGACGCTCGGCTGCTTCCAGATCGAGTCGCCGGGCCAGCGTGATCTGGTCGGCCGCCTTCAGCCCGCGACCTTCCACGACCTGGTCGTCGACATCTCGCTCTTCCGGCCGGGGCCGGTCGCCGCCGACATGGTGCGGCCCTTCATCGAGGCCCGGCACGGCCGCGCGCCCATCCGCTATCCGCACCCGGACCTTGCGGGCCCGCTCAAGGAGACGTACGGCGTCGTCGTCTTCCACGAGCAGATCATCGACATCGTGAACATCATGACCGGCTGCGGGCGCGACGAGGCGGACCGGGTGCGCCGCGGGCTCTCCGACCCCGAGTCGCAGGGACGGATCCGGTTCTGGTTCGCGCAGCAGGCGGCGGCGAAGGGGTACGACGCCGAGACGATCGGCCGGACCTGGGAGATCATCGAGGCCTTCGGTTCGTACGGCTTCTGCAAGGCGCACGCGGTGGCCTTCGCCGTGCCCACCTACCAGTCGGCGTGGCTGAAGGCCCATCACCCGGCCGCCTTCTACGCGGGGTTGCTCACGCACGACCCCGGCATGTACCCGAAGCGGCTGCTGCTCGCGGACGCGCGGCGGCGGGGGGTGCCGATTCTTCCGCTGGACGTGAACCGGTCCGCGGTCGCTCACCGTATCGAACTGGTGTCTGATAACCCTGGGTCCCGGGATGTGTGGGGCCTGCGCCTCGCGCTCTCCGATGTCCACGGCATCAGCGAGGCCGAGGCCGCGCGGATCGCGGACGGGCAGCCCTACGCCTCGCTCCTCGACTTCTGGGAGCGGGCCAGGCCCGGAAAGCCGGTCGCGCAGCGGCTCGCGCAGGTCGGCGCGCTCGACGCGTTCGGCGCCAACCGCCGCGATCTGCAGCTGCACCTGACGGAGCTCCGGCGGGGCTCGCGGGGTTCGGGGGGCTCGTCCGGGGCTCAACTCCCCTTGTCCGGCGGGCGGAAGACGGCATCCGCGGGGCTGCCCGACCTGGACGACGCGGAACGGCTCAGCGCCGAACTCGGCGTCCTGGGCATGGACTCGTCGCGCCATCTCATGGGCGACCACGCGGAGTTCCTCCGGGAGCTCGGCGTGCTGACGGCCCGCCGTCTGCGGGAGGCCGAACACGGGGTGACCGTCCTTGTCGCGGGCGCCAAGGCGGCCACCCAGACCCCGCCGATCCGCTCCGGGAAGCGGGTCATCTTCACCACCCTGGACGACGGTACGGGCCTGGTCGACCTGGCCTTCTTCGACGACGCCCACGAACGGTGCGCGCACACCGTCTTCCACTCCTGGCTGCTCCTGGTCCGCGGAGTGGTGCAGAGGCGCGGGCCGCGCAGCCTCAGCGTGGTCGGCGCGGCGGCGTGGAATCTGGCGGAACTGGTGGAGCTGCGGCAGGAGGGCGGGCTCGATGCGGTGGGGGCGCGCCTTGCCGAGCCAGGCCCGGAAGGGGCGCCCGGGTCCGATGAGGCACCAGTGGACGACGGCCGACGTATCCGGATGTCCACGGGGTACGAGATGCACCCCTGGGCCGACCTCCGGCCACCCGGCGAACGGGCGGCGACAGGACGGAAGTTGTGGCACCAGAGTCCAGGGAGCGCGGGATGAGTACCCTTTGCGTGCGTTTTCTCCTGCCACCCATGTACGAGGCCGCCGTACCCCGGCTGCTCCTGCTGCTCGGCGAGTTCAGCCCCGTCGTCGAGGCGCTGCCGCCCGACGCCGCGCTTGTCGACGTGCGGGGAGCGATGCGCTACTTCGGGCGCGACGCCGTCGAGCTCGCCTCGGTGATCCGGGTGCGGGCGCTCGCCCTCCACGGGGTGGACTGCGTGATCGGCGCCGGGCCCGGGCCGATGCTGGCGCGGATGGCCGTGCGGGGAGCCGCGCCCGGGGTGACCCGGGCCGTGGGTCCGGAGCCCGGCGCCATCGCGGATTTCCTCGGGCCGAAGCCGGTCGCCGAACTGCCCGGGGTCGGCCGCGCCACCGCCCGCACCCTCTGCGGGTACGGGCTCGACTCCGTCGGCAAGGTGGCCGCCGCGCCGCTGTCCACGCTGCAACGCCTCGTGGGGGCCCGCGCGGGACGCGAGCTGCACGAGAAGGCGCACGGCGTCGACCGCACGCGTGTCGTGCCGAACGCCGCCGCCCGCTCCCTCGCCTCCGAACGTCCCTTCCCCCGAGACGAGTTGGACCCCACGCGACACCGCAGGGCACTGCTCTCACTCACCGATGAACTCGGTGCGCGGATGCGCGACGAGGATCAGGTGTGCCGCTCCCTGACCCTCACCGTGCGGTACGCGGACCGCTCCACGACGACCCGCACCCGTACGCTGCCCGAACCGACCGCGCACTCCGGCGCGCTGACCACGACCGCGTACGGGATGTACGAGGCGCTCGGCCTCCAGCGGGCCCGAGTGCGCGGCATCTCGCTGCGCGCCGAAGGGCTCGGGCCTGCCGAACAGGCCGCCCACCAGCTGATGTTCGACCCGGTGGACGACAGGGCGCGGCGGATCGAGGCGGTGGCCGACCGGGCGCGGGCGAAGTTCGGCCCCGGCGCGATCGTGCCGGGAACGCTGGCGGCGTGACCGGGTCTTCGTGGCTACAGATGTGGCCCACAGATGTGGCTACAGGCATGGCTGCATGTGTGGCTACATGTGTGGCTAGGGGGGCGCGGCGGTGCACGGACACGACCGCTTCGTCCGGCGGGCATCGGGTGGTCGGCCACACCTGGGGCGGCTCCGGTAGCCCGTGGGAGTACGACCGCGGGCCAATACCTCTGCGGGGGAAGGGCACATACGATCGGCGCATGGACATCGACCCAGGTCAGCGCACGGGCGAAGAGGCCGAAGAGGCCGAGGGGGCCGAGCAGGCCAAGGAGGGGCGGAGCCGACGCGTGCCCGGGCGCCTGTGGCCGTCGGTGCGCACGGGCCTGGCCTGGAGCGGGGCCGTCATCTTCCCGTTCGTCACGTACGTGACCTTCGACTACGGGCAGCACGGCTTCGACATCCTGATGGTCATCGCGTCGATCGCGCTGACGGCCGTGGTCGCGTCCCTCATCAGGCGCAGGCCGCTGCCGGCCCTTGCCTTCCTGCTCCTGGGCGCGGTGACGGCCACGATGGAGATGCGCAAGATCGAGGTCAGCTATCTCCAGACGCTCGCCGGGGTCTGCGCCGTCGGCTACCTCGCCGCCACCCGCCCGCGCCGCACCTCGATCGCCGCCGCCCTCATGGCGTTCACCACCCAGGCCGTCACCCTCTTCGCCTTCCCGCCCGACGGCGGCTGCCGACCCGCCACATACGAGGCGAACGGCTGCGGGACCTCGGGCTGGGCCGGCAACAACGGCGAGACCGTGGCGTTCATCGCCGTCGCGCTCATCGCCGCCTGGATGGCGGGAAGTTCGTCCCGTGAGCGCCGCACGCACGCGGACGCACTGCGCGCCCAGGCCACAGCCCGCGCCGTCACCGCCGAACGGCTGCGCATCGCAAGGGAGTTGCACGACATGATTGCCCACAGCATCGGCGTCATCGCCATCCAGGCGGGCGTGGGCAGCCGGGTCATCGACACCCAGCCCGCGGAGGCCCGCAACGCGCTCACCATCATCGAGGCCACCAGCAGGGAGACCCTCGCGGGGCTGCGCCGCACGCTGGTCGCGCTGCGCAGGCCGGAGTCGGAGCCGGGGACCGCCGACGACGCGCCGGACGTCGCCCGTGACACGCCCACCGCGGCACCCCGCGAACCGGCCCCGGGGCTCGCCGACATCGACCGTCTCGCCGCGTCGGCGCGGGACGCCGGAGTCCGCGCGGAGGTCCGCCGACTGGGGGAGCGCGCACCCCTGCCCCCCGACATCGACCTGGCCGCGTTCCGCATCCTCCAGGAGGCCCTCACCAATGTCGTACGGCACGCGGGAACGGACACCTGCCGGGTGACCGTCGAGCAGCGGGACGGCGAGCTGTCCCTCCGGATAGAGGACGACGGCCGCGGCGGCCGCCTGTCCGCGGGCACCGGGTTCGGCCTGGTCGGCATGCGCGAGCGAGTCGCCCTGCTGCGCGGCAGGTTCACCGCGGGACCGCGTCCTGAGGGCGGCTTCCGGGTGACGGCCCTGCTGCCCCTGCCGCCGGTGGAGGCCCGATGACCGGCCCCGCCGTTCGCGTCGGCCCCACCGTCAGCGTCGTACTCGCCGACGACCAGCCCCTCGTCCGCGCGGGCCTGCGCGTCCTGATGGCCGACACCCCTGACATCGAGGTCGTGGGGGAGGCCGGGACGGGCGCGGAGGCGGTCCGGCTGGCCCATGACGTACGCCCCGACGTCGTGGTGATGGACATCCGCATGCCCGGCATGGACGGCATCGAGGCCACCCGTCTGATCACGGCAGAGGCAGAGGCGACGCGCGTCCTGGTCCTCACCACCTTCGACGACGACGATTACGTCTACGGTGCGCTGCGCGCGGGCGCGAGCGGATTCCTCGTCAAGGACATGGCACTCGAGGACATCCTCGCGGCGATCCACGTGGTGGCCGCGGGGGACGGCCTGATCGCGCCGAGCGTCACCCGGCGCCTGATAGAGGAGTTCGCCGCGCGCCCCGATCCGGCGCCGCGGGCCCGGCGGACGGTCGAGGGCATCACCGACCGGGAGTGCGAGGTGCTCACGCTGGTGGGGCGCGGCCTGTCCAACGCGGAGATCGCGGCCGAACTCTTCATCACCGTGGCCACGGTGAAGGCACATGTGGCGCGGCTCTTCACCAAGCTCGACTCCCGGGACCGGGTCCAACTGGTCATCATCGCGTACGAGGTGGGGCTCGTGGCGCCCCCGCGCTAGGGCCCCCTCCGATGGATCTCCGCGGCGTCGCGACAGGCGCTTCGAGGCGACGACCGTGCCAGTACCTGCTGGAAGTTTTACCGACGCGTAACTTCACACTTTTACTACTCGCCCGTAATTTGTCGTGTGCACGGCATCCTCGTGATCCGGATCACAGGGCTCACCCATCGCAACTCCCTTGAGCCGCAAGGAGATCACCCGATGCTGCCCTGGAGACGAGCGCTCAGAGCGTTCACCGCAGCCCTTCTCATGACGGGCGCGCTCACCCTGACCGCCCCCACCGCCACCGCGTCAGCCGCCCCCTCCGCCCCCGCTGCCTCGTCGAGCGGCTGGAACGACTACGGCTGCAAGCCGTCCGCCGCCCACCCGCGCCCCGTGGTCCTCGTCCACGGCACCTTCGGCAACTCCGTCGACAACTGGCTCGTCCTCGCGCCCTACTTGGTGAGGCGCGGCTACTGCGTCTTCTCCCTCGACTACGGCCAGCTGCCCGGCGTGCCGTTCTTCAACGGGCTCGGCCCGATCGACAAGTCCGCCGAGCAGCTCGACGGCTTCGTCGACAAGGTACTGGCCTCCACGGGGGCGGCGAAGGCGGACCTCGTGGGCCACTCGCAGGGCGGCATGATGCCCCGCTACTACCTGAAGTTCCTCGGCGGCGCGCAGAAGGTGAACGCCCTGGTCGGCCTCGCGCCCGACAACCACGGCACCACCCTGCTCGGCTTCACCAAGCTGCTGCCCTACTTCCCGGGCATCGAGGACCTGCTCACCACCAAGACCCCGGGCCTCGCCGACCAGGTGGCGGGATCGCCGTTCCTGACCAAGCTCAACGAAGGCGGCGACACCGTCCCGGGCGTGCGCTACACCGTCATCGCCACCAAGTACGACGAGGTGGTCACCCCGTACCGCACGCAATTCCTGAACGGCCCCGGCGTACGCAACGTCACCGTCCAGGATCTGTGCGCCGCGGACCTCTCCGAGCACGTGGCGATAGGGATCCTCGACCGCGTCGCGCACCACGAGGTCGCGAACGCGCTCGACCCGGCGCACGCGACGCCGAGCACGTGCTTCTCCTGAACCGCTCCGCACGGACAGAGGGCCGCCGTCTCCCCGTGACGTACGAGGAGAGGGCGGCCCTCACGCCGCAGAACCCGGTCGACCGGGCTCGGCGGCGGCTCGGTGAACGCTGCTCAGCCGGTTCAGCGGCCGTGGCGCGCCGTCCGGCGGCGGGCCGTGCCGAACATGGCCGCTGCGCCGATGGCGAGCGCGGCGGCGCCGCCGATCGCGATGTACGGGGTGGTGCTGTCGCCGCCGGTCTCGGCGAGGTTCTCGTTGGCCGCCGCGACGGGCTTCTGGTCGCCGCTGTTCACCTCGGGCTGGTTGGCGGCGGTGTCGTCACCCGCGGCCGGGGCCGCCTCGGAGGCCTCGGCGCCCGTCTTGGCGTCGCTGTCGCCGTGGCCGTGGTGCTCGACGGTGGACTTGTCCGCGCCCGCGGCGATGTCCTTCTCGGAGGGGGCGGAGGCGGCCGGGGCCGGTGCTGCCGCCGTGCCGCCGCCGCTGTCCTTGCCGAAGACGACGTCGGAGCAGGTGTAGAAGGCCTCGGGGGAGTCCGAGCGCTGCCAGACCGAGTAGATCAGGTGGCGGCCCGACTTGGCGGGGACCTTGCCGTCGAAGACGTAGTCGCCGTTCTCCATCTTCGGGTCGGCGACGTCGACGAAGGGCTTCTCCTCCAGGTCCGACCACTTCAGGGGCTTGGTCGGGTCGTACGAGTCCTTCGTGATGTACAGCTCGAAGGAGCCCTTGTGCGGGGCGGTGCCCTTGTAGTGGAAGGTGTGGTTGCCGCCGGACATCTTGCTGGACGGCCAGTCGGCGCGCGGCAGGTCGAGCCCCTTGTACTTGTCGTTGCCCGCGCTGCACAGCTTCCCGTCGGGGATGATCTCCTTCGACTTGCCCGCGGCGTTGGCGATGTTCACGCCGTTCCAGTCGTAGAAGGCCTGCGCACCACTGGCCGCGACAGCCGCCTTGCAGGCAGCCGACGTCGGGGACTCCGGGCCCTCCTGGAAGCACGCGGAGACCCGGCTGACCGGGTCCGTCATCGAACCGTGCGCGGCGGCGGGGGCGGCCGAAAGGGCGGTCAGGGCGAGCGGGGCGATACCGGCGGCGGCGATCGCGGCGACCTTGCGACGTGCGGTCATGAGTGGTTCTCCTCAGCGGCGGTTCTGGGGGGCGGGGGACCCGAGACGGTTGCGAACGGCCGGTGCCGCCCCCCGATTGCGTGCGGCGCCGACGGTTCGTAACCGGCCCGGCGACGAGAAAACTAGCCGCTGAAATCGTCGAAATCGCCTGCTGGGAGGGGGTGATGGCGATCTTTATGGTGCGGTTAAGGGAGGGCTAACCGGGGGCTGAGGCTGGGTCCCGGAAGCACCTCTATGACCAGTACGTGAGCTACGTACCAGTCCGTGGGAGTCCGTTGAGATCCGGCACAGGTCACCCCCGTACACGGTGCGGCGCGACGCGAGCCACGGGTCTGCGAGAGGCGCGGGATAGGATTCGCGCCCTGTTGGCGAGCTGACGAATTGGGGAGAGCGGGCGTGGCCACGTACGCCGTAACCGGGCACATGGACTTGACCGACGAGAGCGTCGAGCTTGTACGCACGGCGCTGCGCGAGGTGTTCGTGCGGCACGCGGAGGGTGAGCTCGTCGGAGTGTCGTGCATCGCGGCCGGCTCCGATTCGATCTTTGCCGAGGAACTCCTCGCGGCCGGCGGGCGTCTCGTGGTCGTGCTGCCTTCGCACGACTACCGGCAGGCGAAGGTGAAGCCCGAGCACGCCGAGACCTTCGACCGACTCGTCGCGGCGGCCTCCGAGGTCGTCGTGATGCCGCACGAGACTGCGAACCGCTCGGCGTACGAGGCAGCGAACTCGGAACTGCTGAGGCGCGGCGATCGGCTGGTCGCCGTGTGGGACGGTGCTCCGCCGTCGGGCAAGGGCGGGGGCACGGCCGACACGGTGCTCGCAGCACGCGAGACGGGTCTCGCGGTTGATGTCGTATGGCCTGAGGGGGCTGGGCGCCGCGGCTGATACTCGGATGTCACCCCCGGACGCACGAGGGCATCAGGCGGCGGCGCGAAAGGCGTGATCCATTCTTGTGGCGTGAGGTGCCCGACGGAAGCATGAGCGCATGGCGGACAAGAGATGCGTTCACGAAATGCTGGTGGAGCAGTGCACGGAATGCGCTCCGGTCCCCGAGGGGTTGCCGTCCCACGTCTTCGTCACCGCAGGTGGACAGGTCTTCCATCGCACGACGCGCTGTGCGGGGCTGCTCGACGGGCAGCGGCAGGCTGGTCGCCAGGGCAAGGAGATTCACACTCCCCGAAGGAAGCCGCTCGCCGAGGCGAGGGCCAAGCTGGGCGCCTGTCTGATCTGCTTCCCCGGCTACCGTCCCGGCGCGACCCGCCCCTGACCGCGCACGCCCGGGCGGCTCACGCCTGATTCCGCCCACCGGGACGGTTCACGCCTGACTCCGCCCACCAAAACGGCTCACCGCACCCACCGATACCGCCGCTCCGGCCGCCCCGTCCCCCCGTACCGAAGCGTCACCTCCACCCGCCCCGTGTCCGCGAAGAACTCCAGATAGCGGCGGGCGCTGACCCGGGAGAGTG
Organism: Streptomyces sp. NPDC031274; assembly: GCF_055570235.1. Lineage (NCBI taxonomy): Bacteria > Bacillati > Actinomycetota > Actinomycetes > Kitasatosporales > Streptomycetaceae > Streptomyces > Streptomyces sp. NPDC031274. The sequence goes on along the minus strand of NZ_JBVIHP010000025.1, from coordinate 67,665 downwards.
CCCCCTCCTGTGCGCACTCCGAGGCGGAGAGGCCGCCCGGATGTCTGCGCAGTGTCTGCTCGACTAGGTCGGCGGTGTGGGCCGCCAGGCCCTTCGGGAGTTCGCGGGAGCCGGGTGGGCGGGGGCCGAAGAGCTGGTCTATGTCCTCCTGGCGTGCTTCGTCGAGGCCGTCAAGGCGGGCCCGCAGCGCGGCCACGTGCAGCAACTGCTCCCGCAGCGCGGCCTGGTTGAACGGCTTGATCAGATAGTGCAGCGCACCGGCCCGCAGCGCCGCCCGCACGATCTCCGCGTCCCGCGCCGCCGTGATGAACAGCGCGTCCAGCGGCTGGCGGTCCCGGTCGCGCTCCTCCACGGCCCGCAACTCCCGTAGCACCGCGATGCCGTCCATATCGGGCAGATAGATGTCAAGGAGTACGAGATCGGGGCGCAGCCGCTCCACCGCCGCCAGTGCCTCCGTACCGCTGTGCGCCACTCCCACCACCGAGAATCCGTCCACCGCGGACACATAGCGGCTGTGCAGTTTGGCGACCATGAAGTCGTCGTCCACGACCAGCACCCTTGTCATCGCCGCAGGCTATGGGCCCGACCACAACGACCACAACGTCCGTTGATTCCGGAAGAGAGACAGCTTCTTAACGTCCAGGCAACATGTGGGCCACCTCACAGATATCCCCGTCCCCGCGGACCGCGGCCGGGTTCCCACCCCCACGGGGAACCCGGCCGCATCAACTCCCTCGTACCGAACTACGTACCGACAGGTGGTGGCACCCGTGCGTCTGCGCACACCCCTTGCCCTGCTCGGGGCCGCGCTGCTCGTGCTCGCCGGGCCGCCGCTGCTCTCCACGGGCAGCGGCGCCGAGACCGGCACACAGATCCCCGGCCTGCGCCTCATGGTCCCCAACACGCCGGGCGGCGGCTACGACATCACCGCCCGGACCGCGGCGAAGAACGCCGAGGACGCCGGACTCACCCACAACATCGAGGTGTTCAACCTGCCCGGCGCCGGCGGCACCGTCGGCCTCAGCCGCCTCGTCGGCGAGCACGGCAACGGCAAGCTCGCCATGTCCATGGGCCTCGGCGTCGTGGGTGCCGCACGCTCCAACGACTCGCCCAAGACCCTCGCCGACACCACCCCGATCGCCCGCCTCACCGAGGAGCCGGACGTCGTCGTGGTCTCCAAGGACTCGCCGTACAAGAACATCAAGCAGCTGGTCACCGCCTGGAAGAAGAACCCGGGCAAGCTCCCGGTCGGCGGCGGCTCTTCCCCCGGCGGCCCCGACCACCTCGCCCCCATGCTGATGGCGCGCGCCGCGGGGATCGACCCGAAGAAGGTCAATTACGTTCCCTTCGACGGCGGCGGTGAACTCCTCGCCTCGATCCTCGGCAAGAAGGTCGCCTTCGGCGTCTCGGGCGTCGGCGAGTACCTGGACCAGATCAAGTCGGGCGAGCTGCGCCTCCTCGCGACCACCGGACCCAAGCGGGCCAAGGGCCTGGACGGGCCGACCCTCAAGGAGTCCGGCTACGACGTGGACTTCACCAACTGGCGCGGCATCGTCGCCCCGCCCGGCCTCTCCGACGCCGAACGCAAGAAGCTCACCGGCCTGGTCAAGAAGCTCCACGACTCTCCACAGTGGCGCAAGTCCCTCAAGACCAACGGCTGGGACGACGCCTTCCTCACCGGCGACAAGTTCGGTGACTTCCTGGCCGAACAGGACAAGAGCGTGGTGTCCGTGCTGAAGGAGCTGGGACTGTGACGACGACGACCACCACCGAAACCCCGCCCGATGAGCGCGGCGGCGGCCGCCGTGCCTGGCTGCGCGAGCATTCCGAACTCGGCGTGTGCGTCATGCTGCTGGCCCTCGGTGCGCTCGTCCTCACCGACGCGCTCACCATGGACGTCGAGATCGCCCAGCGCGGCCCTATCGGCCCCAAGACGGTCCCGATCGTCGTGGGCGTCGGGCTCCTGGTCGTCGCCGTGATCCTCGCGATCGACGTCCTGCGCGGCGGCCGCGGCGAGGCAGAGGGCGGCGAGGACATCGACCTGTCGGAACCCGCCGACTGGCGCACCGTGCTGCTCCTCGCCGGCGTCTTCCTCGGCGCCGCCGTCCTCATCGAACCGCTCGGCTTCCCCATCGCGGGCGCCCTGCTCTTCTGGGGCGCCGCGTACGCGCTCGGCAGCCGTCACCTGGACCGCGATCCGCTCATCGCGGCAGGGCTCTCCCTCCTCACGTACGTCGTCTTCAACAACCTGCTCGGGGTGCCGCTGCCCGGCGGACCACTGATGGGAGTGCTGTGACATGAACGCCTTCAACTCCCTGATGGACGGCTTCGGTACGGCCCTCACGCCCATGAACCTGCTCTGGGCCGCCGTCGGCGTGCTCCTGGGCACCGCGATCGGCGTTCTGCCCGGCATCGGCCCCGCGATGGCGGTGGCACTCCTGCTCCCCGTCACGTACGGCCTGGAGCCGACCGGCGCGTTCATCATGTTCGCGGGCATCTACTACGGGGCGATGTTCGGCGGCTCGACGACCTCGATCCTCCTGAACACCCCGGGGGAGAGCGCCGCGGTGGTGGCGGCGATGGAAGGCAACCCGATGGCCAAGGCGGGGCGCGGCGCACAGGCGCTCGCCGCCGCGGCCATCGGCCACTTCGCGGGCGGCATCATCGGCACGACCCTCCTGGTGGCGCTCGCGCCGACGGTCGCGAAGCTCGCGGTCGACATCGGGGCGCCCGACTACTTCGCCATCATGGTGCTCGCGTTCATCGCCGTGACGTCCGTCCTCGGCTCCTCGCGGGTACGAGGAATCGCCTCGCTCCTCATCGGTCTCACCATCGGCCTGGTCGGCCTCGACCAGATGACCGGACAGCAGCGCCTGACCTTCGGCTCGCTCCAACTCGCCGACGGCATCGACGTGGTGATCGTCGCGGTGGGCCTCTTCGCCATCGGCGAGGCCCTGTGGGTCGCGGCCCATCTGCGGCGCACGAGCGGCGAGGCGATCCCGGTCGGCCGCCCCTGGCTGGGCAAGGCAGACGTGAAGCGCACCTGGAAGTCCTGGCTGCGCGGCCCGCTCATCGGCTTCCCGTTCGGCGCGATCCCCGCGGGCGGCGCGGAGATTCCCACCTTCCTCTCGTACGTCACCGAGAAGCGCCTGTCCAAGCACAAGGACGAGTGGGGCAAGGGCGCGATCGAGGGAGTGGCGGGCCCCGAGTCCGCGTCATCGGCGTCGGCCGCGGGCACCCTGGTCTCCATGCTGACACTCGGCCTGCCCACGACGGCCGTCGCGGCAGTGATGCTCGCCGCCTTCCAGCAGTACGGGATCCAGCCCGGGCCGCTCCTCTTCGAGCGCGAACCGGACCTGGTGTGGGGCCTGATCGCGTCCCTCTTCGTGGGCATGGTCCTGCTCCTGGCCCTGAACCTGCCCCTCGCCCCCATCTGGGCGAAGCTGCTGCGCATCCCCAGGCCCTACCTCTACGCGGGAATTCTCTTCTTCGCGGCGGTGGGCGCGTACGCGGTGGGCGGCGAGGCCCTCGACCTGGTGATCCTGCTGATCATCGGCCTGATCGGCTTCGGCATGCGCCGCTACGGACTGCCCGTCCTGCCGGCCGTCATCGGCGTCATCCTCGGCCCGAACGCCGAGCAACAGCTGCGCCGCGCCCTGCAGATCAGTGACGGCAGCGTCAGCGGCCTGTTCGACACGCCCTTCTCGATCACGGTGTACGTGATCATCGCGCTGATCGTGCTCTGGCCGCTCGTGAAGAAACTGCTGGTGCGGGGCAGGAGCAGTGACGTAGACGTAAAGGCATGACCGACGACAGCCGCCACGCCGCCGCAGCCATCCGGCCCGCCACCGCCGCCGACGTCCCCGCCGTGAAGGCGGTGACGGACGCGGCGTACCACCCCTACATCGAGCGCATCGGTGTCGTGCCCGTCCCCATGGAGGCGGACCACGCGGCGGACGTGGCGGCGGGGCGGGTGTATGTCACCGGCGACCCGGTGGTGGGCGTCCTGGTCCTCGTCCCGCACGAGGACCACCTGTTCCTGGACAGCGTCGCGGTCCACCCCGAGGCGGGGGGGGGGGGGGGGGGGGGGCGGGGGGGGGGGGGGTTGGGGGGGGGGGGGGGGGGGGGGGGGGGGGGGGGGGGGGGGGGGGGGTGGGGCCTGCCAAAAGGTGTG
>NZ_JBVIHP010000025.1:0-63481 GCF_055570235.1 Streptomyces sp. NPDC031274 | reverse complement strand
GGTTGGGTGTCTTTTCCCTCTTCCCAAAGGGAGACCACTTTTTCCTGGAAAGCGTCGCGTCCCACCCCGCGCGGGCGGCCCCCGGTGGCCCCCCCCGCCTGCTCGCCTTCGTCGACGATCGGGCGCGTGAGCTCGGGCTGCCGGAGGTCCGGCTCTACACGAACGCGATGATGTGGGAGAACCGAAGGCTCTACCCGCGGTACGGCTACGAGTTGGTGGAGCGCAGGGTGGACGGTCCCTACGACCGCTACCACTACAAGAAGGGCCTCTAGCGCTTCGGGCCCCGTCGCGGGCGTCTCATGCCCCGCGGGCGCCGGCTCTCACCCATCGGGCCACCAGGTCCGCTGGATGTCCTTGCGGACCTCGGGGCGTTCACGGGTCCGGTCCTCGGCTTCATGCTTCTCCCGGACCTGTCGATTGGTGGGCTTACCGACGGTCTTGTGCACGGTCACACGGCGCATGGCTGCCTCCCTGTACTACCGATGTCCAAGGTGGGACGTCTGTAGACCTCTACAGGGAGGCTTTCTCATCCGAGTCGGATTGTCAGTGGCGGGTGTCACCCTCGGGACATGACGATCGACTGGGACATCGAGGCGGCCACGTTCGACGACGAGCCGGACCACGGGCTGCGGGACACGGTGGTGCGGGACGCGTGGTCGAGGCGGCTGCGGGACTGGTTGCCGGATGCCACGGGCGACGTCCTTGACCTGGGCTGCGGCACCGGAAGCCTGTCCTTGCTCGCGGCCGAGCGGGGGCACCGCGTCACGGCGGTGGACCTGTCCCCGAACATGGTGGAACGGGCCCGCGAGAAGCTGTCGGGGCACGAGGCGGAGGTGCTGGTCGGCGACGCGTGGGAGCCTCCGGTGGAGGGGCGCCGATTCGACGTGATCCTGGCCCGGCACGTGCTGTGGATGGTGCCGGATCCGGCAGCGGTGCTGCGGCACTGGTGCGGGCTGCTGCGGCCGGAAGGACGCCTGATCCTCGTGGAGGGCGTATGGGGCACGACGAACCCTTCCGGCATCCCGCTGGACCGCCTGATCAGCGCGCTGACGCCCCTGGCGGCCCGTCTCCACTCCGAGCGCCTTTCGGGCGACGAGCGGCTGTGGGGCAGGAAGGTGGAGGACGAGCGTTACGCGGTGGTGGCGACTCTCCCCGCACCCTGCCGCCACAAGGAGGTGGTGGACGTCCACCTCATCCTCCGCCGCGGCGACGAGGTGCTCCTGGCCCGCCGCGCCAACACCGGTTACGGCGACGGCTTGTTCAACGTCCCCTCCGGCCACGTCGAACCCGGCGAGGACGTCCGCACGGCCGTGATCCGTGAGGCCCACGAGGAGATCGGCCTGACCCTCACCCCCGAGGACGTGAGCGCCGAACTGGTCCTCCAGCACCGGGGCCCGGGCGGAGAATCCCGCATCGGCTGGTTCTTCGAGGCGACGTACGGCACGGGCGGCGAGCCCTTCAACGCGGAGCCCCACAAGTGCGACGAACTGAGCTGGCACCGTGCGGCCACGCTGCCGGACGACATGGTGGCGTACTGCAGGGCGGCACTTGAGGCGTGGCGTGCGGGGGAGAGGTTCGCGTTGCACTGGCAGGAGGAGGGGGATGCGGTGGGGTATGAGAGTGGTGGGGAGGGGCGGACGGTTGTTCTTGCGCGCCGCGGGGCGGGGGCCGTTGGGGACCGGGGGCTGAGTTCTCAGTCCGAGGCCGCTCCAGGCAGTGGCGGGGAGAGTGGGCCTCCGTCGCGTGCCAGACGTTCCAGGTCGTCCAGGGCGGACTGAGCCGCCGCCGCTGCCGCGGGGTCGCGCTCCGTGATGCCGCTTTCGGCGAACTCGTCCTCGTCGAGGCGGATGATCGTGTCGCCGTCCGCCGAGCACCACAGGTCGAGGTCCAGGTCTTCCACGGTGAGCGTGGCGCCTTCCCTTACCGCGGGGCGCGTCACGTCGCAGTACCAGCCCTTCAGGATGCCCGTTGACGTGCGGACCTCCTTCACGGCGTACCAGCGGTCCCGCCAGTAGTGCTCCGTGAAGACGTCGCCCGGTTCGAAGCGTACGAAGCCGAAGTCCCGTACTCCGGCGGCCGCCCACGGCGCGCGGACCGTCACCACTGTGCCGTCGTCGGCGACCACCTCCGCCGGGTAGCGGATCTTCGTGCGGCCCGCCTTCATCAAGATGACGTCCACCCTGTCGGCCGACGTTCCGGCCGATGTGTCAGCCGAGGTCTCGGACATGGCGTACCTCCGTTGCGCAGATCTCGTAACCGAACCACTTGTTGATGGCCAGCATCGGCTCGTTGCCCGCGTCGTTGCCGGTGAACGCCTCGGTGCAGCCGGTTGCCCGTGCCCGGTGCAGGGAGTCGTTCTTGGCCAGCTTGGCAAGACCGCGCCCGCGGAACGCGCGTGCGGTGCCGGTCATGCCGCTCGAGTAGCGTGCCGCGTCGTCCGTGCGGGCCAGGGTGAAGGCGGCAGGGCGGCCGTCCACCATTGCCACCGAGGTCAGTTCACGGTTCACCAAGGGGTGGTTCCACGTCTCGGCGAGCCAGTGCTCGTAGTCCGTGAACTCCGCCGCCACGTCGCTCGGTTCGTCCGCGACCGTCTCCGCGTCCAGGTTGAAGAGGGTGCGCGGGTCGTCACCGAACGCGGCACCTGTACGCAACTCGACGTCCTGCGGCGGCTCTTGGCGGGGCGGTAGCGCGCCGGACGCCAGGTCGAGGCGGAGGAAGTGGGCCGAGCGGCTCGCGCGGTAGCCCCGGTCGGCGGCGAAGGCGCGGTTCGCGGGCTCGTCGAGGACCCAGGAGAAGACCGTGCTGGCGCCGTTGTCGGTCAGGTACTCCTCCGCCGTCCGCAGGATCAGCGAACCGGCGCCGAGTCCGCGCCGCTGAGGGAGTACGTAGACGTTGGCGAAGCCCTGGCCCGGGTGAGGGCTGTCGTAGGCGATGCCCACCTGTGCCGTGCCGATGATCTCCCCGTCGGCCTCGGCGACCAACTGGAGGTAGCGGGAGTCGGGATGGGCGTGCGCCAGGTCGAACAGGACCGAATCGGCTGTGGCGAGCATGGCGGGTACGCAGGCGCGGCGGACTGCGGCGAAGGCTTCGGCATCGGCTCTGTCACCGGAGCGCAGGGCGCGGACTAGGACGGTCATGGAGCCGCACGCTACGCGCGTGGCGCGTCGGGATGCCTCTTATTTTCCGGGGGTGCGGGACAATCGCCGCGTGACTTTGAAGATCGAGATCGAGATCGACGGTGGTGCCGGGGGCGGCGCCGGTGCGAGTGGCGTGCCGCCCTACGAGCAGGTGCGGACCCAGATCGCCGAGCAGGCGCGGGGCGGGGCGCTGCCGGTGGGCTACAAGTTGCCGACCGTGCGGGGGCTCGCCCAGGAGCTGGGGCTTGCCGCGAACACGGTGGCCAAGGCGTATCGGGCCCTTGAGGCGGACGGGGTGATCGAGACGCGGGGGCGTCACGGGACGTTCGTGGCCGCGGCCGGTGACGCGGCGGCCCGGGAGGCGTCGGCGGCGGCCCAGGCTTTCGCCGAGCGGGCTCAGCGGCTCGGCCTCTCCGAGACGGCGGCGCTGGCCGCCGCGCGGGATGCGGTGCGCGCGGCTTACGGGGAGTCGGGGTGACGCTTGCCCCGGGGCGGGGCTGTATGTGACGCCCGGCTGTATTCGCACCCGGCCCGGTGCGTTGTGCCCACCCCTTGCCCAAGCTCTCGGCTGCGCTCGAACAGGGGCGGTGGTGTTCGGGGCGTTCGTGTGCCTTGGTGATGCGGGGTGAACGGGTAGGTGGGCGGGCAGAGTCGCCGCGAAGCGACGGCCGGCCGTCGCCGGGCTACAGATAGAGCCCGGCGTCCGCCCCCTCGCGGGGGTCCGGGACCGACGTGGGGGACGTGCCGCGCCGCAACGCGTACAGCTCAGCCAAGGTCGCGCCCTCGCGAGAGACCCCCTCGTCCGTACCGAGCCAGTCGATCGACTCGGCGCGGGTCAGGTTCCCGACCTCGATCCGGGCGAGGCACCGCCCCGGCCGGACCACCGCGGGGTGGAGCCGCTCCAGGTCCTCGTTGGTCGTCACGCCGACCAGGACGTTGCGGCCCTGCCCCAGCAGCCCGTCCGTCAGGTTCAGCAACCGCGACAACGCCTGCCCGGCGGTGTGCTTCGCCTCCCCGCGGATCAGCTCGTCGCAGTCCTCCAGAAGCAGCAGCCGCCAGCGGCCCTTCGCCGTGCCGTCGTCCTCGCCGATCGCGATGTCCATCAAGTAGCCGACGTCGCTGAAAAGACGCTCCGGGTCCAGGACGCAGTCCACCTGGCACCAGTCGCGCCAGGACCGCGCGAGCGTCCGCAGCGCCGACGTCTTGCCCGTGCCCGGCGGGCCGTGCAGGAGCAGGAGGCGGCCCGAGATGTCCTCGGGGCCCGTCTTCATCAGGGAGTCCATGGCCCCGGCCACCGGCGCGGTGTAGTTCTGCCGCACCTCCTCCCACGTACCGGCCGCGATCTGCCGCGTGGTGCGGTGCGGGCCGCGCCTCGGAGACACGTACCAGAACCCCATGGTCACGTTGTCCGGCTGAGGCTCGGGCTCGTCCTGCGCGCCGTCCGTCGCCTGCTGCAGGACCTTCTCCGCGAGGTCGGCGCTCGTCGCCGTCACCGTGACGTCCGCGCCGCGGTTCCAGCGGGAGATCAGGAGCGTCCAGCCGTCGCCCTCGGCGAGCGTCGCGCTGCGGTCGTCGTCGCGGGCCGCGCGCAGCACCGTCGCACCCGGTGGGAGCAGCGTGGATCCTGACTTGACACGGTCGATGTTGGAGCTGTGCGAGAAGGGCTGCTCTCCGGTGGCGAAGCGGCCGAGGAAGAGGGCGTCCACGACATCCGACGGAGAGTCGCTGTCGTCGACGTTGAGCCGGATCGGCAGGGTGTCCTGAGGGTTCGCAGACATGCCGCCATGATCCGGCACGCAAGTGCCCTTGTGCATCCCGGTTTACGTACTTCGCCGTACTCCGTTCAGGCGCGGACCGGCGCGAAACGGCGCGGACCGGCGCGGAGCGGGGCGGAACGACGCGGAACGGCGTGGAACGGACTACGGGACTGTGGCAAACCTGTGGTGCGGAACCTGTTCCACCGCCAACCGGCCCCGTTACGATTGCCCCTGATGGGACGTCATGAGTGGAAATCGGGGGCACAGCGGTGGCGACTCACCGCGCTGCTCGGCGTTGCTGTGGCCGCACTGGCCCTGATCCTGACCGTCATCACCACGCTCCCCGGGGGCGACACGGGCACCGAGGGCACCACGCGCGACGGTGACAAGGTGCACGGCACCCCGGCCGTCCCGCCCGACGAGGCGAAACCAGCCGTCGGCTGGGGCTTCACCCACACCCAGTACAGCGCGGAGGAGGGCGAGGACGCCGCCACGCGGCGTGCCGAGACGATGCTCGCCGGCCTGCCGAGCCCGCTGCCGCAGAACCAGCACATCATGGGCTGGGGCGCGGGCAACCCCGAGCCGGTCAAGGGGCGTTACGACTTCGAGGAGATGGACAAGCGGATGGACTTCATCCGCGCCACCGACGGCACGCCGGTCGTCACCCTGTGCTGCTCCCCGGACTGGATGAAGGGCGGCAAGCCCGGTTCGGGCAACACCGACTGGAGCCAGCAGTCCCTGGAGACCGCCCCGGAACGCGAGCACTACAAGGACTTCGCCAAGCTCGCGGCGACCGTCGCCAAGCGCTATCCGGACGTACGGCACTTCATCGTCTGGAACGAGTTCAAGGGCTTCTGGAACAGCGAGAAGTCCCGCTGGGACTACGAGGGCTACACCGAGCTGTACAACCTGGTCTACAAGGCGCTCAAGAAGGTCAACAAGGACATCATGGTCGGCGGCCCCTACCTCGTCATGGACAGCGTCGACCCGCGCCAGACCGAGGGGGCGTCGAACGAGGTCAAGGGCGCCTGGGGCCGCATGGACCAGCGGGTCCTCGACGCCTTCGACTACTGGAACAAGAACAAGGCGGGCGCGGACTTCGTGGTCGTGGACGGATCCAGCTACACCGTCGACGACGACATGCTCCCCGACGAGTTCAAGGCCACCGACAAGCTCACGGCGGTCGGCAAGTGGGTGCGGGCGCGTACCGGCGACCTGCCGCTGTGGTGGGCCGAGTACTACGTGGAACCGGGCGACAGCGACGACGACCGCGACGGCTGGTCCGAGCCGCACCGCGTCGCCGTCCAGGCATCCGGTCTGATGGCGATGGCGCGCGGCGGCGCGAGCAGCGGCTTCTACTGGAACCCGCAGAACAAGGGCGAGGACTGTGCGGGGTGCCTGTGGCGCTCCACGCAACTCTCCGACGGCGGCACGGAGTTGCCGATGCTCAAGATGCTCTCCCGGTTCAGCGACGCGTTCCCGCCCGGCACGCAGTACGAGAAGGTCTCCGTCGCCCCCGACGACGTACCGAACGTACGCGTGCTCGCCGACAAGAAGACCGTGCTCGTCGTGAACACCCTCGACCGTGAGATCGACGCGAAGGTCGACGGGCAGCGGTTCACGATGAAGGGGTACGGGGTGAAGTGGCTGAAGCGGTGATCCGCCGCAGCCCCCCGGCACTCCATCCGCCGTAGCCACCCACACTCCACCCGCCGCAGCCACCCGCACCCCGCCCCCACCGGGGCGCGCGTCACGCCATCGTCAGGAACCGCTGGATCAACGAGGCGAACAACACCGCGAGCAGCGGCAGCGAGAACCAGAAGCTGCTCTGCAGCCAGCGCAGCTGCCGCACGCTCGGCGCCAACGCCACCCGCACGACCTCACGGGTGACGAGCAGCAGGATCACGGCGATCGCCGCGAGCGCGCCGATCACCGACCAGGGAGTCCAGGTGATCTGTGGACCGATCGGGCCGGGATCGGCCTTCTCGACCTTGCCGTTCGGCTGCTCGCGCAGCGTGTAGAGGGTCGCGTCGTCGTTCGTGAGGACCTTCTTCAGTTCCTGGCGGTTGTCGAGGTTCGTGATCAACCGGGAATCCCAGGTCATGGGGTAGCCCACGTCCATCTGGAGATAGACCGTCTGGCTCTTGTTGATCATCAGATACGAGTGGGGGCCCGCGTCCTTGAGCGCCTTCACGAGGCTGGAGACCAGGACGGGGTCGGCCGGTGCGAGGGTCGGGACGTACTGGACCTTCTCCATGTCGCGTGTGCCCCACGGCATCGCGGGCGTCACGTTGTCGACCGTGTCGTCGCTCATCCACAGCAGCCGCACCGTCGGATCGTCGTGCTCGTACACGTAGTCCATCGCGGCGACCTCGCCGACCCGGGTCCGCTCGAAGGGTTCGTTGCCCCAGCGCGCGACCAGGAAGCCGCCCATCAGGATGAGCCCCGCCATCAGCGCGGCGACGGGCGCGAGGCTCACCCGGTCGCGGTCACGCTCCTTCGCGGTGATGCCCGCGCGCGGGAACAGCGCGAGTCCGGCCAGGAGCGCGGCCCCCGGCAGGGCGAACATGAAGACGCGGAGTGCCATCTCGCCGCCGTACGACTGCATGCCGAAGCCCAGGAACGGCACGAACGTCAGGACGAGCAGCGAGCGCTCCGTGTACTTGTGGTCGCGCCGTCGCCACCAGCCCCAGCAGGCGAGGGCCATGACGCCGCCGGCCAGGGCCACGCGTGCGTAGAGGACGAGTTGGTGGGTCGAGCTGCCGCCCTCGATCCGCCCGGACACCGACGACGACACATTGCCGCCGACGCCGCCGATCCCACCGAACAGCTCGTCGAAGTGCCCCGACCAGTAGGGCTCCGCGAGGAAGCCGAGCCAGACGGCGACGAAGACGGCGAAGAGGATCGGCAGGCCACGCAGCTCCGAGCGGCCCACCAGGACGAGCGCGGCAAGGACGCCGAGCATCACGAACGGCGTGAGCTGGTGTGCCGGGACCGTCGCCGCGAACAGGGCGATCAGGACCCCGAGCAGCACCGCGCGCTGGCGCCGGTCGGCGGGTTCGACGTCGAGCTCGCCGGGGCGGCGCTTGGCCCACAGGACGTGCGGCGCGCGGAACCACACGAGGAGCACCGCGACGAACACCAGATAGAGCAGATACGTGAAGCCCTGCGGCGAGAAGTAGTCCTGGCCGACCCAGCCGCTCAGGGCGAAGATCCACAGGCCGGTCCACTTGGCGCGCCAGCCCGCCCGCATGGAGCGCGTGAGCAGCAGCATCGGTGCCAGGTAGAGCAGTTGCATGGCCAGCGGCCACCAGCGGATGACCTCGGTCATGTCCGAGACGCCGCACGCCTTCGCCACGAACGTGGCCGCCGCGAAGAACCCGGGCCAGCTCCAGCGCGCGTCCAGGTCGGGCACCGCGGAGCCGGTCCTGTCGATGTACTCCATGAAGCCGAGGTGCTGCCAGGCCGTCGCGAACCGCGGCTCGTCCTCCAGGACGGCGGGCAGCGCGTGCAGGCACACCACCGTGGCGATCAGCGTCGCGAGGAGCAGGGCCTGATGCGGCCGTTCCATCCAGAGCAGCGAGGCGAAGACGACGACGAGCAGCGCGGCCCCGAGCAGGGTCGGCGTGGGCAGGACGGAGATGAGCCCGAGTCCGCCCATCTTGTCCAGGTCCGCCTCTGTGATGCCGAGGGCGGGCAGCCAGTAGAGGGCGAGCGCGAAGGCGAGGAACAGCGCCATGAAGAGGGCGCGGCGGCGGGGGAACGGTTCGGGGTCGACGACGGGCTCGGGCGGGGACTGAGCCACGCGTGAGTCGGTGCCCGGTTCCTCGGCGGGCGCCGTGACGGCTGAGGACACAGAGGCGGGCATCGGTGAGGACGGCGCCGGTTCGCGGGGCTTGAGCGGTGTTCTCAGCGCCCAGGTCGGCCGGTGCTCCATGTCGTCCCCCTCGTCCCGCTCGACCCGCCCGTCCCGCTCGGCCCCCGTGCCCGCGGGCTTCTCAGGAGCGGACTTCCCGGGCGCGGGCTTCGCGGAGAACGTGGTCCTCCCGAAAGCCGGTGTCCGCGTCCCGTACGCGGGCGTCCCCGGCCCGGGACGCATGTCGGGCCTGCGCTCCGGATGCTCGAAGTCCATCTGCACGGCCAGTTGCAGCGTGTCCGAGTCCAGTGTCTCGCGCAGCGCCCAGGCGGGCCCGCGCCGCTCCTTCGCCTGGCCCGGCACTTTGTCGGCGGGCGGGGGCGGCGCCTCGGATGTCCCCAGGTCGGCGAGATCGCCGTCCGGTGCCGCGTCGGCCGGCGCGGAGGAGGGAGCCCCCCGCGCCGCCCGGTACAGCTTCGGCGCCGCGATCGCCACGATCACGGCCAGGCTGGAGACCTCCGCGACGCCCGCCCCCGTGAGACCCATGCGCGGCAGCAGAAGGAGTGTCAGGCCGAGCACCAGCAAGCACAGCAGACCCTGCATCCAGGCGATCCCGGACGTACGGCTCTGCGCGCGCTGCACCGCGAAGTACGTCTCCATGACCACCCGCAGCGCCGCGCCCACCGCGAACCAGCGCAGCAGCGGCGTCGCGGCGTCCGCGTACCCCTGGCCGAAGACCCGCAGGATGAAGGGCGCGCAGAAGAAGAGCAGACCGCACACCGGCAGCATGATGCGTGCCATGCGGCGCAGCGCGGCCCGGGTGTTCGCCGCGAGCCGCGCCGGGTCGTGCGCGCCCTCGACGGTCAGTGACGCGCCCATGTTGATGGCGAGCAGATTGACCGTGCCGCCGATCGTGGTGGTGATGTAGAAGTACGCGTTGTCGACCGAGCTGACCTGCGAGGCGACGATCACCGGTACGAGATAGACCACGGCGAGCGAGAAGAGGGAGCCGGTGTAGTCGCCGGCCAGGAAGCGGCCCATCTCGCGCAGCGTCGGCGGCTGCGTCTTGTCGTGGGTCGCCTCGATGTGCCGTGGCACGAGCCGCCGGAAGACCAGCCAGCCGAGCGGCAGGACCGACACGGCGATCGCGGCGACCCACGACACGAACACGCCCGCCGTCGGGATCGCCGCGGCCACCGCGATGAGCAGCCCCAGCTTGACGACCGAGAAGATGGTGTTGCCGACCGGCACCCACAGCGCGCTGCGCAACCCCGTGAGCACCCCGTCCTGCAGGGTGAGCACCGACCAGGCGACGACCGCGGCGATGAAGCCGAGGCCGTTCAGCGGGCCGTGCAGGAATCTGTACGAGGGCCCCCACAGATCGAGCGTGAGCAGGAAGACCAGCGCGGCGACCGACACGACCAGCGAACTGGTCGCGTAGGTACGGACGATGAGCTTGCCCGTGGCGCGTCCCGCGACGGGGATGAAGCGGGCGAGGGCCCCCATCAGGGTGAGGGCGGTGAGGCCCGCCAGGAACTTCATGGCGGCGATCGCCGCCGAGCCCTGGCCGACCGCCGACTCGGAGTAGTACCGAGCGGCGGCGAGCCAGAAGCCGAGGCCGAGCACGCCGGAGATGCCGGTGTTCAGCATCAGTGCGTAGGCGTTGCGGAACAGGGGACTGCTGTTGCCGCCGCCGGAGCCGCCCCTGCCGGGCAGGCGCATCCTGCGAGGCCTGCCCGACCTGCCGGACGGCGGCTGCTGTTCGGCGGCGGGAGTCCCAGAGACGTCTGCCTGGGCGGTCGACGTGTCAGACACGGGTACGAGTTGCCTTCCGGCGGGCCTGTCGGGCTCTGCGGACCACGGCGTACCCCTTGGTGTGGGCACGGTCCCTGGCGAAATTGCGGGCGATCGAGCGACCCTCGACGAGGCGCTCGAACTCCTCGATGCCGGTGGAGCGGCGTACGGTCACCCGCTGTAGGGCGAACGGACCCTGTGCGCGCCGCGCGAGGCCGTTGCCGACCGCGAGCGACTGGGTGAATCCGGCGCCGCGCACCGTATGGCGCACCCGGCGGCTCGAATAGCCGTACGGGTAGGCGAAGGAGGCAGGGCGGGTGCCCAGTTCGTCGGTGAGGATCTCCTTGCAGCGCAGGAGCTCGAACCAGAGGTCGTCGTCGTCCAACTGGTCGAGCTGCGGGTGCGTATGACTGTGCCCGCCGATCTCCGTTCCCACCGCCGCCAGTTGGCGCACCTGGTCCCAGTCGAGCATCAGGTCGAGACCGCCCCCGGTGTCGTGCGCTCCGCGCAGCCAGCCCGTGGAGATGAACAGCGTCGACGCGAAGCCGCGCTCGGCGAGCACGGGCAGCGCGTGCCGGTGCACGCCTTCGTAGCCGTCGTCGAAGGTGATCAGGACGGGCTTCTTCGGCAGTGACCGGCCGGGAGTGCGCCAGACCGCGGCGAGCTCGGCCGTGGTGATCGGTGTGAACCCCCGCTCGCCGAGCAGTTCGAGCTGCTCGGCGAACGACCTCGGAGACACCGACAACTGCCGTGTGTCCAGGGTGGGTTCATGGGCGATCGAGTGGTACATGAGGATCGGCACGGGAGCGGTCATGGCGGTCCCCCTCGGCCGGTCGGTGCCGTGCTCATGCGGCAGCCCCCTCCCCGCCGTCCGCGTACTTCTCGATCTCCACGACCGAGAAAGTGGCGTCTGCCCTGCGCGCGCGGACGCTGCCGATGACGTACCCCCCGGCCGCCGTGACCACGCCCGCCACAATGGCTCCCGCGCGGCCCGCGCCGCCCGGACGGGCGAGCAGCGCGTCACGCACCCCCCGCCCGACACCTGCGGGCAGGACACGCGTGGCATAGCGCCGCTCGGACTCAAGCCCCTTGTCCGTGCCGACGCTTCGGGCGACGAGCGCCTTGGACAGGCCTTCCGCGTACGCCCGCGTACGGAAGTAGCGGAAGCGCTCGCGGGCCGCGGGGACGCGGTGGTGGATCACCGCGCGGTCGTCGATGAGCAGGATCGCGTCCGGCCTCGCCCGGGTGAGACGGATGCACAGCTCCGTCTCCTCGCAGCCCAGCGGACGCTTGTCGCCGTCGCGCCCGATGCCGGTCGCGAAGCCGCCCGCCACCTCGAAGGCGCTGCGGCGGAAAGACGCGTTGCCGCCCAGGACGTTGCGCACCCGCACACGGCCCTCGGGCAGCCCCTTGTACGTACAGCCGACGACCCAGTCGAATTCCTCGGGGAACCAGGCGGGCCTGCGCCGGGACTCCCAGATCGGCATGGTGCGCCCGCCCACGGCGAAGACCTTCGGGTCGGCGTACCCCTCGGCGAAGTGGCGCAGCCAGTCCCGCTCCGCGACGGCGTCGTCGTCGAGGAACGCGATGATCTCGCCGCCGGACGCGGCGATGCCGGTGTTGCGGCCCGCGGAGAGGCCGCGGGGGCCCGCGTTGGCGAGCACCCGCACCCCTTCGGTCTCCTTGTACTCCTTGGCGAGCCGGTCCAGGAGCGAGGCGTTGTGGTCCACCACGAGAAGTGTCTCGAGCGCCGCGAGGGACTGCGCCCGCACCGAGGCGACCGCCGCGAGGATGTCCTCCCAGCGGTCCTCGGTGTAGACGCAGATGACGACGGAGATGCCCGTGACCGTGCGGTCCCCGTGGCGTCCGGAAACGCTCAAGACACCTCTCCCTGACGCGTGCGGAAGGGGACGCCACGCGTGCGGCGCCGCTGCGCACGGCGGTTGGAGCGCTCCGTGAGGATCACCTTCAGGACCCGCAGGCCGTCGCGCACGGCCCTGAGATTGCTGACGCCGTGGATGCGCAGATACTCGTGGCTGGGGATCTCCTGCACCTTGAGCCCGGCCTTGACGACCCGGATGTTCATCAGGGTCTCGACCTCGAAGCCCGTGCAGTCGAGGTCGATCTTGTCCAGGCAGTGCTTCCAGAAGGCGTTGTAGCCGTAGCAGAGGTCGGTGTAGCGGGCGCCGAACTTGGCGTTCACCACGGCGCACAGGACGTGGTTGCCGAGCTTGCGGATCGGCGTCATGTCGTCCGTGGCACCGCCGTTGGCGAACCGCGAGCCCTTGGCGAAGTCCGCGCCGGAGACCAGCGCCGAGACGTAGCTGACGATCTCGTGCCCGTCGGCCGAGCCGTCCGCGTCGACCATGACGATGATGTCGCCGGTGCACGCCTCGAATCCGGTGATCAGGGCGTCGCCCTTGCCCTTGCCCAGTTGGGGGACGACCTTCACGTCCGGCCACAGTTCCCGCGCGACGGCCACCGTGTCATCGGTGGAGTTGCCGTCCACGAGGACGACCTCGTGGATCCAGTCGGGCAGTGACTTGAAGACGTAGGGAAGATTCTCCGCTTCGTTCATCGCGGGAATCACGACGCTCACCGGCGGTGTGATCGCCAAGTGCGTCGAGATCGGCCGGTAGTTTCCGGACAGCGCCGGTTTGTCTAATGGACCTTGGTCCGGCTCGGCGGCCGGGCGCACAAAAGAACTCACGAGTCTGATCCCTCTCGTCCGGTGGACCGCCCACCCCCGGGCAGTCCGGCTATGTATCCGGTTCGAAAGGGGGGTTCTCACTTACGCATGACGAAATGGATCTCCGTGCACGCCAAAGTGAGCTGGCATTGCGCGGGACGTAACTCGGCACGAATCGAGCAGCCGAGCACGGCACCCCCCTACCGCGCCCCGCACCGGAACCACCGCGATCTTGAGCCCTCCCCTAGATCGCATTGCGTGATGGACCGATGCGGGTGGATGTACGACGGTATTGATGATTGAGACCTTATGGCAAGGCCTGGAACGAGGCCTCACGTTTTTGATGATTTGGCCGGTCTTGGTGGGCACATATGGAGCGCCCCGTTCCTGCCTTCTTTCCTCTATTCCTGCTTTCTTGATCGAATTTGACCCATGCGTTTCAGCAGCTTGTCGGCCGGTTCGAAGAGTTCCGGCCGGGACAAGACGGTGTTGCGCAGGGCCCTTACCGGAGCGCGCCGCGCCCGGTGACCGATCGCCGCGGGATGGCGCAGAGCCACCCACCCCTCGGACACGGTGAGTTCACGTGTCTTCAGGGAGTCCTTGTACTGCTTCTGGCCCCGCCCGAGATCGAGATACGCGATGCCGTCGGCGGCGGCCGCCTCGGCCATGCGCAGATGCAGGATCAGGCCGGGCGAGTATTTGGCGAACGCAGGGTCGTAGGCCGGGAACCACTGGGCGAAGATCCGCTCGGAGCAGAGCCCGAAGTGCGCTGCCACCGGCGCCTCGTCGACGTAGAGAACGGAGAGCAGGCCGGTGAACTGATCGGACCTGGTGTGGAAGAGCTGGCGCACGAGCTGCTTGATCCAGGCGGACGCGAAGCGGTCGCTGCGGCCGGTCCTGCGGTACTGGGCCGACTTCCACTCCATCAGGGTGTGCAGGACCTCCGGGTCGCGCTCGTCGTGCACATAGCGGACGACGCCGTGGTGGCGCCCGAGCCTGCGCTCTTTCGAATGGGTCGTGCGGGTGAACTTCGGCGACTTCGCCTTGAGTTGGCCGAGATATGCCTCGTACCCCTGGTCGATGTCCATGACGGGGGAGGCGAAGGAGCCGGAGGTGCCTGCCTCGAACGGCTGCTGGCCGGCGGCCAGATGGTCGAACTCGTACATCGCGAGCCCGCAGGCCCGTAACAGTTCCCGCGCGTCCCAGGTGAAGCCGGGCCGATGCACCAGGCCCTGGCAGTCGGAGACGCCCAGACCGATGGCCCGGCCGACGCCGGTGATGGATCTCTGGAACGGGAAGAACGCCGCGGGTTCACCGTCCTCGCGTACGACCGCGATCCGCACGCCACGTCTCCAGTGGCCCACCGCGAGGGTGAACTCCGGTGAGAGGAAGGGATTGGCCATCTCCGGCGAGCCGTTGAGGTGCGCCTTGGACTGCATCGCTGTCCAGGCGACCCGGTCCGCAGCGGTGAGGTCTCCAGGGCGGTGCACGGTGATGTCCACGTCAGGGGGTCCGCCTCGTCGGGGTACGGCGTCGCAGTCGCCGTACCAGTACCAGCAGATAGATGAGTGAGCCGATCACGGTGATGGCGACGACCCCGCCGCGCACCGACCACATGTGAAGGGCGAGCATCCCTTGGGCCACCAACAGGTTGACGGCGACGGCGCCGGAAACGGAAGCCACGATCCGGCCCCATGGCTCAAGTCCGCCGAGCGCGGCACCGATCGCACAGCCCGGAGCGGCCAGGAGGAAGAACAGGGTGAAGGGTGCGCGCAGGGGCGATTCGATGTCCGTGAGCGCGAGCAGCGCGCCGACGGCGCCGACCGCCACAGCCATCCCCGCGAGCAACGGCAGCGCTTCTTCGTGACGGCTCGGCGGATCCCCGGGGCCGCGCCCGGTGTCTGATGACGGTGCCTTGATCCTGATGGTCTGCATTGGCGACTTTGCCCCCCGACGCGCCGGATGCCGGGCTTCAATGTCGCGCAGTCGACGGCGGCGCGTCAAGGTGCGGAGGCTGTGTGGAGATGTTCGACCCGGGCCCTTGAACCGGAGGAGAACTCGTTGTGCGCGCAAGGGAATTGGCGGCGAACTTGTTGACATGAGCACTACCGGTGTCGGGAGGTGAGTGGTACCACGGTCGTGGCAGAAATCCTGCTAAGGGAGGTTCCATGAGATTGTCCCGAATCACGGCATACGTATCCTCACTCCTCCTCGCCACCGCCTTCGCCCTCACCGGGGCCACCGCGGCACAAGCAGACCAACAGAGCGACCAACAGGCCGCGGCCACCGGCTATGTGGCGCTCGGCGACTCCTACTCCTCCGGCGTCGGATCCGGCGCCTACGACAGCACGAGCGGCGACTGCAAGCGCACTCCGCGCGCGTACCCCGCGCTCTGGGCAGCCGCGAACTCACCCTCCAGCTTTAATTTCACGGCTTGCTCGGGTGCTCGTACGGGTGATGTTGTGGCCAACCAACTCGGCCCGCTCGGCTCCGGAACGGGTCTGGTCAGCCTCTCCATCGGCGGCAACGACGCCGGCTTCGCCGACGTCATGACGACCTGCGTCCTTCAGTCCGAGAGCAACTGTCTCGCGCGGATCGCGACGGCACGCAGCTACGTCGAATCGACGCTGCCCGGCAACCTCGACAAGGTCTACTCGGCGATCAGCGCCAAGGCACCGGCCGCCAAGGTCGTCGTGCTCGGATACCCCCGCTTCTACCAGCTCGGCGGTGGCTGCGTCGCCGGTCTCTCCGAGAAGGAACGCAGCGCCATCAACAGCGCGTCCGACTTCCTCAACTCCACCACGGCCAAGCGCGCCGCCGACCACGGCTTCGCCTTCGGCGATGTGGCGTCCAAGTTCAGCGGGCACGAGATCTGCTCGGGCGACGCGTGGCTGCACAGCGTGAACTGGACCAACATCGGCGAGTCCTACCACCCCAAGGCCGCGGGCCAGTCCGGCGGCTACCTCCCCGTGTTCAGCGCCGCGGCGTCCTGACCCACTCGGTTCGGCGCGACCCGGTTCGGCGCCACTCAGTTCGGCGCGTAGGAGGAGGCCCCGTCCGTCGGGGTCTCCTTCTCGCATGTCACCGAGTACGCGACGGAGTTGGAGGTGGTCTTCACCGGGCTGCGCACCTCCACGCTGATCGCGTTCGCATACGTCGACCCCGGCTCCCCGGCGACCGTCTCCGTATGGTGCACCTGCTTGGTCTTCCCGCCTCCGGAGGCGAAGCTGAGGGTCTTCCAGCCGGGGTCGCCCGGCGTCCCGGACTTGGTCACCCAGCGGTAGTCGACGGTGACCGGAACTCGTCCCACGGTGAACGTCGCGGTGAACGAAGGGGCCTGCCCCGCGGCCGGTGGGCAGGCACCGCTGTACTGGGTGTACGCGCCGACGACCGAGACCTTGACGCTCTGCGCCGGGTGAGTGGTCGACCCGCCGCCGTTGCCGCCGCCTCCGCCGCCGGTCGTGGAACCGCCGCCGTCGGAACCGCCGTCGCCGCCATCGCCGGTGCTCGACCCTCCGCCGTCGCTTCCGCCCGACGTGCTGTTGCCGCCGCTCTTGCCCCCGTCGGAGCCGCCGTCACTCCCGCCGCCGCCGTTTCCGCCGCCTCCGCCCTCGGAGGAGCCGCTGCCGCTTCCGTTCCCGCCGCCGCTGTCGCGATTGAGCAGGGAGTAGGCGAGCCCGCCCAGAGCGAGCGCGAGGGCGACCAGGCCCGCCGTGAGGACGAGGACCGTGCGGCGCGAACGGGTCGGAGCGGTGGTGGTGGTCGTGGCGACGACGGGTTCACGCTGCTGGTCCGGTGGTGGCGGAATCGGCGAGGGCGACTGGTGTTGCTGTTGCTGTTGTGACGTGATGGTCGGCGTGTACGGGAGGGGCGTCTGGACACTGGGAGTGCCGCCCGCGGCGATCAGCCGCAGCTGGCTCTCGGCCTCCGCGGCGGAGATCCGGGCGGCGGGGTCCTTGCGCAGCAGCCCTTCGATGACCGGAGCCAGCGGCCCCGCGTTCCGGGGCGGCGGCAGCTCCTCGTCGACGACCGCACGCAACGTACTGAGCGGGGTGTCCTGCCGGAACGGCGAGCTGCCCTCGACGGCCGCGTAGAGCAGCACGCCGAGCGACCACAGATCGGACTCCGGCCCTGGGCGCCGCCCCAACGCCCGCTCCGGGGCGAGGAACTCGGGCGACCCCACCACTTCGCCCGTCATGGTGAGCGCCGAACTGCCCTCCACCGTGGCGATCCCGAAGTCGGTGAGGACCACGCGCCCGTCGTTCGCGATGAGGACGTTGCCGGGCTTGACGTCGCGATGCAGGACCCCGGCCTCGTGCGCGGCGCGCAGGGCGGCGAGCACCTCGGCGCCGATGCGGGCGGCGTGCCGCGGCCCCATCGGACCATCGGAGTCGAGGATGTCGGACAGCGAGAGCCCGCGCACGATCTCCATGACGATCCACGGACGGCCGTCCTCGCTCGCCACGTCATAGACCGTCACCACATTGCGGTGCGGGATACGGGCGGCGGCCCAGGCCTCGCGCTCCAGGCGGGCGTACAGCCGGTCGACCTCACTGGCCGGGATCCCCGCCGGGGCGCGCACTTCTTTGACCGCGACCTCGCGGCCGAGGACTTCGTCGCGGGCCCGCCAGACCGTGCCCATACCGCCTTCGCCCAAGGGGGCGAGGAGGCGGTAGCGCCCCGCGATCACACGCTCGTTCCCGCTCACGGGCGTCCCCCATCGGCAGCCGTGCGATTCTCCACAAAATTACCTCAACCGAGTGCTGTTGCCGCCCCCTTGAACACCAATCCACACCCAAGGGCGAATACGACACAGGCGGAACCGAGCGGCAGGAACCGGTGCGTGGCCCGGTGCAGCCACCGGGGCCCGCGGACCCGCCGTGCGGCGAGGGAGCCGACCCGCACCACGAGGAACCCGGCGGCCGTCAGCGTGACGGCGAGCCCCACCCCGTACGCGAGGACGAGCAGCAACCCGAACCAGGCCTCGCCCAGGGCGGCGGCGCCGACGAGCACGACGACGGCGGAGGGGCTTGGCACCAGGCCGCCCGCGAAGCCGAGGAAGAGGGCGCCGCGGAGCGTGGGCGGTGCTGTTTCCTGCGGGTGCGGGTGCGGGTGCGGGTGCGGGTGCGGGTGCGGGTGATGGTGATTTTCGTGTGCGTGCCGATGTTCGTGTGCGTGGTGGTGGGTGGGCCCCCGTCGCCGCCAGGCCCGTCGTAGGAGAAGGGCTCCCGCTCCGGTGACGAGAACGCCGCTGACCACTCCCAGCCAGGCGATGACGGACGGGGCGGCGGCCGAGCCTCCCGCCACGAGCAGCCCCAGGGCGGTCACCCCGAGGGTGTGCGTGGCGGTCACCGATGCGGCGAGGGGGAGCACGTCCCGCAGGGAGGCACGTCCCCTCGCGGCGGCGCTCGCGGCCATCAACGTCTTGCCGTGCCCCGGCGCGAGGGCGTGCAGCGCCCCGAGGAGCAGTGCGGTGGCCAGGGCGAGTGCGGCGAAGCCCAGGGTGAGGTCGTGACGGGCCACGAGGCCGGTGAGGGCCTGCGTCCACCGGTCCGCGCCGCGCGGCAGTACGGAGGCGGCCGGTGCCTCCTGTGGCCGCTCCTGGCCCAGGGCGGGGCCGCCGGAGGCGATCCGTAGGGTGGCGGCGCTTTCGTCGGGCGGCGATTCGAGCAGCCGTGCCGGGTAGCGGGTGAGGCGCTTCGAGACGGACTCCTTCGGTACGTCTGTCGCGCTCAGGGTCATCCGATCGCCGCGCGCCGTGACTTCCCGCCACCCGGGGCCCGGTTGGCCCGCGGCCCTGAACCGGGCGGGGAGTTCGGCGCCCCGGGGGAGCGGGGCGCCGAACTCGCACTCCACGCGCAGGGTGGTCAGGCCGGCCTGGCCGTCCCGGGTGACTGCCCGGGCCCGCTCCACGCGGAGTTCCGCCGCTCGTCCGGCGACCCGCAGCGAGCTTGCGCGGACGGCGTCGTCGCACCGCTTCTCGGCCCAACTCTTCATCCCCACGCGTTTGATGCGGGGTGCGGCCTGGGTGGCCGGGATCTCGGCCAGGTCCTCGACGTGGTCGATCCGTAGGTGCCCTGGGCTCGCCACGAGGCCGTCGTAGCGGTTGACGGTGAAGTTTCCCAGGGGGTGGGACCCGGCCTCGGTGGCGGGCAGCAGCGCGAGCGTCAGCCCTGCCAGCAGGGTGGCCCCGTGGACGAGGGGGCGGCGCCGCCTCATCGGGGCCCCGGGGCGTGTCCTGGCCGAACAGGCTTTTCCGCCCAGCCGCCCGATCGCCCCGCCCAGCCGCCCGATCGCCCCTCCCGTCCGCCCGACTGCCCCGCCCTGAACGTAGTCCCTGCTCGCCTCATCCTCATGACGCCGCCCCCGTCTTCGGCGGGAGCCCCGGGTTCAACTCCCGCGCCGCCGACAGCCAGTGCCGACCCGCGGTCGCGTTGCCCGTCGCCCTCTCGATCACACCCCGGTGGTACATGAACGACGCCTCGTGGAACCCCGTGGCCGTGGCCCGGCGTGCGTACGGCAGGGCCTCCTTGGAGTGGCCGTTGACGTGCAGGGCCCAGGCCAGGACGTCTGCCGTGTGGACCGTGTGCCGCCGTCCCCACTCCGCCTTCGCCGCCCGCAGCGCCGCCCTCCGCTCCGCGCGGTCCCCGTGGTCCGTCAACGCGATCGCCGTGTCCAGGTCCGCGTTGACGCCGTTCGCCCGGGCCAGGGACAGCCACGCGGACACCAGCGCGTACTGCTCCCGGGCCTTCGCCTCGTCACCCCGCGCGCCCCGCGCCTCGTACAACTCGCCCAGCGCGACCAGCGGCCCGGGCAGCGGCGCCCGCGCGACCACCTCCCGAAGCCCCCGTACGGCCCGTCCCGTATCGCCCTGCCCGGCCCATGCGCGGGCCCTGCACTCAAGGGCCGGGAGCGAGGAGGCGT
This sequence comes from Streptomyces sp. NPDC031274, assembly GCF_055570235.1. NCBI lineage: Bacteria > Bacillati > Actinomycetota > Actinomycetes > Kitasatosporales > Streptomycetaceae > Streptomyces > Streptomyces sp. NPDC031274. Next base: position 43,324 of record NZ_JBVIHP010000025.1, on the reverse strand, counting down.
CGGCCCGCAGCGCCGCCCCGCACTGCTTCAGCGCCTCCCCGTACCGGCCCTGACGCCAGGCCAATTGCCCCAGCGCCGTGGCGACGTACGCGACGTCCCCACGGTCCGAGCCCGAGCCGAAGCCCACAGCCCGGGACAGCGCTCGCCGCGCTCCCGCCACATCACCCCGGAGCTCCCGCACATACGCGTACCGCGTGAACACCGGCACCCCGGGCCGCCGGGCGTCGGCCTCGTCCGCGGCCCGCGCCGCCGCCCCGTACCGGCCGAGCTCGACCAGTGCGTCGATACGCGAGGCCAGCGCGCCCTCGCTGTAGGGGTTCACATCGAGGGCGGCCCGCGCGTGGCGCAGCGCCCCGGCGAAGTCGTGCCGGGCGGCAGCCAACGCCGCCTGCCCCGCGAGACCCGCGTCATTGCGCGGCCGAAGCTCCAGGGAGCGGTCGAGGGCGCGTTCCGCCTCGCGGTAGCGCGACGGGTCCCCCTGAGTGCGGGCCTGCTCGACATAGGCGGTCCCCAGCGTCGCCCATGCCCCGAAGTCCCGCGGCTGGTCCCGCAGATGGGACTGGAGCATCGCGACGCCACGATCGAGATCGGCACCCCGCAGCGCACCCGGCGCCACGGCGGCGGACGACGGCGGCGGCCGGTCGGGCCCACTCCCACCGTCGGCCACGACGGCACCCCCGGTGATCGCGACCGCTAGAGCGACGGCCGCCACCACGGTACGAGCGGCACGACCGGCTGGACGAGGCAACGCCATCACTGGCCCTTTCCCTAGATGTCCATGAGGAGAGATGTCGGTGAGAAGAGATGTCGGTGAGAAGAGGTGGAGAGGGCGCGACCCGCAGGGGGATAGGTGCGGGCCGCGCCGGTCATGGGGGCGGGATCAGCCCGCCACTCCGGAGGAACCGCGCCTGCGCCACCACGCGAGCCCGAGTCCGACAAGGAGCACCCCGGCCACCCCGGCGGCCCCGGACGCGATCAGCACGGCGTCGGTGTCGTCGCCGCCACCGGAACCCGAACCCGAACCCGAATCCCCGGACACGGCGCCGCCGCCGAGCGCGTTGCGCGCCGAGCTGTCGTCGGCCTTACCGCCCTTGGCCAGCGGCCCCCGGGAACCCGGCGTGGGCAGCGCCACGTACGGGAAGGTCCCGCCGAACTTCTGGTCGTTGGCGTTCACCGCGTCGCCCAAGTCGTTCTTGTTGCCCGTGAGTTCGCCCTCGACGGCCTGCAGTTCGATGTCGACGACGTCGTCGGCGAGTCGCCGCCCGTTCGGGAACCCGGCGTTGTCACCGTCGAGCACCCCCAGCCGCTTGGGCGAGTCCGCCGGTTCGACCGACGTGTTGAGCCGCAGCGCCTCGGCGGGCTTGACGTTCGGTGGCTTGTTGAGACCCTTCACGCCCGTCAGGAACACCGACACGAGGTCGTCGCGCGGCTCGGCGGGCGCCTTCAGCTTGTAGATCTTCTCCAGGAGCTTCGGCAGCTCGGGCTTGGTCACGTACTTCAGGAAGTCCGCGTCGTTCCAGGGCGCGGACGCGTTGAACTTGTCCTTGTCCTTCTGCGGCACGACCACCTCGTTGACCAGCGGGTTGCCGAGCCGCGAGACCTGGGTCCACGTGCCGCCCGCGTTCTTGCGCTGCGTCGTCGACCAGATGCCGACCGTGGGCTGCTTCGCCGACTGCCGTATCCGGGAGGTGGGCACCTGAAGGGCCAGGGAGTTCACGTTGTAGCCCTTGAGGGTGTCCCTCCCGACCTCCGACAGGTCGCCGCCGTACAGCAGGTCGAACACCCGCAGATCGAGGAAGAAGGGATCGTCGGCCTGCCCCGCGAACGTCGAGCCCCCGCCCTTGACCGGGGTCACCGCCTGATCACGCAGCTTCTTGTAGTTCGGCATGGACGCCTTGCCGACGTGCGACGGCGCGGTGGGCACGTCATCGGCGACCTTCGTGGTCGAGACGGCCTTCTGGTCCTTGAGCTCGATCAGTTCGAGGTCGTACGTCTGCGTCACGTTCAGGTCGGGATCGTCGAGGCTCGTCACGGGCCCGGTGTTGTAGAGGAACGTGTCGCCGTTCTTGGTCTTCGTGTCGAACGTCCACCGGTAGAGGAGGTCGCCCTGCGCGTCCCCGTCGCTGTCGATGTGGACGTCGTACTGGGCCTCGTCGGCCCACGGATAGAAGTTGGGCCCGCCCGCGGGCTCTTCGAAGGGCAGCCAGTTCGCCACGATCGTCGTGGAGTCGGGTTTGTCAGGGCTCACGAACGCGTACACGTCCGTGTTGTCGTACTGGGGCTGCCCGGAGATCAGCGGGGCCTCCCGGTGACTGGAGGCGTTCGCCGCCCCCGGTTCCAGTGCCGTCACGCCGGCGGCTGCGAGCCCCCCGGCGGCCAGCGCGCCACAGACGAGCGTCGCGAGGCCGCGCTTGCTGCGGCGCCCCGTCCGGCTCTTGGCGATAGCTGTCATCGCGTCCGTCCTTACTGTTCCTCGCGCGACCTCGCGCGGTGCGCGCGAGCCGCCTGACGAACGCCATTCGGTGCTCGGTGCCCGGCGGATTGCCCCAGTTCCCCATCCGCCGGCTTTCCCCGCCACGAATCCCGGGTGACCGGACAGTGAGTCACCCGGCCCGGGAGCGGGAGGAAGACAGAGCCGCCCGGGGCCGGGAAGAGGGGACGGGGGAAACGCATGGAGCCGGACGAACTGCTGCTTCTGATCGCGCAGGGGGACCAGTCCGCGTTCGAGAAGCTGTACGGCCTGGTCTCAGGGCCGGTCTACGGACTGGTCCGCCGTGTCCTTCGGGACCCGGCGCAGTCCGAGGAGGTCGTCCAGGAGGTACTGCTCGAACTCTGGCGGACGGCGGCCCGCTTCGATCCGGCGCGCGGCAGCGCCTTCGCCTGGATCTTCACGCTCGCCCACCGCAGGGCGGTGGACCGGGTGCGCAGCACTCGCGCGGCGAGCGAACGCGAACGGCGCGTGGCGGTCGAGCGCGGCGAAGGCCCTGCCTTCGACCAGGTCGCCGAGGCGGTCGAGGCCGGCCTGGAGCGCGAATGGGTACGCGGCTGCCTCCGCCGCCTCACCGATCTCCAGCGCCAGGCCGTCACCCTGGCCTACTACGAGGGCTATACGTATCGCGAGGTGTCCCGGCGTCTGTCCGTCCCGCTCGGCACCGTCAAGACGCGGATGCGGGACGGACTGCTGCGGATGCGCGAGTGCCTGGGCGCGGCCACGCGGGACGCGACATGAAGCGCGGGACTGGGTGGCATGGCTCGGGGCGGCAGTTCAGTGGCTCAGGGCGGCTCCCGCCAGGCATACGGCACCCTCGGCCGGTTCCATGCCTCCGCCCGACAGCGCACGCGGCGAGGCAGATGCCGCTCGAAGCGGTGCGGTTCGCCGGGGCGCGAAGGCGCCAGCACGGCGGGCCCACGGCAACGGGCGGCGACCACTCCGCCGCCCGTCCCGCGCGAGCGGGTGCTGACCGCCGTACATACGACGGAACAGGAGCCGCCCCGGCGGGCGTCGGACGCTCCGAACGCGCCCCCGCGCTCTCGCGTGCTTCTTCCCGCTGCGGCCCTCACCGTCTTCGTCCTGGCCACGTCCGTGATCCTCGCCTTTCAGCTGATCCGTGCCGATGGCCGACTCGCCCGCGAGCGTGCCGAAGCACGTGAGATCGCCCACGTCCTGGCGGCTCCTGGCGCCCTGGCGGCCGGGGAGAGGAGCGCGTGGGGGCCGCGGCATCGACGTCGTCGCGTCGGAGTCCAGGCGGCGCGCCGTGGTGAGCCTGACGGGGCTCGGGGCGCCGTCTCGGGGGCGCGCACACCAACTGCGGCTCGCGCGGCCCGCCTCGGCGCGCCGTTCTCTGGGCCTGCTCGACGGTGAAACGCCGTTGATCGCGACAGGTCTGAGCGCGCCCGGCAGGTCACTGGCAGTGACGGTCGAGCTCGATGGAGGGCTCGAAGAGGCCCACTTCTGCCCCTCTTGTCCAACTCGCCCTGGAATCAGTCGGATTCGGAGAGTAATCGTCAACCTCCTTACGCAGAAGGTGAATCATGCGACCGGGATACGCGAGTGTGGTGCGAGGGCGATAGAGTTAACCTGCCCTGGGCCGGGTGCCCTCGTACGGGTGGGGAGTGACATGGAACAGATAACGGTGCGCAGCAGGGCGCGTGTCCCTGCGATCACCTGCGGGAGCAGCGCGACCAGCTCGCGTCTCGACCGCCATCTCGCAGTGCTGGGCGGCCCCGCCGTTCCGCAGCGTGAGACGGCGGAGGCGACGTTGCTGATGCGTGAGCTGACCTCACGGGGTGCGCATGACCACAGTGGCCGAGGTGCACGTGTGCGAAGGGTCTCCCTCTTCGCTCCCTTGCGCAGGCTGCGGCGGTCGCTCTTTGGGGGTCGCTGACCGCGGGTGGTCGGGGGTTCGGCCGTCGCCAGCGGCGGATTGCTCCCATCCACCCGCCCCTTCCCTTTCCGCACATCACTCATCACACCCCTGCCCTAACACCCGTGTCACGCGCACCTGTTGACGCCGCAACTATCCAGCCCCGATGTGGCTGATGTAGGGGCCGAGCACCCCTGCGCGATCAGCGTGAGCATGGAGCACTCCCCGCGAGCGGCCCGGCCCTGAGTCGCCGCCACACCATGCAGCTCCTCGGCGCGGCCGATATCACCGTCGGCGTGTATGCACCGAGCTGACGATCACTCCGCTGATCTGGGGTTCTTGCGCTGGTTGGCAAGGAAGCGCGCCTTCTTCTGACGATTCCCGCACGTGTTCATGTCGCACCATTTGCGCGTGCGGCTCTGGCTGGTGTCGAAGAAGGCGGCTTGGCAGGTCGGTGACGCGCACAGGGCCAGTTTTCCGTCTCGTTCGCCCGCGATGATGCTGATCGCGTCGGCGGCGATCACGCTGAGGGCGTCTTCCACGCGGGAAGCCGAGCCGAGCCGCCATTGCCGCTTGCCCTCGGGCGTCAGGAACGCCGCGGCCCGACCCTGAACGCTGCGGTCATTGATGACTTGGACAGCGGTTGCGGGGAGAGCGCCCTGGAGCGCGGCCGCTGTCGCGGCGGCGTGGATCGACTCCCTCAGCTCCCGGGCGAGGTCGAGCTGGGCCGTGGTGCAGGAGTCCACGGCGAGGCCGTTCACTGCCAGCCAGTCGATGAGTCGGTGCGGCGCGGGAATGCGCTCCACGGGGTCGCCGTGACGCTCCGACAGGGTCCCCGTGAAGCTGGTCGCCAGCACGCTGCCGAGGCGGAATTCAGGGAACTCAACACGCATGGAACCACCTTAGCAGGTTGCGCACCGGCATGAAGAAATAGTAGAACCGTCTTAGACGGTTCCCGATAGTTCGTAGCCGGTCCCACGATGGCCAGGAGGTCTCATGCCCCGTCCCACCAGCGACGTGCAAGCATTTGAAGCCCACGCGACCGACGCTGACCTCGACGATCTGCGCGCGAGATTGGCCGCGGCGCGACTGCCGGAGGCCGAGACGGTCCATCGCGCCGCGCCCGGCCCTCACCGATGGGAACAGGGCGTCCCGCTCGCCGACCTCGTCGATGTCGTGCACTACTGGCGCACTGAGTACGACTGGCGGTCGTTCGAAGAGCGCCTCAACCAGATCGGCCAGTTCCGCACGACCATCGATGGTCTGGGAATCCATTTCCTGCACCGCCGATCCGCGCGCGCGGATGCCACACCTCTGCTCTTGACGCACGGCTGGCCGGACAGCATTGCCCGGTTCATCGATGTAGTGGACGAGCTGGCGGATCCGAAAGACGCAGACGCGCCGGCGTTCCACGTGGTGGTCCCGTCGCTTCCAGGCTTCGGTTACAGCGACAAGCCGACCACCACGGGGTGGGGAACCGAGAAGATCGCGGCCGCGTGGGTGGAACTCATGGGAAGGCTCGGCTACGGCAAGTTCGCAGCCCACGGCGGCGACTGGGGAGGCAATATCACCACGGTTCTCGGCGGCAGGTTCCCGGCGCACGTTCTCGGCATCCACACCACGTTCGCGGAGGGGCCGCCCGGGTTGACGACGGCCGGGCTGACGGCGGTCGAGCGCGAGTGGGCCGAGGAAACCAGCGACTTCTGGCGCCACCGCGCGGCGTACGCGAAGCAGCAGGCGACCCGCCCGCAGACCATCGGCTACTCGCTCGTCGACTCACCGGTCGGGCTTCTCGCCTGGATCCTCGACAAGTTCGCCGAGTGGTCGGACACCGAGGACAGCCCGTTCGAGACGATTTCCAGAGACCGCGTTCTTGACGACGTCACCCTGTACTGGCTGACGCGGACCGGTGCGTCGGCGGCCCGCATCTACTACGAAAGCCACAACTCGCTCGATCCCGAACTCCGGGTCGACGTCCCGTCAGCACTCACCATGTATCCCCGCGACGTCGAGAAGTGTCCGCGCCCCTGGGCGCAGGAGCGGTACCGGCAGATCGTCCGATGGAGGTCGCCCGAAGCCGGGGGACATTTCCCGTCGCTGGAGGTTCCCGAGTATTTCGTCAAAGATCTGCAAGAGGGCCTCGCGGCAGTCCTTGCCGCTGCCAGGTGATGAGGGGACGCCGACCGGGATAGGGGGAGCATCGCAAGGACGTCCGCTCACCGTCCCCCGTGCGCGTACCGGCGGACGGCGAGCGGTACGCACACGCCGAGCAGCACGAGGGACCAGGCGATGGCCCCGGCCACGGGGTGCGCCACCGGCCAGGCGGCGTCCGCGGGGACGGGCGCGTTGCCGAACAGATCGCGCACCGCCGTCGCCACCGCGCTGATCGGATTCCACTCGGCGACGGTGCGCAGCCACCCGGGGAGCCCGTCGGTGGGGATGTACGCGTTCGAGAGCAGCGGCAGCATGAAGGTCGCGCCGCCCAGCTGCCCCGCGGCCTCCTCGCTCTGTGAGGCGAGCCCGAGCAGGATGCCGATCCATGTCGTGGCGAACCGGAAGAGGAGCAACAGGGCGAAGGCGCCCAGGGCTTGGAGCGGACCGCCCTCGATCCGCCAGCCCATGGCGAACCCGACGAGCATCAGCGGCACAAGCCCCACGGCGGTGGTCAGCAGATCGGCGACCGCCTGCCCGAGCGGGACCGCCGAGCGGCTCATCGGCATCGTGCGGAAGCGGTCCATGACGCCCCGGTGGGAGTCCTGGGCCGCGGTGAACATGCCGGTCATGATGCCGTTCGCGGCGGTCGCGACGAGCATGCCCGGGACGAGGTAGGCGCGGTAGTCGCCGCCGGACATGGCGAGGGCGCTGCCGAAGACGTAGCCGAAGAACAGCAGGAAGACGATGGGCATCGTCTGCGTCATGACGAGGATGGCGGGCGCGTGCTTGATACGCCGCAGATGCCGGCCGAGGACGGCGGTGCCGTCGTAGAGGATGGCGTTCAAGGGGACCTCCGTGCGGGGTGATCGAGTGGGTGGGCGGGAAACTTCCGCCGTGAAGCGGCGGCTCAGGAAACGCGGGAGACGAGCCGCAGAAAGACCTCGTCGAGAGTCGGCGCCCGAAGAGTCGCGTCAACGACAGGAACCCCGGCGGCGTCCAGCTCACGAACGACCCGCGGCAGCGTGAGATCCACGTCGAGAGAGACGACCCCGGCGGTGCGCCGCTCGGCGTCGAGGGCCGGCTCCGTCCCGGTGAGCTGATCGAGGACGACCGCGGCGGCGTGCAGCGCCTGCGCCGTCGTGTCCTGCGGCAGGACGACCTCGACGTACGTCCCGATCTGCGCCTTCAGTGCGGCCGGCGTCCCCCGGTGCGCGGCAAGCCCCCCGTCGATCAGAACGACCTCGTCGGCGAGCTGATCGGCCTCCTCCAGATACTGCGTGGTCAGCAGTACGGTCGTCCCCTCCGCGGCCAACTCCCGTACGGCGTCCCAGATGCCGTTCCTGCTGTGCGGGTCGAGCCCGGTGGTCGGCTCGTCGAGGAAGAGGACGCGTGGCCGCACGAGCAGGCTGGCCGCGAGGTCGAGGCGCCGCCGCATGCCCCCGGAGTAGGTGCGGGCGGGCCGGTCGGCGGCGTCCGCGAGGCCGAACCGCTCCAGCAGCTCGTCGCCGCGCCCCCGCGGCGCCCGCAGCAGCCGCGCGAAGAGCCGCAGGTTCTCCCGTCCGGTCAGATCTCCGTCGACGGATGCGTACTGCCCGGTCACGCCGATGAGCCGACGCACCTCGGCGGCCTCGCGCACCACGTCGTGGCCCGCGACGAGCGCTGTCCCGGCATCCGGTGCCTGGAGCGTGGTGAGCAGCCGCACCGCCGTCGTCTTGCCCGCGCCGTTGGGGCCGAGCAGCCCGCAGACGGTGCCCTCGGGGACGGCGAGATCGAGTCCTCGCAGGGCGTGGACAGAGCCGTAGCGCTTCTCCAGACCCTCACTAAGTACAGCGTACGTAGAAGTCATGTCCGCACGGTACCTCACTACGTACGCTGTACGTAACTAAGATGGAGGCGAGGTGATGATCAATGGCGGGCCGAGCGGCCGAACCGGAAGTGATCTGGGCGCGCCCCGAGCGTGCGGGCCGTGGCCCGAAGCCCGCGTACAGCAGGGCGGACATCGCGGCGGCGGCCGTCCGCATCGCTGACGCGGACGGCATCGACGCGCTCTCCATGCGGAGGGTCGCGGGCGAGCTCGGCTGCGGCACCATGTCGCTCTACAACTACGTGCCGCGCAAAGAAGACCTGCACGAACTGATGGTCGACGCGGTGAGCGGCGAGTACGTGCTGTCGGCGGGAGTGCCGGACGGCGACTGGCGCGCGGAGATGCTGGCGCTCGCCCGCCAGACGCGCGAGATCATGCGGCGCCACCCGTGGCTGCCCCGGACCATGTCGGCGCTCTACGGCTTCAGCCCGAACGCCCTGCGCTACCTGGAGCACTGCCTCGGCGTCCTGGAGGGGCTCGACGCGCCCTACGGCACCAAGATGGAACTCATCGGGATGGTCAACGGCTCGGTCATGACGTACGTCGGCAACGAGCTCGGCATGGCGGAGCGCGCGCGGTCACTGCCGTGGTCGAAGGAGCAGGAGCAGCAGGTGCGGTTCGCCTACCTCGCCGGTCAGGTGGGCACCGGGGCCTACCCGAGGCTCGCGCAGGCGCTCGCGGAGGCGCCCGCGCCGGACGACGGGGACGAGCTCTTCGACCGCATGCTGAACCGGCTGCTGGATTCGTTCGCCTGAGCGGGCCCGGTGCGCGAGGTCTCTCAGGCCCGGCAGCCGGTGGCACGTAGCTCCCGGGGGCACGTGGCTCAGATGAGGGCGAACTGGCCGCCGGGCCCCTCCTCGTGGTGGTCGAGCACCGACGCGGGGCGCCGCGCGGCATCGGGCGCCGGAAGCACACCCGCGCGACGCAGCGCTTCCGCCGTGATGCGGGGGCCGAGATCCGCGGTCAACTCGGCTTGCTCGGGACGGAGTTCCGCGAGAAGCGCCAGCACCGTGATCAGCTCAAGGAGTTCGGACGTCCACGTCTGCGGCCACTCCACGGGCCGGATCGCCTCCAGGGAGCCCGCCTCGCCGGCCGCCATGCGCCGCTCGAACCACAGCTCGAGCACCCGTACCCCGCTCACCTCGAAGTCCCACGCCGCCCGCGGCACCGGCGAGATGCGGCCCGCGTCCACGCACAGCGCCTCCTCGTCGGCGTCGTACGAGAGTTCCGCGGGGCGGGCGGGCAGCGGCGCCCGTACGTAGGGCCGCCGTCCGCCGGGCAGCTTGGGCCGCTCTCCGTCGCCGCGCGCCTGGAGCGCGAGCAGGCGGCGCCCCAGTTCCGTACCCCGTTCCCAGACCCCGGCGTCGGACGTCAGCGGCACCCGGCACCCGGCCGCGGATGCCGGGGGAGCGCTCGCCACGGCCAGCGTCCAGGCGAGCAGATCCCCGGCGCCGACATCGTGCCCGAGCTCCGCGGAGAGGTGGGCGAGCAGCCCCGGCGCCACATTGGGTTCGAGCCCGCCGGGGCGGCGGAACAGCGGGCGGATCCGCCCCGGCCGCCCGGCGGGGGAGCGGCCGTCGGGCAGTACGGCGGAGGCGAGAACCGCGGGGCCCGTGGAGCCGGTGACGTAACCCTGTTCGACGAGGAACAGCTGCCCCTCGCCCGCGACCCGCCACAGTTCCGGGCGTGCGGTGTCGATGAGCCGGTGGTCGGGAATCAGCCACTGCTCGTCGAAGGGGCCGTGCAGGACGCGCACTGGATCGGGGCAGGGGCCCGACTCGGCGGCCAGGGGGACCGTCGCGCCCCGGTGGCCGGGGAGTTGGGCGACCGCGGTGTGCAGGGTGCGTGAGCGCGAGGGGCCGAGGAGTCTTTCGCGCTCGGCCGGGTCCGCCCGCACGAACGTGGCCCAGCGGGATCTGAGGGATGCGGCGTCCGGTCCCATCGGCCACCCGCGGCCCGGCCGGAGCGGTGCGACGGACCACGGCATCAGGTCGGCGAGCAGCGCCGCTTCGTCGTGCGTCACGCCCGGCATCGTACGTCGAGACCCTTACGTCGCGTCGAGGGTGACCGTGAAGGAGAAGCGGTCCCCGCGGTAGTGGATGCGTGCCACGTCCAGGGCGCGGCCCTCGGTGTCGTACGTGATGCCCGTGTAGTGCAGGATCGGGCTGAGCAGCGGCACTTCGAGGAGGCGGGCCGTCTCCGGGTCGGCGAGCGTGGCCTCGACGGTGTCGGTGATGCGGCTGATGCGGACGCCCACGACGTCGCGCAGGACCTTCGTCATGGGCCAGCGCGCCAGATCGTCGAGGTCGACGCGCTCCGCGAGTTCGGGGCGGATGAAGTTATGGGCGTGATTGGTCGGTTCGCCCGTCTTCTCGTCGCTGCGCAGCCGGTGGTACGTCGCCACCTCGGCCAGATCGGGGAAGTGCTCGGCGAGTTCGCCGGAGACCGGAGCCGTGCCGTGCGCGAGCAGCCGGGTGCTCATGCCCGACTGCTGGGCCACGATCGCGTCGACCGATCCGAGCAGCCGGACCGGGGAGCCGCGCCGGGCGCTGGGCTCGATGAACGTGCCGCGCCGCCGGTGCCGGGTGATCAGGCCCTCGTCCTCCAGCTCCTTGAGCGCCTGGCGCATGGTCAGGACGCTCACGCCGTAGTGCCCCGCGAGCTGCTCCTCGGTGGGCAGCCGGAGCGGGGCCTCGGGCGTGCGGCCGAGTATCGAGGCACGCAGGGACTGCGACACCTGATACCAGAGCGGCAGTTTGCGATTCAGGACGATCGAGTCCGGGGCGAATGCGGTCACGGTCTCTCCGAATCAGTCCGCAGCGGCTTCGAAACGGGATCAGTTGCCCGCTCAGTTACCTGATCGGTCACCGGGTCGGTCACCGGATCAGTTTCGAAAATGGCGCTCCAGACCCTCCCACACATCGTCGTATCCGCGCTGCAGATGGGAGGCCTGAGCTGCTTGTTCGGTCGCCGTCACCGGCCAGCGTGTCTCGAACATGAAGGCAAGCCCGTCGTCGATCTTCTGCGGCTTCAGCTCGGCGGCCGATGCCTTCTCGAAGGTGTCGCGGTCGGGGCCGTGGGCCGACATCATGTTGTGCAGCGAGCCGCCGCCGGGCACGAATCCCTCCGCTTTCGCGTCGTACGCGCCCTCGATCAGGCCCATGTACTCGCTCATCACGTTCCGGTGGAAGTACGGCGGCCGGAAGGTGTCCTCGCCGACCAGCCAGCGCGGCGCGAACACCACGAAGTCGACGCCCGCGAGGCCCGGGGTGTCGGACGGCGAGGTGAGCACCGTGAAGATCGACGGGTCCGGGTGGTCGTAGCTGATGGTGCCGAGGACGTTGAAGCGGCGCAGGTCGTACACGTACGGGACGTGGTTGCCGTGCCAGGCGACGACGTCGAGCGGAGAGTGGTCGTACGTCGCCTTCCACAGATTTCCGCAGAACTTGTTCACCACCTCCACCGGTCGCTCGTCGTCCTCGTACGCGGCGACCGGAGCCCTGAAGTCCCGTGCGTTGGCGAGGCCGTTCGCGCCGATCGGGCCCAGGTCGGGGAGCTGGAAGGCCGCCCCGTAGTTCTCGCACACGTACCCGCGGGCGCTCTCGTCCAGGAGCTCCACACGGAAGCGCACCCCGCGCGGGATCAGCGCCACCTCGCCCGGCTCCGCGCGCAGCAGCCCGAACTCGGTGCGAAGGAGCAGGCCGCCCTGCTCGGGGACGACGAGGAGTTCGCCGTCCGCGTCGCTGAACACGCGGTCCGTCATGGAGGAGTTGGCGTGGTAGAGGTGCACGGCCATGCCGGTGCGCTGGGTGGCGTCTCCGTTGCCGCCCAGGGTCCACAGGCCCGCGAGGAAGTCCGTGCCGGGGGCGGGCTCGGGGAGCGGGTTCCAGCGCAGGCGGTTGGGGTCGGGCGTCTCGGCGAAGGGCGCTGTGCGCAGGGCGCCGTTGTCGACGCGGGTGAACGCCGGGTGCGCGGCCGACGGGCGGATGCGGTAGAGCCACGAGCGGCGGTTGTGCGCGCGGGGCTCGGTGAAGGCGGTGCCGCTCAGCTGCTCCGCGTAGAGCCCGAGGGGTGCGCGCTGGGGCGAGTTGCGGCCGTGCGGCAGGGCGCCGGGCACCGCTTCGGAGCTGTGTTCGTTACCGAAGCCGGAGAGGTACGTCAGTGCCTCCGCCGTCTTGCGCGCGCCGTCCGCGTCCGCACGGCCCGCGTCGGTGGTGTGTTCCCGGCTCATCATCGCTCCCTCGTCAACGATTCCTATGGGACACCGTAGGATTCACGTTTTCCTTCCGCAAGGGGGATCCATGGATGTGAACAATGCTCTACTCTCCCGGGATGCCCCACCGTGACCCCCGTCGTGATGCCCGCAGTGATCCCCGCAGTGATGAGAAGAAGCCCCCGCCGCCCCCGAAAACCCTGCGCCGCGTGCCCGTGCAGGAGCGCAGCGCCGAGCGGCTGACCCGCATCCTCGACGCCTGCGCCGACGTCCTGGACGAGGTCGGCTACGAGGAACTGAGCACCCGCGCCGTCGCCCTGCGCGCGGGTGTACCGATCGGCTCGGTCTACCGCTTCTTCGGCAACAAGCGGGCCATGGCGGACGCCCTGGCCCACCGCAACCTCGACGCCTACGGAGAGCGCGTGGCGGCGCGCATGGCCGGGGTGGAGCGCGGCGACTGGCGCGGCGCCGTCGACGCTGCCTTCGACGAGTACCTCGCCATGAAGCGCACCGTCCCCGGCTTCGGCCTGGTCGACTTCGGCATCCCCTCGGCGCCCGGCGCGATGCCCGACGCCAACGCGGACGTCGCCGAGCGGGTGGCGGGACTGCTCGCCGCGCACCTCGACCGGCCGCTGGACAAGAAACTGAGCCGCACCGTGCTCGTCGGCGTCGAAGCGGTGGACGCGGTCCTCCAACTCGCCTTCCGCGTGCATCCGTCGGGCGATCCCGACCTGATCGACGAGACGCGGACCCTGTTGCACTCCTACTTCGCCGGTTCGCTGGACTGAACCCGACCCGCGCAGGGTCCTGACGGCATGCATACCGGTCGGTATGGTGAGTGCGCACGTGCGCCATAGCCGCCGCCCTGGACCCTGGAGGGTTCTCCATGCCCAGCACCGCCCTGCGTATCTGCCCCCTCTGCGAAGCCACCTGCGGGCTCACGCTCACCGTCGAAGGCAGCCGGGTCACCGGTGCGCGCGGCGACCGGGACGACGTGTTCAGCCACGGCTTCATCTGCCCCAAAGGCGCCTCCTTCGGAGAGGCCGACTCCGACCCCGACCGCCTCAAGGGGCCGCTCGTACGCAAGGACGGCGTACTTCAGGAGGCGAGCTGGGACGAGGCCTTCGACGCCGTCGCCGCCGGGCTGCGCCCCTTGATCGAGCGGTACGGGCCGCAAGCGGTCGGCGTGGTGCTCGGCAACCCGAACGTGCACACCATGGCGGGCGGCCTCTACCCGCCCGTGCTCCTCAACTCCCTCGGCACCCGCAACGTCTTCACCGCGAGCACCGTCGACCAGATGCCCAAGCACGTCTCCAGCGGGCTCCTCTTCGGCGACGCGTTCGCCATCCCCGTGCCCGACCTCGACCGCACCGACCATCTGCTCCTGCTCGGCGCCAACCCCCTGGACTCCAACGGGAGCCTGTGCACCGCCCCCGACTTCCCGGGCAAGCTGAAGGCGCTGCGTGCGCGCGGCGGCACGCTCACCGTCGTCGACCCGCGCCGCACCCGTACCGCGAAGCTCGCCGACCGGTACCTCGCGATCCGGCCCGGCGCGGACGCGCTGCTGCTCGCGGCCATGGTGCACGTCCTCTTCGAGGAGAAGCTGACCGACCTCGGCGCGCTCGACGAGCAGGTGGAGGGGGTCGACGACGTGCGGGAGGCCGTACGTCACTTCACCCCCGACGCCGTGACAGCGGCCTGCGACGTGCCCGCCGACACCATCCGCGCCCTCGCCCGCGAACTGGCGGCCGCACCCACCGCCGCCGTCTACGCCCGCGTGGGCGCGAGCACCGTCGCCTACGGCACGCTCACCAACTGGCTGGTCGACGTACTGAACGTGCTCACCGGCAACCTCGACCGGCCGGGCGGCGCCCTCTTCCCGCTCTCGGCGACCGACCGCGAGCCCCGCCCGGCAGGACCCGGCAAGGGCTTCGCGCTCGGCCGCTGGCGCAGCCGTGTGAGCGGGCACCCGGAGGCCAAGGGAGAACTGCCCATCGCCGCGCTCGCCGAGGAGATCGACACCCCCGGCGACGAAGCGATCCGCGCCGTCGTGGCCGTCGCGGCCAACCCGGTCCTCTCCGCGCCGGACGGCGACCGCCTCGACAAGGCCCTGGCCTCACTCGACTTCATGGTGAGCGTCGACCCGTATCTGAACGAGACATCGCGCCACGCCCACGTGGTCCTGCCGCCGCCCCCGCCCTCCCAGAGCGCCCACTTCGACTTCGCCTTCAACGCGCTCGCCGTACGCAACCAGGTCCGCCACACCCCCGCCGCACTGCCCCTTCTCGACGGCGGGATGGCCGAGACGGAGATCCTCGCCCGGCTCGTCCTCGCCGCGAGCGGGATGCACGGCGCCGACCCGGCGGCCGTCGACGCGATGGTCGTCGAGCGGACCCTCGGCAAGGCCGTCACCGAGCCGCACTCGGCCGTGTACGGCCGTGACCCCGAGGAACTCGCCGCTCAGCTCACCGGCGGGAGCGGCCCCCAGCGGCGGCTCGACCTGATGCTGCGCCTTGGCCCCTACGGCGACGGATTCGGCGCACGCGAGGACGGTCTCACCCTCGACCGGCTCCTGGCCCACCCGCACGGCATCGACCTCGGTCCGCTGGAATCCCGCCTCCCGCAGGTTCTCAAGACGCGCAGCGGACGCGTGGAACTCCTCCCGGCCCCGATCGCCGACGACCTTCCGCGCCTCACGAGGGCGCTGAGTGCCACCCCGGACGAGCTCGTCCTCGTAGGACGCCGCCATCTGCGCTCCAACAACAGCTGGATGCACAACGTCCGCACCCTCACCGGCGGCTCCAACCGCTGCACCCTGCACGTCCACCCCGAGGACGCCGCCCGCGTCGGCCTGGAGAACGGCGGCCACGCGCGCGTGGCCGCCGCCGGCGGCTCGCTCACCGTCCCCGTGGAGGTGACCGACACCGTGCGCCCCGGAGTGGTCAGCCTGCCGCACGGTTGGGGCCACGACCGCCCCGGCACACGCCTTGCCGTCGCGGCGGAGAACCCCGGGGCCAATGTGAACCAGCTCTTGGACGGCACGCTCCTCGACCCGCTTTCCGGGACGTCCGTGCTCAACGGCTTCCCGGTGTCCCTTACGGCCCTCGTTCCGGCACCGGCTGCGACAGCAAGTCGTTGACCTGGAGTTTTGCGCTTATTGCTCGCACGTCAACATCTTGTTAACGCTGGAGAACGGGTCCTAACGTCAACCGGACCGCCAGACCTGGTGGGAGTTCGATGGTGAACGTTAGGTAGCCCCCATGCTGACAATCCTCGGATTCGTCATGATCGCCACCTTCCTGGTGCTGATCATGATGAAGAAGATGTCGCCGATCGCGGCACTGGTCCTGATCCCCGCACTCTTCTGCGTATTCGTAGGAAAGGGAGCTCATCTCGGGGACTACGTCCTCGAAGGCGTCGGCAATCTGGCGCCCACGGCGGCCATGCTCATGTTCGCCATCGTGTACTTCGGCGTCATGATCGACGTCGGCCTCTTCGACCCGATCGTCCGGGGCATCCTGCGCTTCTGCAAGGCGGACCCGGTGCGCATCGTGGTCGGCACCGCGCTGCTCGCCGCGATCGTCTCGCTCGACGGCGACGGCTCGACGACCTTCATGATCACGGTCTCGGCGATGTATCCGCTCTACAAACGCCTCAAGATGAGCCTCGTCGTCATGACGGGCGTCGCGGCCACCGCCAACGGCGTCATGAACACCCTGCCCTGGGGCGGCCCGACGGCCCGCGCCGCGACCGCGCTCAAGGTCGACGCGGCCGATATCTTCGTCCCCATGATCCCGGCGCTCGCCATGGGCCTCGTGGCGGTCTTCCTGCTCTCCTACGCACTCGGTCTGCGGGAGCGCAAGCGGCTCGGCATGCTCTCCCTGGACGAGGTCCTGGAGAAGGAGACGGCGAGCGAGACGGTTCTGGTGGGTGCGGGTGGCTCGGCCGGTACCAGCGGCCGTACGTCGCTCATCAAGAAGGCCACTGGGGGAGCGGGCGCCGGAGCGGGCGCCGGAGCGGGCGCCGGAGCGGGTTCCGGCACGGACGCTTCCGACGCCTCCGGTGACGCCGGTGCCTCGGGCGACGACGCCGATGACGACGACGGCTTCCAGGGGCTCGACCCCAACCGTTCCACGCTGCGCCCCAAGCTCTACTGGTTCAACGCCGGTCTCACCGTGGTCCTGCTCACCTCCATGATCATGGAGTGGCTGCCGATCCCGGTCCTCTTCCTGCTCGGCGCCGCACTCGCCCTGACGGTCAACTTCCCGCACATGCCCGACCAGAAGGCCCGCATCGGCGCCCACGCGGAGAACGTCCTCAACGTCACCGGCATGGTCTTCGCGGCCGCCGTCTTCACCGGCGTCCTCCAGGGCACCGGCATGGTCGACAGCATGGCCAAGTGGCTGGTCGACGCGATCCCGGAGGGCATGGGCCCGCAGATGGGCCTGGTGACCGGACTCCTGTCGCTTCCGCTCACCTACTTCATGTCGAACGACGGCTTCTACTTCGGCGTCCTGCCGGTCCTCGCCGAGGCGGGCCAGGCGCACGGCGTCGGCACCCTCGAGATCGCCCGCGCCTCGATCGCCGGTCAGGCCCTGCACATGTCGAGCCCGCTGGTGCCCGCCGTGTACGTCCTCGTCGGCATGGCCAAGGTCGAGTTCGGCGACCACACCAAGTTCACCGTCAAATGGGCCGTGCTCACCTCGCTCGTGGTGCTCGGCTCCGGAATCCTCTTCGGCATCATCTGATGCCATCGACACCGGGCCGCGCCTGGTTGCTGCGCCTCGTCATCGCCTTCAGCTTCGCGCAGGGGGCGGTGTCGATGGCGCGTCCGGCCGTCTCCTACCGGGCCCTTTCGCTGGGCGCCGACGAGCGGGCGATCGGCGTCATCGCGGGTGTGTACGCCCTGCTTCCGCTCTTCGCCGCCGTACCGCTCGGGCGCAGGACGGACCACGGGCGGTGCGCGCCGCTCCTCCCGGTCGGTGTCGTCCTGATCTCCGGAGGGTGCGCCCTCAGCGGTACGGCGGGGTCGCTCGGGGCGCTCGCCGCCTGGAGCGGAGTGATGGGTCTGGGCCACCTCTGCTTCGTGATCGG
The DNA here is from genome assembly GCF_055570235.1 of Streptomyces sp. NPDC031274. Taxonomy (NCBI): domain Bacteria; kingdom Bacillati; phylum Actinomycetota; class Actinomycetes; order Kitasatosporales; family Streptomycetaceae; genus Streptomyces; species Streptomyces sp. NPDC031274. The sequence goes on along the minus strand of NZ_JBVIHP010000025.1, from coordinate 25,635 downwards.
CGCCCAGTCGATCGTCGCGCGGCAGTCCGCCCCCGACGAACAGGACCGCAACTTCGGCCACTTCACCATCGGCGCCTCGCTCGGGCAGCTGGTCGGGCCGATCGCCGCCGGGTCTCTCATCGGCGGTGACATGGGGCGTACGAGTGCTCTCGCCCTGCTCGTCTCGGGGGCGGTCGCTGCCGTCTCGCTCACCTCGCTGTGGCGCATCGAGCACGCCCGTCCTGCCGGTGCCTCGCCGAAGCGGGGGGACAAGGTCCCGGTGCTCGGCATCCTGCGTACCCGGGGCGTCCCCGCGGGGATCTTCATCAGCCTCGCGGTGCTCTCCGCGACGGACATCCTCACGGCCTATCTGCCGGTGGTCGGTGAGCACCGGGGCATCGCGCCCGCGACGGTCGGGGTGCTCCTCTCGCTCCGGGCCGCCGCGACGATCGCCTGCCGGCTCGTGATGACGCCGTTGATCAATCTGCTCGGTCGTACGGTGCTGATCGTCGTCACGTGTCTGCTGGCCGCGGTGTTGTGCGCGGGCGTCGCGTTGCCGGTTCCCGTCTGGGGGCTGGGGGTGATGCTTGTGCTGCTGGGGTTCTGTCTCGGGGTCGGGCAGCCGTTGTCGATGACGACGGTCGTGCAGGCCGCGCCGGACGGGGCGCGGTCCACGGCTCTCGCGTTGCGGTTGACCGGGAACCGCCTCGGGCAGGTTGCCGCGCCTGCGGGGGCGGGGTTGATCGCCGGGGTGGCGGGGGTTGCCGCTCCCTTCGTGATGCTCGGGGGACTGTTGCTGGTGGCGGCGGGGCTGGGGCTGAGGCGGAGCCCTGCGGGGCCTTCCCCGATCCCGCCCCTTCCCGAAACTGAGGGCTCTGCCCCCAGACCCCCGCTCCTCAAACGCCGGAGGGGCTAAAAGATCACCCCGTCACTCACTTCACCCGCATCTCACACCTCATAAGCCGCTCATGGCCCACCCTGCGCTCAGGCCCCGTCAGGGTCAGCGGCACCCGGGCGTAGGCGATCAGGCGGGCCACGGGGCGTGCCACCCGGCCCAGCCGTTGGTTCCCCTAGTCGATGCGCTCGAGGAAGGTGAGCACTCGGTGATTGACCTGCTCTGCGGCGTGTTCGTCGTGGGACGGAAGGCTGCTGTCGGTGAACAGGTGTTTGTCGCCGGGGTAGAGGAACAGCTCGGCGTCCGCTGCCGTCTCGATGAGCGCACGGGCGGCCTCCACATCGCCCTCCCCGGCGAAGAACGGATCCGCGTCCATGCCGTGGACCGAGACTGGGACCTCCTGCGGCCAGGAACCACCGAACTCCGAGACCGGGACGCACGCCTCAAGCAACAGTGCACCCGTTGCCCCAGCGCGTGTCTGGGCCAACTTCTGCGCCGGCAGAACACCGAGCGAGAACCCGACGTAGACGAGCTCCGCGGGCAGGCCCTCGGCGGCGGCGGCTCCGCGTGCGATGATCGTGTCGAACCCGACCTTCTCGGCATAGCCACTGCCCTCGTCGAGACGGTCGAACACCCGGCCCTCGTACAAGTCCGGTACGTGGACGGTGTGTCCGGCCCGTCGAAGACGCTCGGCGAAGTCGCGAATACCGGCGGTCAGCCCGTGCCCGTGGTGGAAGACCAGAACCTCAGACATGTTGCTCCCCTCATGCCGCGGTGCCCCGGTGACGCCGCGGCATGAGTATGGTCCGTGGCACTGACATCCATGACCTCGGCCCGACAGGATCAGCTCGCGGATCGGTCGGCCGCCGCTGAGTGAGCTGACGAGTTGACGAGCTGACGAGCGGATGTTCCCCGGAGGCGCCGGCTGCCTCCGGGGAACGGGGTGCTGCTCGGGTATCACCCGGTCACTACTGGTACTTGGTCACTGCTGGTACCTGGTTACTACTGATACCCGGTTGCTGCTGGTGTTACTGGACGATCTTGAGCAGCTTGTTCGGCGAACCGGAGCCCGGGCTGGTGACCTTGCCCGAAGTGGCTCCGTTCACCAGGGCCGTGGAGACCTGCGCCGGCGTGGCCGAGGTGTGGCCCGCCAGGTAGACCGCCGCGGCACCCGCGACGTGCGGAGTGGCCATCGACGTGCCGGAGATGGTGTTCGTGGCGGTGTCGCTGGTGTTCCAGCCCGCCGTGATCGAGACACCCGGCGCGAAGATGTCCAGGACCGAGCCGTAGTTGGACCAGCTGGCCTTGGCGTCCGTGTTGCTGGTGGCGCCGACCGTGATGGCCGCGGGGACCCGTGCCGGGGACGACGAGGAGGCGTTGACGCCCTCGTTGCCCGCGGCGACCGCGTAGCTGACGCCGTCGGCGATGGAGTTCTTCACCGCGTTGTCCAGCGTGGTGGAGGCGCCGCCGCCGAGCGACATGTTGGCCACGGCGGGGGCGCCCGCCGTGTGGTTGCTCGTCACCCAGTCGATGCCCGCGATGACACCGGCGGTCGTGCCGGAGCCGTTGTTGTCGAGCACGCGGACGGCCACGATCTTGGCCTTCTTGGCGACGCCGTAGGTCTTGCCCGCAATGGTGGTGGCCACGTGCGTGCCGTGGCCGTTGCCGTCCTGGGCGGTGTTGTCGCCGTCCACGGCGTCGTAGCCGTTCACCGCGCGTCCGCTGATCTCGGAGTGCGTGATGCGCACGCCGGTGTCGATCACGTACGCGGTGACGCCCGAGCCCGCGGTGTCCGGGTAGGTGTAGGTGCCGGACAGCGGCAGGCTCGTCTGGTCGATGCGGTCCAGACCCCAGGGGGCGTTGCTCTGGGTCGCGTCGGCCTGTACCCGCTGGTTCTGCTCGACCGAGGCGACGGCGGGGTCGGCGGCCAGCTGTCTCGCCTCCGCCGCGCTCAGCTCGACGGTGTAGCCCTTGAGTGCGGACTTGAAGGTCTTCTTCACCGACCCGCCGTACTCGGATATCAGGCCCTTGCCCTGGGGCGAGGCGGCGCTGAAGCCCGAGTTCTTCTTCAGGGTGACGATGTAGCTGCCCTTGACGGCATCGGCCGAACCGGAGCCGATCACGGTGCCCTCGGCGGGGGCGGCCTGGGCCGGAAGGGCGGTGACCGCACCGAACAGAGCGGCGGCGGTGGCGGTCGAGATCGCCGCGGCGATCACAGTCTTCTTGCTGCGCAGCATTGCCATTACGAGGGAGTCCTCCTCATAGGCGGCGCGCGCCCTGGGTCGGGCGGCGCAACTGTGGGGGCGTGTACGTGATCGCACACACAGCCAGGAGTGGAGTGTTCCGCTCCCGGCGCGAACAGCAGACTGTCGGCTCTACGGGCGTAGATCAAGGGAGTTGGCGTCATGACATGTGTCTGTCACATGCGCGAAATCGAACTTCGGAGAAACCCTCGGGGGGTAGATGCCGGACCGGGGGGAATGTCCCTCGCCCGGACACCCCTGGTGGAGAAAAACTATCAGCGCTAGTTTGGGGTGCGGACGGGGTACGGACGACAGGGCGGGACGACAGGGCGGGACGACTGGGCGGGACGACTGTCTACGGCCACCTGAACCGCCTGCGGCCACCTGAGACGAGACGACGACTTGAGGAGTGCGATGAAGGCCCACGACGGCATGTACATCGGCGGCGCCTGGCGGCCCGCCGTCGGCACGGACACGATCACGGTCCTGAACCCGGCCGACGAGCAGCCGATCGGCCAGGTCCCCGCCGGTACGGCGCAGGACATCGACGCGGCGGTCGGTGCCGCTCGCGAGGCCTTCCCCGCCTGGGCCGCGACCCCGCCCGCCGAGCGGGCCGCGCTCATCGGGGCGCTCCGGGACCAGCTGGTCGCCCGCAAGGACGAGATCGCCGAGACGGTGACGGCGGAGCTCGGCTCCCCGCTCCCGTTCTCGCAGATGGTGCACGCGGGCGTACCGATCCTGGTCTCCGGTTCCTACGCCGAGCTGGCGGCGACGTACGCCTTCGAGGAGAAGATCGGAAACTCCACGGTCTACCTGGAGCCGGTCGGTGTGGTCGGTGCGATCACGCCCTGGAACTACCCCCTCCACCAGATCGTGAACAAGGTGGCCCCCGCGCTCGCCGCGGGCTGCACGGTCGTCCTGAAGCCCGCGGAGGACACCCCGCTCACCGCGCAGCTCTTCGCCGAGGCCGCGCACGAGGCGGGCATCCCCGCCGGTGTCTTCAACCTGGTCACCGGGCTCGGCCCGGTCGCAGGGCAGGCGCTCGCCGAGCACGAGGGCGTCGACCTGGTCTCGTTCACCGGCTCGACCGCGGTCGGCAAGCAGATCGGCGCGACCGCGGGGGCGGCCGTCAAGCGCGTCGCCCTTGAGCTCGGCGGCAAGTCCGCCAACGTGATCCTGCCGAGCGCCGACCTGACCAAGGCGGTCAAGGCCGGTGTCGCCAACGTCATGTCCAACTCGGGCCAGACGTGCAGCGCGTGGACCCGCATGCTGGTGGACTCCGCGCGGTACGACGAGGCGGTCTCGCTCGCGGCGGAAGCCGCGGCCAAGTACGGCACCCGCATCGGCCCCGTCGTCAACGCCAAGCAGCACGCACGCGTGCGCGGTTACATCGACAAGGGCGTCGAAGAGGGCGCCCGCGTGGTCGCGGGCGGCTCCGAAGTGCCGCGTGAGCAGGGCTACTACGTCCAGCCGACCGTCTTCGCCGACGTCACCCCCGACATGACGATCGCCCAGGAGGAGATCTTCGGCCCGGTCGTCTCGATCATCAGGTACGAGGACGAGGACGAGGCCCTGCGGATCGCGAACGGCACCGTGTACGGGCTCGCGGGAGCGGTCTGGGCGGCCGACGACGCGGAGGCGATCGCGTTCGCACGCCGCATGGACACGGGACAGGTCGACATCAACGGCGGCAGCTTCAACCCTTCCGCGCCGTTCGGCGGTTACAAGCAGTCGGGCGTCGGCCGGGAGCTGGGCCCGCACGGGCTCGCGGAGTACCTCCAGACGAAGTCCCTCCAGTTCTGAACCCTCCTGCCTCCTGCCTTCTGATGCCAGCTTGATGCCAGCCCTCTAAGGAGTACGTCACCGTGGTCCGCGCCGCTGTTCTGCCCGCCGTCGGCTCTCCCCTGGAGATCACCGAGATCGACCTGCCCGAGCCGGGCCCGGGCCAGGTGCGGGTGCGCCTCGCCGCCGCCGGGGTCTGCCATTCCGACCTGTCCCTGACCAACGGCACGATGCGGGTGCCCGTACCCGCCGTGCTCGGGCACGAGGGCGCGGGGACGGTGGTGTCCGTGGGCGAGGGGATCACGCACGTCGCGCCGGGCGACGAGGTGGTTCTCAACTGGGCTCCTGCCTGCGGGAGTTGTCATGCCTGCTCGCTCGGCGAGGTGTGGCTGTGCGTGAACGCGCTGGCCGGTGCGGCCGATGTGTACGCCCACCGCACCTCGGACGGCGCCGACCTCCATCCCGGCCTGAACGTCGCCGCGTTCGCGGAGGAGACGGTGGTGGCGGGCAACTGCGTACTGCCGTCCCCGGCCGGTGTCCCGCTGACGGACGCGGCGCTCCTGGGCTGCGCCGTGCTCACCGGGTACGGCGCCGTGCACCACTCCGCGAAGGTCCGCGAGGGCGAGACGGTGGCGGTCTTCGGCGTCGGGGGAGTGGGCCTCGCGACGCTGCAGGCGGCCCGGATCGCCGGTGCCTCGCAGATCATCGCGGTCGATGTGTCCCCGGAGAAGGAGGAGTTGGCGCGGTCGTCCGGTGCGACGGAGTACGTGGTCGCCTCGGAGAAGACCGCGAAGGACATCCGCAAGCTGACGGGTGGTCAGGGCGTGGACGTGGCGGTGGAGTGCGTGGGGCGTGCGGTGACGATCCGTGCGGCCTGGGAGTCCACGCGGCGCGGCGGGCGTACGACGGTGGTCGGCATCGGCGGCAAGGACCAGCAGGTCGCCTTCAACGCCCTGGAGATCTTCCACTGGGGCCGGACGCTCTCGGGGTGCGTGTACGGGAACTCCGACCCCGCGGTGGACCTGCCTGTCCTGGCGGACCACATCCGCGCCGGGCGCTTCGACCTGAGCGGCCTGGTGACCGATCGCATCGCCCTGGACGGCATCCCGGCGGCCTTCGAGAACATGGTCGCGGGTAAGGGGGGTCGGGCGCTGGTGGTGTTCTAGGGGCCGCTGCGAGATGTACTCAAACGCCGGACGGGCTGGATGCTCGATACTCCAGACCGTCCGGCGTTTGAGTACGAACTCGGCGAACTCGGCACGGCCGGTGATGGCGGCGACCAAGGCATCGGCGGCCTCGCCGCGATCGCCCCGATCTCCGTCAAGGTCAAGATGCTTGCGTGGCGGGCGAGTTCTCGCTGACCGCAGCCGTGGCGGCGGCAGCAGCGGCAGCAGCCGCAGACGGTACGCCCGGCTCCGGCTCCGGCTCCGTCACGTCCGACGGCGCCGGAGCCGTCGTACGCAGCCGTGAGAAGGACTTGGCCGCCGCCAGGAACGCGAGCGTCGTCAGGACGAACGGCCAGGTGAACGTGTGCCCGCCGGACGGCGCGAGGAGCGCCGATATCGCCGAGCTGACGGCGGTCGCCGTGGCGGCGCCCACGATCGCGTACGCGAGCGTCGCACCCCGCGCGGGAAGGAAGACGCCGCAGAGCGCGAGCGCGACGAGCACCGAGTTGTATCCCATCGTGCCGTCCGCGATCTGCGCGGCCGGTGCCCCGAGCGCCCATGCCGAACAGATCCCGACCGCGCTGCCGAGGCACGCGACGGCCCCCGCGCGGCGGCTCGCGACGAAGAGGCCCACGAGCAGCACCGCACCGACGTACCACTGCGGCATGAAGAAGATCTGGGCGAAGTCGGCGAAGAACGCCTTGGCCAGGTCGGCGGGTTGGAGCGAGGTCGGGCCCGTCGCCGCGCGCGTCAGCGCGGCCAGGGCGTCCCCGTGGTGCCAGACGCGCTCGAAGCCGGGCGCCGCGATGGTCATCGCGCTCGCGAGCAGGCAGTACGGGAGGGTGAGCGAGGGCAGGTCCCAGGCGGCGAGGACGTTGACCGCCGCCGCCGTCACGACCGTGACCACCACACAGCCCGCGAGGGCGAGTGCGGCCGTGGACAGGTGCCCGGCGCCGAGGAACACGGCGAAGCACAGGGCGGTCAGGCAGGCGTTGAAGCCTTCGAGGCCCGTCGAGACGCGGTCGTGCGCCGCCCCGAGCAGCCGCGCGGTGGCCGTACCGACGGCCGTTCCCGCCAGGCCGTAGATGCCGTACTCCCAGCCCGCGGCGAAGAGCGCCACGCAGAAGAGGGCACCCGCCGCCGCGCTCGGCAGGAAGGTGACCTGCGCCTGGCCGCGCAGGACGTGGGTGGCGAAGGACAAGGCCCCAAGTGGCTGGCTCTTGGCATCCGTTGAGTGCCGCACGGCTCGCTCCCGTGTTACGTCCATGTTTCGCCCGGCAAGACGAATGCACCTTACATCTATTTATGGGGCGCGGCGATACCGGCGGTGATGCCGAGGTGCGTCTCCAGCGCCCGGGCCCCCGTCGGCGTCACCTTGACCGCCCGCTGCGAACCGATCCGCACGCACCACCCGGCGTCCAGCGCGTGGCGGCACAGTGCCGCGCCCGCGACCCCCGCCAGATGCGGCCTGCGCTCCGTCCAGTCGAGGCAGGCGCGGGCCAGCGGGCGCCTGCCGGTGTGCTCAAGGCCGATGCCCAGCTCCCCGAACCAGCCGATCCCCTCGTCAGTCAGAGCGAACCCCGTGTCCTGCCGCAGCAGCCCGCGCTCCGTCATCGCCCGGGTGATCGTGATCCCCAGACGGCCCGCCAGATGGTCGTAACAGGTGCGCCCCCGCGCCATCGCCCCGCTCGCGCTCGACTCCCGCAGCGTGCGCGGCGGCCGGACCGAGGCCCCGCCGGGGCGCGCGTACGCGGTCAGGTCCTCGATCAGCTGTGCCACCCGCGCGTCGGCGATGCGGACGTAGCGGTGGCGGCCCTGCCGCTCCTCGGCGAGCAGCCCGCCCGCGACCAGCTTCCCGAGGTGCTCGCTCAGCGTCGACGCGGCGACCCCCGCGTGTCGCGCCAGCTCGCCCGCGGTCCAGGCCCGGCCGTCGAGGAGCGCGAGCAGGCAGGCGGCGCGCGTCTCGTCGGCGATGAGCCCGGCGAGCGAGGCGAGGCGGGGTGTCGCGGGGTCCGTCATGGCCCAAGGATGCGCCGGGAACCGTTCGGCGCGCGCCGAACGGTCATCCGGCGGGCGCCGCCACCTGCGGGTACTGGAGCGCGAGACCGTCGAGCAGCGCCCGGAGGCCCGTCTCGAAGGCCCGCTCGTCGACCTCCTGCTGGCGGTCGGCCAGGAGGTGCGCCTGGCCCAGGTGCGGATAGTCGGCCGGGTCGTACGCGGTCCGGTCGTCCACGAAGCCACCGGCGAAGGAGCCGAGCGCCGAGCCCATGATGAAGTAGCGCATCAGCGCGCCGATCGAGGTGGCCTGCGCCGCGGGCCAGCCCGCGTCGACCATCGCCCCGAACACCGCGTCCGCGAGCCGCAGCCCTGCCGGGCGGCGGCCGGGTCCCGAGGCGAGCACCGGAACGATGTTGGGGTGCAGAGTGAGCGCCGCGCGGTAGGAGACGGCCCAGTCGTGCAGTGCCGTGCGCCAGTCGCGCTCGTCGGCGGCCTCGAACATCGACAGGTCGACCTGTGCGCTCACCGAGTCCGCGACCGCCTCCAGGATCTCGTCCTTCGTGCGGAAGTGGTTGTAGAGCGAAGGTCCGCTGACCCCGAGCTCGGCGGCGAGGCGGCGCGTCGAGACGGCGGCGAGGCCCTCGGCGTCCACGAGCGCGCGCGCCGTCTCGACGATGCGATCTCTGCTGAGGAGGGGCTTGCGCGGTCGGGCCATGCGGCACATAGTAGGGCTGCCGCGAGAAACTAGCAGTGCTAATTTAAATCTGACCCGAACGTGGTCCCAAGAGTCGATCCGAAGAGGTGCCCCGCGATGAATCTGGAGCTCAGCGAGGAGCAGTCCGCCGTACGGCAGCTGGCCAAGGACTTCGTGGCCCGCGAGATCGCCCCGCACGTCATCGAGTGGGACCGCGCCGAGAGCGTGGACCGCGGAATCGTGAAGAAGCTCGGCGAGGTCGGCTTTCTCGGGCTCACCGTCGACGAGGAGTACGGCGGCTCGGGCGGCGACCACCTCGCCTACTGCCTGGTGACCGAGGAGCTGGGGCGCGGCGACTCGTCCGTGCGCGGCATCGTGTCGGTCTCCCTGGGGCTCGTGGCCAAGACCATCGCGTACTGGGGGAGCGAGGAGCAGAAGCGGCAGTGGCTGCCGGGGCTCACCTCCGGTGAGTACGTCGGCTGCTTCGGGCTCACCGAGCCGGGCACCGGGTCCGACGCGGGGAACCTCTCGACGAAGGCCGTGCGCGACGGCGACGACTACGTCATCAACGGCTCCAAGATGTTCATCACGAACGGCAGCTGGGCCGATGTCGTGCTGCTCTTCGCGCGGACGAACGACGCCCCCGGGCACAAGGGCGTCTCGGCCTTCCTCGTGCCGGCCGACGCCCCCGGCCTCAGCCGCCGCACCATCCACGGCAAGCTCGGCCTGCGCGGCCAGGCCACCGCCGAGCTCGTCCTTCAGGACGTCCGCGTCCCGGCGTCGGCCATGATGGCGCCCGAGGGCAAGGGCTTCTCCGTCGCCATGTCGGCACTGGCCAAGGGGCGGATGTCGGTCGCCGCCGGATGCGTGGGCATCGCCCAGGCCGCCCTCGACGCGGCGGTGACGTACGCGAGTGAGCGCGAGCAGTTCGGCAAGTCCATCGCGGGGCACCAGCTGGTGCAGGAGCTGATCAGCGACATCGCGGTGGACGTGGACGCCGCACGCCTGCTGACCTGGCGGGTCGCCGACCTCATCGACCGCGGGCAGCCCTTCACCACGGAGTCGTCCAAGGCCAAGCTGTTCGCGTCCGAGGCCGCCGTGCGCGCCGCCAACAACGCGCTCCAGGTCTTCGGCGGCTACGGCTACATCGACGAGTACCCGGCGGGCAAGCTGCTGCGCGACGCCCGCGTGATGACGCTCTACGAAGGCACGAGCCAGATCCAGAAGCTGGTCATCGGGCGGGCGCTGACCGGGGTCTCGGCGTTCTGACGCGCACTCAGCTCCGTACTCGGAACGCGCATTCTGAAGGCGCGTTCTGAGTACGGGAGCTGAGTACGGGAGCGGATGTGCCGTGGCCGCTCCCGGGCGAGACTCTGATCATGAGTGAGACACCGGTCAAGCAGCAGAGCACCACCGCCTACTACGGCCAGGCGGTCGCGTCGTTCGCCGTGGCGCTCGGCGCGACGGCGGTCGGCATCTACAGCCTCGACGTCAGCGGCTGGATCCGCGCCTTCCTCGCCATTTCCGTCCTGTACCTGACGACGTCCGCGTTCACCCTCGCCAAGGTGATCCGGGACCGGCAGGAGGCGGACCAGCTCGTCAGCCGCGTCGACCAGGCCCGTCTGGAGAAGATCCTCGCCGAACACGACCCGTTCAAGCCGGTGGCCTGACCGGCATCCTAAGCGCTTGCTCACCGTCAGGGGTATGGTGTCCTCCCGACGGGCGGAAGGAGCGTGGACGATGAGCACGGCGGAGCAGACCGAGGGCGAGGACCTGCCATGGGGCGAGGTCACGCCTGATGCGGCACGGCGGCTGCTGATCGCCGCCGTCGAGGCCTTCGCCGAGCGTGGCTACCACGCGACGACGACCCGGGACATCGCCGGGCGCGCCGGCATGAGCCCGGCGGCGCTCTACATCCACTACAAGACCAAGGAAGAGCTGCTCCACCGCATCAGCAGGATCGGCCACGACAAGGCCCTGCGGGTCCTGCGCACCGCGGCCGACGGTCCCGGCAGCGCGGCACAGCGGCTCGCCGACGCCGTACGCTCCTTCGTCCGCTGGCACGCCGACCACCACACCACCGCACGCGTGGTCCAGTACGAGCTGGACGCGCTCGGCGACGAGCACCGCACGGAGATCATCGCGCTGCGCCGCCAGTCGGACGCCGCCGTGCGGGACATGATCAACGAAGGGGTGCGGGCCGGGGAGTTCGACGTCCCCGACGTGCCCGGCACCACGCTGGCGGTGCTCTCGCTCTGCATCGACGTGGCCCGCTGGTTCAACGTCGCGGGACAGCGGACGCCCGACGAGGTCGGCGCGCTCTACGCCGACCTCGTGCTGCGGATGGTGGGGGCCCGGGAGCAGGCCTCCTGAGCTCCTCGGCTTCCGAGGCTGCCGAAGCGGCTCAGAAGTAGTAGCGGGAGACCGACTCGGCGACGCAGGCGGGCTTGTCGCTGCCCTCGCGCTCGACGGTGACCTTGGCCGTGATCTGCACGCCGCCGTCCTTGGTCTGCTCGACCTCCGTGAGCACGGCGGTCGCCCGCACCCGGGAGCCCGAGGGCACCGGCGAGGGGAAGCGGACCTTGTTGGTGCCGTAGTTGACACCCATCTTCATGCCCTCGACCCGCATGACCTGCGGCACCAGGCTCGGCAGCAGCGAAAGCGTCAGATAGCCGTGCGCGATGGTCGTCTTGAAGGGGCCCTGCGCCGCCTTCTCCGCGTCCACGTGGATCCACTGGTGGTCGCCCGTGGCGTCGGCGAACAGGTCGATCCGCTTCTGGTCGACCTCGAGCCAATCGCTGTGTCCGAGCTGCTCGCCGACTCCGGCACGCAGGTCGTCGGCCGACGCGAAGATCCTCGGCTCTGCCATGTCCCTGGCCTCCTCAAAGTATTGAACTAAGCGCTTGCTCAGCATGCGGTGTGCGCCGACGTGTGTCAACGGACCGGTCGGCGGAGGGTGACGGACCTGCCATTAGGGTGTGAGGGGTGCCCCAGATCCCAGAGAAGATCCACGAGCTCACGGTCGGCCAGCTCTCGGCCCGCAGCGGCGCAGCCGTGTCCGCCCTGCACTTCTACGAGGCCAAGGGCCTGATCTCCAGCCGCCGCACGTCGGGCAACCAGCGCCGCTACCACCGTGACGCGCTGCGCCGCGTCGCCTTCATCCGTGCCGCCCAGCGCGTCGGCATTCCGCTCGCCACGATCCGCCAGGCGCTCGACTCGCTCCCCGAGGAGCGCACTCCCACCCGCGAGGACTGGGCGCGCCTCTCGGAGACCTGGCGCTCCGAACTGGACGATCGGATCGCACAGTTGGGCCGTCTGCGCGATCACCTCACGGACTGCATCGGCTGCGGCTGTCTCTCCCTGGAGAACTGCGTGCTCTCCAACCCGGACGACGTCTTCGGCGAACGCCTCACCGGCTCCCGTCTGTTGGTGGACCGCCGCTCCCGGTCGTGACGTCGGCCGTGGCCCCGGTCGTGACGTCGGTCGTGGCCTCGGTCCGTTCCTTCGGCCCCAGATGGCGGAAGGCCAGGCTCAGGAGCACCGCGGCGAGCGCGCCCGCCGCCACTCCGCTGCCGAGGATCGTGTGCGCCCAGGACGGCAGCGGCGCGTACAGCTCGGGGGTCATCACCGGCAGCAGCCCCACGACCAGGGCCAGGGCGACCACCACGCTGTCGGAGCCGTGTGTGAGGTCGACCCGGGACAGCATGCTGAACCCGAGGACGGCGATCACCGCGTAGATCACCAGGCCCGCGGCGCCCACCACCGGCTCGGGGATGGCGGCGAGCAGCCGGGTCAGCGGTGTCAGGAGGCCGCAGACGACGAGCAGTACGCCCGCGCCCGCCGTGACGAACCGGCTGCGTACGCGCGTCAGTTGGACGATGCCGATGTTCTCGGCGCTGGTCACCATCAGGGACGTACCGAAGACGCCCGCGCCCAGTGAGACGAGGGCGTCGGCGCGGGCGATGCGCGGCACGTCCCGGCCCGCGTCCGGGGTGCGGCCGACCGCCTCGCTGTTGAGCACCGTCTGCCCGGTGGCCTCGGCGAGCGAGGCGAGCGAGAAGACGAGCAGCGGGATCGCGGCGAGCAGGTCGAAGTGCGGGGTGCCGTAGGGGAACGGGTCCGGCAGGGCGAACGCGGCGCCCGACGCGAGATGGATGTCCGTGCCGAGCAGGAGCGCGACGAGCGTGCCGCCCGCGAGGCCGAAGAGCACCGCCATCTGCCGCCATACGCCGCGCAGGACGAGGAAGAGGACCGCGATCACGCCGAGCGTCGCGAAGCCGACGCCGGGGCCCGACGCCACCATCGGCGCGGTCACCTTGATCATGTTGATGCCGATCAGGACGACCGTCGTCCCCATCACGAGCGGCGGGAACAGCCGCACCACCCTTCCGTAGAAGGGCAGTACGCAGATCAGGAACACGGCGGCGATCAGTACGGAGCCGGACGCCGTGGCGGCCCCGTACTCCTTCCCGATCTGTAGGAAGATCGCCACCGCGGCCCCGCCCGGCAGCATCAGGAACGGCAGCCTGGCGCCGACGCGCAGCGCCCGCACCCCCAGGGACTGGAGCAGTGCCCCGATGCCGCACAGGACCAGGGTGGCGCTGAGCAGCGAGGCGGTCTGACCGGTGGTCAGGCGCAGTGTCGTGCCGATCAGGATCACCGAGGAGACGGGAGCCGCGACCCCGGCGAGCAGGTGCTGGAGGGCGAGCGGTGCCAGGCGCGGCAGGGGAAGGCGTTCGTCGACGGCGGCCACCACGGGCTCAGCCCTTCGCCGGTGCGGGCGCCGGGGTGAGCCAGGGCAGTTCGGACGCGGCGTAGCGGTAGGCGCGGAACACGGCGTTCGGCTCGGACGGGAAGAGCTTGCGGACCTCTTCCTCCTCGTAGCCGCCGAAGAACGGCACGATGTACTCCCAGCACAGATAGCCGTCCGCGGTGACCTCGAAGAGACGGCCCGCGGGGGAGTCGGTGACCAGGGTGTTGCCGTTCGGCAGGCGCTGGGCGCTGCCCATGAAGGGCGCGAAGAACGACTCGCGGGCCGGGTCGTGGTACTCCCAGACGACCTTGCCGCTCGTCCGCTCGATCTCCACGACCCGGCTGAACGGCACGTCCCAGTGCGGCCGGAACACGCCGTTGTCGAAGACGAGGAAGTTGCCGTTCTCCAGCTCGGTGGGGCAGTGCTGCTGGGAGACGACGCCGGGTTCGGAGCGCCAGATGATGTCGCCGGTCTCGCGGGATATGACGACGACGGCGGAGACCGAGCGGAAGCTGGCGAGGATGTTGCCGTCACTGGTCGGCAGGACGCTGTTGATCAGCGGGTAGTGCTCGCGGGCGTAGTCCGGGTGGAGCGGGAAGTCCGCGCGGCCGAGCCGCTCGGAGACCTTCCACTCCCAGGTGGTGTTCCCCTCGGCGTCCACCTCGACGATGGTGTCCGCCCACACGGTCGCGCCGTCGGTCTCTTCGGAAGCGGCCTCGGATCCGGGTACGCCGCCGCGTACGGCCTCGGCTTCCGCGCCGGTCAGGGGCTCCAGGGCGGTGTAGAGAATCCGCCCGTCGCCGTAGTGGTGGGCGTCGTGGTGCTGGAAGCGGTCGCGGTGCTCGCGCAGGACCGTGCCGTCCGGGGCGATCTCCTGCATGATCCCGCCGCGGTACTTGTGCCACATGGGGAAGAGCGCGGGCTCGTCGGGGAGTACGCCGTTGTAGGCGAGGTTCCCGTTCGGCAGGATCCGGGCGTGGCGGCCCGGGCGGTGCGGGAGGTCCCACCGGTGGGCGATCTCGCCGTGGGCGTCGATCAGATAGACCTCGCCGCCGCCGGTGAGCGGGGCGAAGAGGGTGTAGCCGCCGTAACTGGCGTCCTCGTCCAGGGCCATCAGGCCGGTGCCGCGGCGGCGGCGCTGATTCTGGTCCACGGGGGTCACGGGGGTCATGGGGGGCGTCCTCTCGTAGTCTCCGTTGCTTAAGTTTATTAAGCAGTGCCGAAGACGTTAACCCAGGAGATAGGCTTCGCGACATGGGTACGAGTGATGCGGACGTCCCGCAGATCGGTCCCGGGATCCGCAGGCTCCGCCGCGCCCTGGATCTGACGCTGGCCGATGTGGCGGCGCGGGCGGGGGTGTCGGCGCCCTTCCTCAGCCAGGTGGAGAACGGCCGCTCCCGCCCCAGCATGGGATCCCTCCAGCGCATCGCCGACGCCCTGGACACCACGGCCGTCCAGCTCCTGGCCTCCGCGGATCCGCCGCGCCCGGTGGATGTGGTGCGCGGGGGGTCGGCGTCCGTGAGCGAGGGGGAGGGCGCGCGCGAGGCGCGGATGCGACCGCTGGTCCGGGGGCATCAGCGGCTGCACGCGCTGGAGTTCACCGGGGACCACGACTGGGGCCGCGAGTACCGCCACCGGGGCGACGAGATCCTGTACGTCGCTGACGGCTCGGCCGAGGTGGAGGCGGACGGATCGGTGTACCGCCTGGACCGAGGCGACACGCTGTACTGCGCGGCCGAACTGCCGCACCGGTGGCGTCCGTTGGAGGAGGGCACGCGGGTGCTGGTGGTGGGGATCGCGGACGGGGTACGGGTGACGGACGCGGGGGGCGGCTGAGCCGCCGGTGCGGTGCGGGTCCGTCGTGGTGGCGGGGCCGCGCAGGTATGTCCGTCCTCGCTGTGCACCGGTGGGCGCTGCCTGCTACGGCTCCGGAGCGCAGTGTCGCCAACTGTGCCGACGACAAAGCGCTGGAGCGATCGAATATGTGGCTGGTAGCGTCACGCCCGCTCTTTCGTCCCGGCCCTTCCGGGACCTTTCGGGACCTTCCGGGCTTTTCCCGGCGCAGGCCCTACTGGGGCAGCGTGCTCAGCACGGAGAGCGCCGCCGTGACCAACTGCGCGTTGGAAGAAGCCCGTTCGCCGTCCGGCAGGACCAGCGTGTCCTCCAGGCCGATGCGCGTCGCGAGCCCCAGGCGCCCCGAGAGGCGCAGTACCGGCCATGTGCCGCCCTCCTCCCCGTGCAGGAGTACGGGGCGACCGTGTGCCTCGCCCAGCACGGCGAGGAGAGCCCGGGCCGAGTCGCGGGCCGTGCCGGGGTCCGGGTCCGTCACCTCCGCGAGGACCCGCAGGACCCGGGGGCCGAGCGCGGACGCGGCGAAGCGTTCCCCGCCGTCCGTCCCCGACCAGATGCCCGCCTCGACGCCCACGCCCCGGTCGAGCAGCGCCCCGGCCACCGCCTCCGCGCCCGGCTCGTGCCAGTTGACCGACGCGTGGTCGGGAAGGACCGTCCACGCGCGGATGTCCGCCACCCGCTTGCCCGGGTCCGGTTCGGCCCAGGAACCCGTGGTCACCCCGACGGGTACGGAGGCCACGGCGCGGACCGCTTCCAGCGTGGCCGCAACCGCACGCGGCGCCAACGTGTCTTGCCCACAAGGGGACTTGGGGTGTACATGAACATCCCTGGCGCCCGCCGCCACGGCCTGGGCCACGGACTCGGCCATCGCATCGGGCGACATGGGAATCAGCGCGCCATCGCCCGCGCCGCGGGCGCCGTTCACACATACCTGCATCACCACAGCACAGCACAGACGACGACACACAGGGGGAGGGCCGATGGGAATCGCCATCTGTTCGTTGAAGTGGGACGCCGCCCGGACGGGGCCACAGAAGATCACGTACGACAGCGACGGCTACCACCTCGTGCGGTTTCCGTACCAGGACGCCGAGGAGTCGTACGACCCGTGGCACATGCACGACCCCGGCAAGGGGTCCACGACCCCGTCCCGGTTCCCGGACGCCCGGTCCGGGCTCATCTGGCCGAGCCACGACGGCTGGGGCACCCTGTCGGCGATGATCTTCTGGCAGCCGAACGACCGGCCCACCGAGTACCGCGCACGCTACGTGCGCGATCCGCTCGGCGGCTCCACGGGGTACGACTCGACGGCCACCACCGACTGGGTGCCCACCAGGGGCGGGCAGTACAGGACCCACACCTGGCAGATGTTCGTGCATCCGCGGACACCGGTCGGCCTGAAGATATCGGCACGCGGCGCGGGCGACGTGAAGATCGCCGCGCCGCTCATGCTCGCCGAGTTCAAACTGGCCATCCAGTGGGACGTCTCTACGCCCACGCCCTAGGGCCTCAGGCCGAGACCAGCGGCCGTTCCCGTCGTGCCCGCGCCCGTGCCATGGCGGCGGGTGTGAGCACCGGGTCGGGCACGACTATTCCGCAGCCCGTGCAGACGGCGCCCGCTGAGGGCTCGTGCGCCAGGCCGGGTGTCCAGACGAGGTCGGAGCGGGCGCACACCGGGCAGCCCGTGCCCGGATCCCGCTCAAGCGCCGCGATCAGCCGGCGCAGTACCTCGGCGAGTGATTCTGAGGGGTGGACGCCGGGGTTGTCGCACCAGGCGACCCCGAACCCTCCCCAGGTGCACCGGTGCCAGTCGTCGACGCTGCCTGGCCGGCGAAGACCGTCGTGCTTCTCCTTGCGGCGGCGCTCCGCGAAGCCCTCCTCGTAGGCGAGCCAGACCGCCCGCGCCGCTTCCAGTTCATCGAGCGCGGCCACCAGCCGCGCCGGGTCGGGCGACCGGTCCTCGGGCCCGAAGCCCGCTCGGGAGCTCAGATGGTCCCAGGTCGCCCGGTGGCCGTAAGGGGCGAACCTCTCCAGGCACTTGCGCAGCGAGTACCGTCGCAGCGCCATATCGCTCAGCGGATCACGCACCTGTCTCGCGAGACTCCGGAATCCGGCCATCGCCCTGCACCTCCGTCGCACGTTCTCGGACGTTGCCGAGTAGACGTATCGACACGCGATTCGGCTCCCTCGACTTCCATCCGATTTTCGATGGCAGACATAAGACGGCGGTGAGCTGGAGCTATGTGCTGTTTTTGAAAAGGCGACGCATGTTCATCTTCCGGGATCGGCAACCCGCCAGTAACCTCCGCCTCACCTTCTCCCCACAGGAGCACAAGCGGAGCCCAGAGGAGCACACATGCGACGACGCATCGTCCGGCTCAGAACCCTCACCGCCAGCGCGGCACTAGCACTCGCCGCGTCCCTCCTCACGCCGCAGCCGGGTTCGGCCGCCGACGAGCCCCCACCGGCCACCGACTACTGCGAGGGGCAGTGCGCGGACGTCCTTCCGCCCGGCGCGAACGGCAACGCCACACTCGCCGAGATACTCAGTCACCGCGTCTTCGGCACGCAACCCGCACATGCGGAAGACCAGTTGGGGCCGTACGACAAGCTCTCCTCCGGCTATCCGTCGCTCACCGACGACAAGCTGACGGAGTTCTTCAACGACGCCTCCTTCGGTGTCCGCGACGGTCAGGCCGCCTCCGTCACCAAGCCGCGCGACGACGTGACGATCACCCGGGACAAGAAGTACGGCATCCCGCACATCAAGGGCAGCACGCGTTACGGCACCGAGTTCGGCGCGGGCTTCGCGGCCGGGCAGGACCGGCTCTGGCTCATCGACCTCTTCCGGCACATCGGCCGCGGCGAGCTGACCTCGTTCGCGGGCGGCGCGCTCGCGAACCAGGGTCTTGAGCAACAGTTCTGGCCACAGGCCCCGTACGAGGAGAAGGACCTGGAGAAGCAGGTCGAGTACATCAGGACGAGCCAGGGCGAGCGCGGCAAGCAGGCCATGGAGGACGCCCAGGCCTACATCGACGGGCTCAACGCCTACCGCGTGAAGTCCAAGAACGGCCGCTACTTCCCGGGCGAGTACGTCCTGACCGGCAAGATCGACGCGATCACCAACATCGGCGAGATCGCGCCCTTCAAGATCACCGACATGATCGCGCTCGCGTCCGTCGTCGGCGGGCTCTTCGGCAACGGCGGCGGCGGAGAGGTCGACGCGGCCCTCTCCCTGCTCACGTCACAGGAGAAGTACGGCGTCGAGAAGGGCACGAAGGTCTGGGAGTCCTTCCGCGCCCGCAACGACCCCGAGGCCGTCCAGACCATCCACGACGGCACGAGCTTCCCGTACGCGGGCAAGCCCGCGAACGCGCGCGGCACCGCGCTGCCCGACCCCGGTTCGGTCGAGCGCGAACAGCTCGTCTTCGACCGTGAGGGCGGCGCCACGGCCACGTCCAAGGCCCGCAAGGACCCGGTGAAGGCGCCCAAGAGGCTCAAACCGCTCCAGGGGATGTACGACGACGGTGTGCTGCCCGCCGACCTGTTCAAGAAGGACGGCCAGAAGAAGGGCATGTCGAACGCGCTCGTCGTCTCCGCGAAGCACACCGCGAGCGGCAACCCGGTCGCCGTCTTCGGCCCGCAGACCGGCTACTTCGCCCCCCAGCTCCTCATGCAGCAGGAGCTCCAGGGCCCTGGCATCAGCGCACGCGGTGTCTCCTTCGCGGGCGTCGGCATGTACGTCCAGCTGGGGCGCGGCCAGGACTACGCCTGGTCGGCCACGTCCGCCGGGCAGGACATCACGGACACGTACGCCGTCGAGCTGTGCGAACCGGGCGGCGCCGCGCCCACCAAGCAGTCCACCCACTACCTCCACCACGGCACCTGCACGCCCATGGAGAAGCTGGAGCGCAAGAACGCCTGGAAGCCGACCGTCGCCGACTCCACGGCGGCGGGCTCCTACCGCATGCAGGTGTTCCGCACGAAGTACGGCGTCGTGACGCACCGCGCGAGCGTCGAGGGCAAACCGGTCGCGTACGTCTCGCTGCGCTCCACCTACCGCCACGAGGCCGACTCGATCATCGGCTTCCAGATGCTCAACGACCCGACGTACGTCAAGGACGCGTCGACCTTCAAGAAGGCCGCCCAGAGCATCAGCTACGCCTTCAACTGGTTCTACGCCGACTCGCGCGACACCGCGTACTACAACAGCGGCGCCAACCCGGAGCGCGCCAAGGACATCGACCCCGCCCTGCCCGTCAAGGCCCAACAGGCCAACGAATGGCAGGACTTCGACCCGGAGAACAACACCTCGAAGCAGACCCCGCCCGCTGAGCACCCGCAGTCCGTCAACCAGGACTACTACATCTCCTGGAACAACAAACAGGCCAAGGACTTCAGCACGGCGGGCTTCGGCCTCAGCGCCGTGCACCGCGGCGACCTGCTCGACGGGCGGGTGAAGAAGCTCACCGAGAAGGGCGGCGTCACGCGGGCATCGCTGACCCAGGCCATGTCTCAGGCCGCGGTCACCGACCTGCGCGGCGAACAGGTGCTTCCCGAGCTGCTCAAGGTGGTGCGGAGCAAGCCCGTCACCGACCCACAGCAGGCCAAGGCGGTACAGCAGCTGGAGGCGTGGCAGAAGGCCGGGGCGCAGCGCAACCAGACGGCGGCGGGCTCCAAGACGTACGCACACGCCGACGCCGTACGCGTCATGGACGCCTGGTGGCCCCTGCTTGTCGAGGCCGAGTTCAAGCCGGGCATGGGCAAGGATCTTTACGACGCGCTGACGGCGCAGCTCGGCACCGACGAGTCACCCTCCGCCGGGCACGGTCCGACCGGGGCGCATGCCGGATCGGCCTTCCAGTACGGCTGGTGGGGCTTCGCGGACAAGGATCTGCGCGCGGTGCTCAACGAGCCGGTGAAGGGCGAGCTCGGCGAGAAGTACTGCGGCGAGGGGAAGCTGGACGCCTGCCGTGACGCGCTCCTGACCACCCTCACGCAGGCAGCCGCCAAGCCCGCGACCGAGGTCTACCCCGGCGACGCGAGCTGCTCGGCGGGCGACCAGTGGTGCGCGGACTCGGTCATCCACCGGGCGCTCGGCGGCATCACGCACGGGCCGATCCAGTGGCAGAACCGGCCCACGTACCAGCAGGTCGTGGAGTTCCCCAAGCACCGCTAGCCACCGCCGGCAGAGGAGAAGTCACGTCCTGGGGATCCGCCCTGCGGCGAACACGACACGCGCCAGTTCCTCGTGGCAGATGTCGCTGTGCGCGCCGGAGGGCGGACCGCCCCGCCGCACCACCGCCGAGGCGTCGACGCTCACACACCCCTTGGCGGGGATCGCCCGGCCCAGCTTGACGCGCTTGGCGCCGTCCACCGCCCGGATGCCGTCGTACCCGATGGCGCCCCAGCGCTCCCAGATGCCGAGGAAGGTCGAGGAGTCACCGGCCAGCTTCGACGCCAGGGGATAGATCTTGCCCAGGGAGTCGTCGTGGCGGGAGTAGCAGGCGACCAGGGGCCCGTCGATCCGCCGCTGCATCCCGCCCAGCGCGCCACCGCGTGAGGGAGCGTGCGGAAGCCGTTTGGAGAACGCGTAGTGCGAGAAGGCCCCTTGGAGCAGCGTGGTGGACTTCACGGTGCGCACCGACGCGGGCATGCCGCGCAGCGCGTACGCCACGAGGCGCGCGCCGAAGCTGTGCCCGATGAGATGCACCCGTACGTCCGGCGCCTCACGGGCGAGCAGTCCGATAGCGGGGCCGAGACCCAGCTGGCCGACCGATCCCGCCCGGCGTTTCATGGCGTAGTAACTGGCCTGGCGCAGGAGTTCGTGCGCCCCGTTCCAGAGCCGTTTGCGCAGGCTGCCGAAGAGTTCCTGCTGCCCTGTGCCCTCCATCGCCGCGGCGAACATCTGGCAGACCTCGACCGCGTCGTCGGTCAGCATGGCGGGCACGCCCGTCCAGGTGTCGTCGGCGAAGCGGTGGGCGGCGCTGTTCTGGTGCACGGCTACGAGGTCGCGCACGAGGCGTCCGTACTCGTAGAGGCGCGACCGCACCTCTGAGCGCTCCGCCAACAGGGCGCCGATGCGTTCGAGTTCGGCGTCGTGGCCGGGGAAGGTGCCGGCCAGGAGGCGCATGGTCGGCTCGTCGAGCAGGGGCCCCGCGCCCGGCGGCGGCCCCGTCCCGGTGGCCGTGACCGAGGGCTCGAAGTCCGGGATCCGCTCGTCGGGGAAGCGGATGGCGGGCCAGAACACGCCCACGTACCCCAGCCGTGCGTGCGGTCCCGCGAGCTCCTGGCACGGCGTGAAGAAGCGCCGGTAGAGGTCGGTTGCCATGGCGTGGTCGTTGTTCCAGCCGTGCGCGAGGACGAGGAGATCGGTGACGCGCTCACGTGGCACCTCGGCGATGAGGCGGTCGCGCTGCGTGGTGTCGACGTCCCCGTCGGCGTCGAAGGTCAGTTCCCAGTAGGGCTCCACACGACCATCGTCGCGCGGCCCCGGTGTACTGACCAGATGTCTCGCAGGGGAAGCTACGCCAGCTCACGCTCGCGCGTTTCCGGCAGCGCGAGAACACACACCAGGGAGACGACCGCCATCGCGCTCACGTACCAGCCCACCGACGAGGAGCCGAACGCTGACTGGAGCCGCGTCGCCACCAGAGGGGAGACCGCGCCGCCCAGCACGCCGCCCAGGTTGTAGGCGAGCGAGGCGCCCGAGTAGCGCACGTTCGTACCGAACAGCTCCGGCAGATACGCGCCCATCGGCCCGTACACCACGCCCATGCAGAACAGCGCGCCGCCGATCGCGAGCGCCATGAGCACCGGCTGCTCGGTGTCGAGGAGCGGGAAGAGCACCAGGCCCCAGACCACCGCGAGCCCGGCGCCCACGATGATCAGCTTGCGGCGGCCGGCGCCGTCGGAGCGGGTCGCCGCAAGCCACGTACCGGCCGCGAGGAAGAGGCAGGCGACCAGCGAGAGGCCCAGCATGGTGTTGCGGGAGACGCCCAGGGTGCCGGTGGAGTAGGCGAGGCAGTACGTCGTCGCCGTGTAGAAGAGGCCGTACGCGACGATCATCCCGCCCGCGCCGAGCAGCAGTTCGCGCGGATAGCGCCGCAGCACGTCCAGCGTCGGGACCTTGCTCGCCTCCTGCGCGTCCATGACCTTCGCGAAGACCGGCGTCTCGCTGATGCGCATACGGACGAAGAGTCCGACGCCGACGAGGAGGAAGGAGAGCAGGAACGGCACGCGCCAGCCCCAGGACCGGAACGCGTCGTCGGACAGGACGGCGGAGAGCAGCCAGAAGACACCGGTCGCCGCGAAGAACCCGACGGACGGGCCGAGTTGGGGGAAGGCCGCGTAGAGACCGCGCTTCTTCTTCGGCGCGTGCTCCACCGCCAGCAGCGCGGCCCCGCCCCACTCGCCGCCGAGCCCGATGCCTTGCAGGAAGCGCAGCAGGATCAGTAGGATCGGCGCCCAGATCCCCAGCGTGCCGTAACCGGGCAGAAGCCCGACGAGCGCCGTCGAGAGGCCCATCAGCAGCAGCGAGGCCACCAGCACCGACTTGCGCCCGACCCGGTCGCCGAAGTGACCGAAGACCACGGAGCCGATGGGCCGGGCCGCGAACGCCACCGCGTAGGTGGAGAACGAGGCGAGGGTGGCGTTGACCGGGTCCAGGGTCGGGAAGAACGCCTCGTTCAGGACGAGCGCGGCCGCCGTGCCGTAGATGTAGAAGTCGTAGAACTCGATGGCCGTCCCGATGAACGACGCCACGGCCACCCGGCGCAGGCTCTCGGAGCTTCCGTCCGGCCGGGGGGCGGCGTCCGGCTGCGGGGCGGCGTCCTGCGGGGGCTTGTCTGGTGAGATCGCATCGCTGTGCACGAGCGGCACTCTCACGGTGGATGTAGGGACCAGTCAATACCTCGAACGGCTCGTCTCGATCATTGAGACTGGCGGTGAGCTGCGGTGACGCGGTGCAGATGGATGAGGATGTCGTGCGTGGGCGCGAGCCGGATCTTGTGGGGTCCGTCCGGGAACGCCGTCCCGATGCTCTGGGTGAGTCGGCCCTTGCCCAGCCACTTCCTTGCGGCCGCGGGGGCGGTCCGCAGGTCGAGGAAATAGTCGTCGTGGCGCACCTTGTCGAGCGTGTACTCGTTCATGCCGCGGGTGGCCGCGCCCACGGAGCGGGGCTTCCACACCTCGGAGTCCGCGCTCTGCGCCATGAGCGACCCCCGGTCGAAGGTGAACCCGATGCTGACGTACCGCTCACCGAGCCTGTCGCGCAGGAAGGCGCCCTGCATCTTCGGGTACCGGGGGTCGTAACTCTCGTACCCCACATGGGCGTTGTGGGCCGACAGAAGCACCTTTTCGCCGGTGCGCCGCTGCCACCAGGCGGTGTTCTGTGCCATCAGGCGGTCGCGGTAGAGCATGCCGTCCTTGATCCCCTCGGGAGTGTCGAAGGGGAAGGCGTAGATCGTGGCGGTCTGTGAGATGGACCGGGCGTGATGGAGCACGAAGGTGAACTCCCGGTCGTTCGAGCGGGGTTGGAGATCCTTCAGGAGCTTCAGTGCCTCCCGCGCCTTCCCCGCCAGCTTCCGTCGCTCCTCCAGCGGTCTGGCCATGTACGCGTCCCCGTCCGCGAGACGGCGGATCGGCGCGTACAGCTCGGTGATCCTCGGCAGCAGATCGGGGTCGTTCGCGCGGACGTACTCCTCCACCCCGTCGAACAGCTCATGCCCGAGCTCCGGGTAGTTGAGGTCGTCGCCCATGAAGCGCACTTGGCGGCCTGGGTGCTTGTCGTTGTACGCGCGCATCCATGTCAGGAGATCGACGTACTCCTCGGTGTCCCAGGGCGTCTTCGCCAGCTCCTTGTGGACGAGCTCGCGCACGTCTGACGCGCCCCCGTGGACGTACGCGTCGAAGCGCAGACCCGTCGTCCAGCTGACCTCCTGGGTGAAGGTGGTGAACCCCTTCTCCTCCACGAGATAGCGGAACACGCGGTCCTTCATCGTGAAGAACTCGTGCGAACCATGGGTGGCCTCTCCCAGCCCCACCACTTTGGCGTCACCCACCATCCGGCCCATCGCCCGCAGGTCCTTCGTGGAGCCGCCCGGGTCGGTCGAACGCAGCGGGTGGGCCGCGCGCTCGATCGCCGGGACCGGGTCCACGGGCCTTGCCTGGGCCGCCTGGTCCGCCTGGGCCGCTTGGGGAGCCACCAGCGCCCCGAGGCCGAGCGTGCCGGCCAGTACCAGGGGAACCGTGCGGCGTGCCGTCCGTGTCATGCGGGATCTCCTCAACTCGGGTGTACGGAGCTGAAGATCACGATCCCGGTCCGCCGGGGGCGCCTGCCATCCAGCAGGCACCCCTCTCGCGGGTGGGGATTTCCCCCTGGGGGAGTCCCTCACGGATAGCGCAGGTACCGCCTCCGCACGGCACGGAAGCGCGCGAGGTCCTCCTGCCAGGCGGCCACCACCTCGTCCGTGCCCGCGCCCGCGTCGATCATGGTGCGGACCCGCGTCGAGCCCGTCAGCTTGTCGATCCAGTTGTCGGAGCGCCAGGCGAAACCGCTCCACACCTTCTTGGCGGTCACCAGGAGCGCGATGCCGGTGCGCACCGGGTCGAACGCGTCGCGGTCGTGCACGTGGAGCTGGACGCCGCCGATCGTCCTGCCCTGGAACTTGGAGAACGTCGGCGCGAAGTAGGCCTCCCTGAAGTGCACCCCGCGCAGGCCCACGTCATTGGCGGCGGCGGCCCACTTCCGGTCGATGCCCTCCGCGCCGAGCAGTTCGAAGGGGCGGGTGGTGCCGCGCCCCTCGGAGAGGTTCGTGCCCTCGAAGAGGCAGGTGCCGCTGTAGACCAGGGCGGTGTCGGGCGTGGGCATGTTCGGGCTCGGTGGCACCCACGGGAGCTCGGAGGCGTCGTAGAAGTCCGAGCGCTGCCACCCCGTCATCCGTACGGTCTCCAGGTGGGCCGGGCGCTCCAGGAACTCGCCGTTGAACAGCAGCGCGAGCTCCGTCACCGTCATCCCGTGCGCCTGCGCTATCGGCTGCCGGCCGACGAACGTCGCGAACTCCTTGTGCAGGACGGGCCCCTGCGCGGCGCGCCCCGTCACCGGATTCGGCCGGTCGAGGACCACGAACCGCTTGCCCGCGAGCTCGGCCGACTCCATGCAGTCGAAGAGCGTCCAGATGGTCGGGTAGCCGGAGCCCATTGCTGGGCTCCAGCCCCCTCAGAACCGTGCGTGCGCCTCGCAGCGCACACGGCTCAAGCAGACCCCTCGGGTC
>NZ_JBVIHP010000024.1:25405-157082 GCF_055570235.1 Streptomyces sp. NPDC031274 | reverse complement strand
CCCCCCCCCCCCCCCCCCCCCCCCCCCCCCCCCCCCCCCCCCCCCCCCCCCCCCCCCCCCCCCCCCCCCCCCCCCCCCCCCCCCCCCCCCCCCACTGCCGGGTTCACGCCTCGGAGGGATCAGGTTTCCGGACGGCTGGCCCGCCGCCGCGCCACTCGACGAGCAGCGGGTCGTCCAGGCGGACGTTTTCCGGGTCCGGTCCTGCCCGCCGCGGGAACTCCGGGAACTACGGGAGGCCGCGGGGGCGCAGGGCGCGGCCGAGGACGGGTACCGGCCTCGGGCTGTGTTCGCGGCCAGGGGCCAGGGACTGGCGGGCGGTGTTTACGGCCGGAGTCGTTGCTGCCTGCGGTGGCTGTGAACCCGCCTGCCCTCCTGCGGGTGTCCTGGCAGAGGGCGGACCAGCGCTACGGAGAAAGGGGCACTTCCCCTCGCACGGCTGCCGGGCGGAGTGGCTCGGGTTGCACCTTCCGTAGCGGCATGTGGTCCGGTGGACTCACGTCCCGCCCCACTGAGGAAGGCCCCTGCTCATGTATCCGTCCTTCATCCCGCAGCGCCAGGTCAAGATCGGTGACGCGGCCGCCTTCGTCGGCACCACACCGCGGGCGATCCGTCACTACCACGAGATCGGCCTGCTCCCCGAGCCCGAGCGGGGCAGCGACGACCGCCGCCGCTACGGCTACGAAGACATGATCCGGCTGCTGTGGATCCGCAAGATGGCCGACGCCGGGATCGCCCTGGACGACATCCGTGACGCCTTCGCCGACACGGCTTTTGCCGGTGCTGACAGCGACGGGGGCATCGCGAGCATCCTGGAACGGCTGGAGGAAACCCTCGTCGCGCAGGAAGCGGAACTGCGGCGGCAGCGGACTGCCGTGCAGCGCATGCGCACCGAGGGCAGCAGGATGGGTCTGCTCTCCGACTTCGTCACCAGCCGCCTCAAGAGCCTGCCCGAGGGTTCCCTGCGCCAGGCGGACCTGGACAGCCTGCTGGTCACCGAGCGGATCTTCGGACCGCTCGGTGCGGCCGTCCAGGCCTCCCGTTTCATCGCCCTGGCCACTCACCCGGGTCTGCGGGAGGACTCCGACCGTGTTGACGCCGCCGAGGAGGCACTGGATGACACGGTCGCTGTCGATGACCCCCGCGTGGCCCAGGTGGCTGCCGAACGGCACACCTTCGAGAAGGCGCTGCATGCCGTCATCGAGGATTCCGGCCTGGCGGAGAGCGACGATGCGCTCTTCGACTCCTGGGACGCTTTGCACCCCGTTACCGCTGATGAGGGCGAGGACGAGGCCAGCCGAAGTTCGGGCAGGGGGCAAGACACCATGAGCGCATTCGAAGCCATCGGAAAGATGCCCTACGACTTCTCCCCGGCCCGCCTGCGCTGCATGGAATTGACCGAAGAACTCGACGCTCACGAGTCACCCGCTTCCTGAGAGAGCCACCCGCTTCCCAAGACACGGCCTGGGCGGCAAGCCGCTCCCTGGTGCCGCGCATTCTCCCCAGAAGGTCAGAACGGGCTCTCCGGGTCGTTCACGTACGCGAAATGGATTGAGGGGCTCATGCCCGGTGCTACAGCCAGTCCCGCCGCTTGAAGATGAAGTACAGGCTCACGCACACCGCCGCCATCAGCAGAATCGCGAACGGATACCCGAACGCCCAGTTCAGCTCGGGCATCGCGTCGAAGTTCATTCCGTAGATCGTGCCGACCAGCGTGGGTGCGAACAGGATCGCCGCCCACGAGGAGATCTTCTTGAAGTCATCACCCGCGCCGCTCTGATCTGCAGAGATTGGCTGTTAACTCGCTGTGGCCTGCAGTGATGGGCGTTTCCCGTGCTTTCGCTGTGCTGCACGTTTGCGCGGTCGATTCTCCCCAGACGCTCCCCAACGGGGCCTCGTTCTCCCCAGATCCTCCCCAGCGGGGGGCCGGACAGTAGCGGACGGGGAACTCCGGCTTGGCGATTGTGCACCCTTCTGCTCCGGTCGCGGACCGTCCTATGATCGCTACTCCGCGTAGGAGGGGGCTGGGTATGGCGGCAGGCGGGTCGGCGTCGCGGCGGGCGCAGGAGGCACGGCGGCAGGAGCGGCTGCTGCGTGAGCAGTGGCAGGCCGCGCGTCAGCAGGCGCGTCAGTGGGAAGCGGCGAGTGAGGGGGAACGCCGGGTCGCTGCCCAGCTGTTGGTGCTCACGGAGCGTGGGTGGCGGCTGCTCGTGGATCGACGCTGGCCGGGGACGCGGACCGCCAATGTGGACATGCTGCTGGTGGGCCCCGGCGGTGTCTTCGTCATCGACGTCAAGAACTGGCGGTCCGCTCCAGAGGCTTTGGAGGGCAAGCTCCGCGCTGATGGTGAGCCGCGCGACGAGCACGCGACGAAGCTCTTAGCGGTGACGAAGGCCGCAGAGGGTGCGGTCGCGTCCCTCGGTATGTCTCCGGTGGCAGTCCAGCCGCTCATGGTCTTCGCGGGCCAGCGGGTCGACACCGAGCTCGGGAGGATCAGGCTTCTGGGCGAGCATGAGGTCGGCCCCGCGCTACTGTCAGAGCGCGGCAGGCTGCGTACGGAATCGGTGCGCGCCATCGCCGATCACCTGGAGCGAATCTTCCCCGACTACGAGGGATCAGTGGTCGGGCAGAAGGTGCCGCCCGCCCTGGAGACTCCTCAACAGGGTGATTCCGATGGGCTGTTCGACCTGGCCGGTCTTCGGGACGCGGCGCTGGAGGAGGCGCTACGGGCTCCGATCGAGCAGTGGATGACGTTCCTTCACCCAGATCAGGTCGCGCTGGTACGCCGCAACTGGGCGGGTCCGGCGCGCATCAGCGGTCCGGCGGGCACGGGCAAGACCGTCGTGGGCCTGCACCGCGCGGCTCACCTCGCTCGGCGCACCAGCGGCCGGATCTTGTACGTCACGTTCGCCAACAATCTGCCCCGGGTGCAGGGCACGTTCCTCAAGACCATGTCCCCGGCCGTCGCGGACCGCGTGGACTTCCGCAGCCTGCATTCCTGGGCCCGGGAGTTCCTGCAGGAAGGCGGCGTCCAGGTCCGCCTCCACGGGGACAAGGCTGAGACCGCCTTCAGCTTGGCCTGGAAGCACGTCGGGCGCGACAGCCGACTGGCGGAGATCGACCCGGCGCCGGGTTACTGGCGTGAGGAGATCGACTACGTCATCAAGGGCCGCGGCATCACCGCCTTCGAGGAGTACACGACCGTGCCCAGGCGCCGACGCAGGGCCAGCCTGCGCCGACCGCACCGGGAGGCGGTGTGGGCGCTGTACGAGGCGTACGAATCCCTGCGAATAGAACGCGGCGTGCACGACTTCAACGACGTCCTCACCCTCGCCCTGGCAGAGGCTACGCGGCGCACGGACGGGCCGCACTACGCGGCCGTGATCGTCGACGAGGTCCAGGACCTCACCCTCGTCGGCGTTCGCCTCCTGCACACCCTGGTTGGCGACGTCCCCAACGGGCTGTTACTGGTCGGTGATGGTCAACAGGCTGTCTACCCAGGTGGGTTCCGCCTCACCGATGCCGGCATCGATATCCGCGGCGACCGCGGACAAGTGCTGCGCACTAACTACCGCAACTGCAAGCAGATCCTCGACACGGCCATCGAGGTCGTTGCCGACGACTCCTTCGACGACATTGACGGCCTGCGCACACCCGGCCGCCGCGACGTCGATCTCACATACCATGACGGCCAGGTGGTCCGCGTCACGAAGCCGACCGTGGCCGAACACGACCAGGCCCTTCTGGCCGTCTTGTGCGCTCTGCGTGACGGAGCGCGAGCTGACGCCGCCGTGCTGTGCCCGTCCATGCGGGCCATCGGCCACTACCAGCGGTTGCTCTCCCGTGCCGAGGTCCCGGTATGCCTGCTGGAGCACTATGACGGCCGTCCCGTCGATGCGGTCAAGCTGGGGACGTATCGCAGGGCCAAGGGGTTGGAGTTCAAGCGTGTATATCTGCCGCAGCACGATGCTGCCTTCCCGAACGGCGCATCAGCCGACGGCCCCGGCGTTGCGGAGGTATCTGAAACGGCACGCGAACGCGAAGAGCTGCTACGCAGCCAGCTGTTCGTGGCGATGACCCGGGCTCGTGACGTGCTGTGGCTTGGAAGCGTGGACCGGTAGGGGTTGCAGTGTAGGGAACGCTGGGGAGCGGAGAGGCTCTCAGGGTTGCGACGCAGAAGAAGCCTCGGGTATCCGTCGACGCTGCAGCAAACGCAAAGGATGTTGTCAACGTCGTTAGCTTCGGCGCAGCGGAAAATGTATGGGAGGGGCTGGTGGGGCGATCTACGATCGTTGGTCATGGCCGTATACACGAGCTGGAATCGGGCGGATACGTCGCCGAAACGAGCGTCGGAGCCGGATGCCGAGTTCTTCGACAGGATCGCCGGTCCGTTCTGGGACCAGGTTCGGGGTGTGATCAACGAGTGGTGGTCGCACTTCCCGGACCAGGCTCAGCCCGGCCTGCGCAGTCGGCTGCTAGACCGGAACTCCGACGTAAACGTCTCCTCAGCACTGTGGGAGCTGTACCTGCACGAGATGCTGCTCGGTTCCGGTTGTACCGTGGAGATCGAGCATCAAGTAGGCACGCGTGGCAAGAACCCCGATTTCCTGGTCACCCGTGACGGCGAGCAATTTGTCGTCGAGGCAATTTGGACGGCCCAGCGCCTGGGCGACGCCGTGTCTAACCCGCTCCCACCTCAGCTAGCCGATGCCATTGATGGTGTGCTGAGCCCAAACTTTTTCGTGTCGTACAAGCTTGACAGGACCGGGTCGGCAACGCCGCCGCAGAAGCGGCTCAAGGCCGGGCTGACACGGTGGCTCGCGAGCCTGGACCCCGACCAAGTCATCGCCGAGTACGAGCGCAAGGTGCCACTGCCCAAGCACACTTGGCAGGAGGCTGGCTGGTGCCTCACGTTCGAGGCGATCCCACGAAGCCCCGGCAAGCGAGGCAATCCAACGAGCAGGACGATCGGTATCCACCCCGCGATTTGGGTCGACGACGAATCGAATCGTGTGCTCGACGCAGTCAAGAGGAAGGGCGGGAAGTACGGCGACCTAGCGCTGCCGTTCATTGTGGCGGTTGGCCATGCGGCCGTGTTCCCCGAAGACGAGGACACCGAGAGCGCGCTGTACGGGACCTCGGTCGAGTACGCCCATGCCAGCACACCGACACCGACCTTCGGCCGAATGCTCGACGGCTACTGGACTGCCACCTACGAGCATGCCCACAGCCGGGTCAGTGGCGTGCTCATTGTCGACAACCCAGCACCCTGGACCTGGACGAAGAACACACCCGTCCTCTGGCAAAGTCCCGACCCCAAGTCGCTTCCGGCCCCTGTCCTCCCTGCCTGGGCAACCGCACAGTTGGGCGAGGTCCAAGTCGAACACCGGCCAGCGACCTGTCCCACAAACACTGTCCTTGGTCTGCCCAAGAACTGGCCGGTCGGCGATGCCTTCCCTCGGCGCCATCGAAGCAACCTAAGCTGACGATCTCCCGGCGGCCTCAGCAGACCCAAGGGCTGCCATCGAGGTGAGAGCAAGCCGCTTGAACGAAGTCTGTTCGCACGGAGGACAACGGCATTGGCATGTTCGCGATGGTGACCGGGTACTGCGTATCACGGGCATCCCACGAGACGTGGAGCGCCGTGAGTGTCGCGTCGGCGGTCGTGAGCCTGCTCCACAATCTGGATCAGACGCACGACCGCCTGTGCAAGGCTGAGCGGCGCGCCCGCACCTGCATGCTCGTGGGCTATTGGCGCAGTAGGCGCATAGCGAGCACGGAACCGTCAGGGTGCACGGAGATGGGACCGTTCCACCGTGAGGCCCAGGTATCGCGCGGCCAGGTGGACCGGCGCGCGTAGATCTCGCGGCGGTATTGCTCCACCCGTCCCTCCGCTAGGTGGCGGAAGAGATCCTCCGCGACTCCGGAGAACGTCTCGACGCGCTTCCGGTTCAGCCGGAACACGTGGTCCGTGCCGACGAAGTCGATGCCGAGGAACCGGTGTCGCGCGTCCTGGACACTGTCGGTGGCTGCGTGCGTCAAGCCTGTGAAGTGTCGTTGTCCTTGCCGTTTCGTGAGGTATGGGGCGGTCGCCCTTCCGTCCCCGGCGAAGGCGGTGAGACCGGCTGCGGCGGTGCGGGCGAGGGCGTGCTGGAACCACGCGTAGAGGTCCGGCTTCACGTGGTAGCCGGGCACGGGCTCCACGGGCTTGTCGCCCTCTGCGGGCGGCTGGATGCCGGGGTAGACGTTCTCGTCCTCCAACGTGTGGTTAAGGACGCGGGCCGGGGCGTCCAGCCAGCCTCCATCTCCCTTGGCCTCCAGCGCGTGCACCGTAAGCGGGCCGTCGAGGGGGAGCTCCGTGCTGAACACCAGACACGGTGTCTCATCCCATGCTCCGATGTGCACCGCCTCGGCGTGGGCGGAAGCGGAGGCGAGCTGAGTATGCGAGGTGGAGAGCCCGCTGTGATTGCCCTTGCACGCGATCGGGAAGACGCGCGAGGGCTCACCGGGCCTCCATACCTCGGCGAAGAACTGGGGACGGTACCGGTAGCCCGATTTCGGGCCTGAATCCCTGCTGGTCAGGGCCCACCCTGCGCGCAGCGCTGTGTCGGCGGGCACGATCGAGACGAAGTGATCCGGGTAGCGCTTGTTCAGGAGTCGAGTGGCGAATGCCACCGCGAAACCGACGCCGAGTTCTCCTGACTGAAGGGCCTTGTAGTAGTCCGCGGTCTCTCGGCCCTCGGCTGAAAGGGCCATGAAGGAGTCTGAGTTTCCGTTGAGAGCTTGGTTGTACTTCAGGCAGCCCCAGTGCTCGGCGAGCCCGCGTCCCGCTCCGCGCCGGGCCAAAGTGATCGCCCGGCCGAGGGTGTGCAGTACATCCCAGGGGGTGAGTTGCACCAGTCGGTTCAGGTCCTTTGCGGGCAGGGGCCGTAGTTCCGGCTTCCGTCGAAGCTGGTCGAGCTCCTTCTCCTTCCTCTGCTTGTCGTCGTCCGATACCGCAGCGCTCACATCTCCGGCCAGCTCTGGGTTTGAGTGGACCGCGACGTTCGACGGCTCCGCGAGGTCCCTCA
The DNA here is from genome assembly GCF_055570235.1 of Streptomyces sp. NPDC031274. Classification (NCBI taxonomy): domain Bacteria; kingdom Bacillati; phylum Actinomycetota; class Actinomycetes; order Kitasatosporales; family Streptomycetaceae; genus Streptomyces; species Streptomyces sp. NPDC031274. Next base: position 150,015 of record NZ_JBVIHP010000024.1, on the reverse strand, counting down.
GTACCTCCGCCGTGACCTTCAACTTGTTCCCCCTCGTGATCCGTTGTGCCTGGTCTGAGTGCCGTGGTCCAGCAGCCGCGCGGCAGCTTTCGTCCGCGTGCGGCCTATGCGCTGGCTGCGGGCTGGGTGGCGGCGAGGTCGTTGAGGGCGCTGTTCACGACGTACCAGGACACGGTGAGCGTGTCGCGGTCGGGAGTGTGCGCCTCACGGAACTCGGCCCGCGGGTGGACGAAGTTGCGGTACTCGCGTAGGGCCTGGCTGAAGCGTTCGACGTCGACGTCGATCCAGCCGGCCTCGTGACAGATGTCGATGAGGGCCTTGAGGCCGATGAAATCGGGGTTCTTGCCGCGTAGCAGAGAGGCGTCCCGTTCCTCGATCACGGTGAGCAAGACGCCTTCCAGGAGACTGCCCAGCATGATGATGGCTGCGACGTGGGCGCCGTTGGCATAGCAGGTGCGCGCTTCGTCCAGGCGTCGCTGCAGCAGTGCCGCTATCCGTGGCTCGCGGATGATGTCGGCCATGGTGGCCTTGAGCTCGACTGGAGCCTGCTGGCCCGGGTGCGCCAAGGCTGGGTCGCAGACGACGATCCTGGGCCTGCCGCCCGGGTTCTCCAGGCGGAAACCTTCGTGCACGAGGAAGGTATTGACCGCGTTGATCACGGTTGCAAGGAGGTCGGGTTCCTCAAGGTACTCGCGCGCGTCGGCGAGCCTGATGAGCACCTTTTCCAAATCGGTTGGGGTCTCCCGACGATCCATGAGCTGCTGGAGCGCCCATTCACTGCGGTACTCGCCCTCGTACTCGGGCACGTCGAGCCACCCGGCGCTCTCCAGGAATTCGGCGATCTCGAAGCCTCGGCGGTAGTAGAGGTGGTCATCGCCGCAGATGACGCGAGCCAGTTCCTTCAGGGTGTTGCCGTCAAGTCGGCCCAGAACGGTCGTTTCCTGTGTCACGCGGCGTCCTCCGTGGTGTCTTCGGTGTCTTCGTCGGGCTGTTCGCTGTCGGTGCCCTCTTCCTCGGTGAGGGCCTCGTCCGAGGAGAGGTCGAGAGGCTTCCACTCGGCCGTGGGGCCCGGCGGTGGGGTGGCTGTTGCCGGGCGGGTGTACCTTGCGGGCCGGATCTCCTGGCGGTCGAGCTCTTCCCAGAGACCGTTGAGTGCGGTGTCGGGGTCGAAGCGGAAGTCGCTGTCCCGGATGCGCCAGAACTTCCAGCCCACGCGCTGCAGTTCGCGGTCGCGTCGTTGGTCGCTCTCGATCTGCTCCCGCGTGGCGCGGTGGAAGGGGTCGCCGTCGCACTCGACAGCGAGGCGGCCGCGAGCTCCGACGACCACCAGGTCGATGCGCTTGCTCCCTGCTGGGAACTGGGGGACGACGTGGTAGCCCCGCTCCTTGATCCGCACGTACACCTGCTGTTCGAAGAGCGAGTCGAAGGGGGCCCTTCGGACGTCGGGCAGGACCGGGCCGATGTCGTCGGCGGCCTCCAGCGCGGCGGGCGGGTTCTCCATGTACGTCAGGAGGTTGAGCCGAAGGTCGTGCGGTTTGAGGCGGTCAGGCGGGACCGAGTAGAAGAGCCACATCTGGTCTTGGGCCCGGCTGGCGGCGACGTTGTACGCCTGCTGGTCACTCTTGGCCCCGCCTTGGACGCGCGGCGGGTTCGTCACGACCATGGACAGCAGGATGATGTGGCGCTCGTCGCCCTGGAAAGAGGCCGCGTTGCCGACGCGGATCCTGTGGCGCTCGCGCACCGTGGCCGGCAGTCGCTGCTCGATGAGGGACTCCAGGAGCCTGGTCTGCCCGAAGCCCTGGAGCACGATCACGCCCATGGTCTTGTCCTGATAGACGGGGTCCTCGACCAGGCGGGCCAGGCAATCGACGACTGCCTCGGCTTCCATGGGGTTGTGGATACGGCTCTCACGGCCCTTCGCCACGGCGTCTTCGACGTAGTGGGTGCGCAGCGGGTCGAGACGTTCGCCGCCGTACTGGCGCAGGGGCAGCAGCTTGTTGTCGTAGAAGGTGCTGGAGGACCAGTTGATGATTTCGGGCACGCAGCGGAAGTGCTCTTCGAGACGGATCACCTTCGGGAAGAAGGTGGACAGCAGCTGGTAGAGGTTGGTGTGCGGCGTGTAGAGCTCCCGTAGACGGGAGGGCATGTCCGGCAGGTGGGCGGCCAGCTTGTCCTGGATGGCCTGGAGTCGGCCCTTGCCGGTGATGGCGGGCGCGCACTGCTTGTCGTCGCCGACGACGATTACGCGGGGAGCCAGCCACATGAGGAACAGCGCGTCCATACCGGCCTGACTGGCCTCGTCGACGATGACGACGTCGAAGGCGTCCCTTCTGGCCTGGACCATCTCGGCGACCTGCGGAATCGGCATGACCCACGCGGGTACCGCGCCCTGGGCTATGGACATCGCGTCGCGTGCCGCAGCTCGGAAGCGGCCTGCGTGCCGCCCCTTGCCCTTGCCGTAGGAGGCCATGTGCGTCCGATATGCCTGCAGCGCCGATCGCTGTTCCTGCGTCATCCGCTCCAGGCAGTGCAACCTGCCCCAGGCCGCGGCGAGTTCGCCGGTTACATCCTCCAGCCTGGCCTCGTGCTCGCTCAGGTCACCTTCGAGCTTGCGCTCCAGTCCGGGCGTGCGCTGCCTGTGTACGAACTGGGAAGCCTTCGCCCACGCCCAGGCTTGTTTCAGCGCCCCCAATCGTTCCTCCCAGGCAGGAACGTCAGGGTTGTCCATGAGGCGGCCCGCGAATAGCGGGTGCGCGGCGTGGAGGGCGCCCAGCAATTCGGCGCACCGACGCGTGTGGTGTTCCCGTCGGTGCGCGGAGGCCAGCGCCTCCAACGCCGCCCTATAGGCGTCCGTATCCTGCGATCGAAGCGCCTGTACCAAGGCCATGGCCTCCGCGGAGGGGTGTGTCCCACTCACTGGCGTACGCAGGAACTCGTCCCAAGCGGCCAACTGCCGGATGGCCTCGTCGGCAGCACGCCGGCCTGCTAGAGCGGCCACGGCAGCGGTGAAGTCTCCCCATGACCGGCGGGAGGTGATCGTCAGGCGTACCCCATGATGTACCAGGAGCTCGTCGATGCGCTCCCGTGCCGAACCGAACGCCTGGATGTGTTCGAGGCGGTCTGCCCGTGCGGTCAGTTCGGCCAGCCGTACCTCCACGTCCCCGAGGGCGACCACGGCGCTCACCTGCTGCCAGCGGGTGGCCGCACCGGCGAGCGTGGCATGGACCCGGAGGTGCACCAGTACGGCGTCCAGGTCCTCGGCCGTCTGCGGCGCACGGCCGTCGACGGTGCAGGAGTCCAGCAGCTCCTGGGCGTTCTTCTGTGCCTTGGCCGCAAATCGGGGGCGCAACGACTTGCCGGCGGCCAGATGGTCACGGAGCACGGTTCCTACGGTCGCCATCTGCCCGGCCTTCTGCGGGGTCAGGTCCTCGGGCACGGACACCAGGCGCAGGCCCAACGCGTTCACGGCTTGGGCGACTTCACGGATCTCGTCCGTTGCGGCGACCACGCGCTGCCACAGTGCGAGATTGGAGCGGGACAGACGGTCCGTGAGTGCTCGGGTGATCCACGAGTCCGGATCCCAGTGCGCGGAATCCGTGGGCACACCCAAGTGATGTAGGGCCGTCACGCAGGCTTCGAGCTGCGAGGTCAACTCGGTGGTTACGGAGGAATCGAGACCGGCGAGTACGTCGCGCATCCTGATCGTTTCCGTGGCCAGCCCGTCATCGCTGAGGCAACTGGCCACGAAGACGTCCGCGACATACTCGGGCGAGGGGAGCGCGTCAGGTGAGGGAAGCGCACCGCCCGCGCGCGGCTCACCCGCCCCGTCGCGCAGCAGCAGGAGGAGCTCTTGGGCCTGCTCGGCGGTCAAGGGTGGTTCGTCCCCGGCAGTCTCCGCGAGAGGGGCGATCCATCCGTACTTATCGGCACCGGTGTGCACGCGTTCCACGATCTCGGCGAGCGTACCCCCGTAGCCCGGTGCCACGTTTCGATGCCGGTACTCGGCTTCCCGGAGCGAGATCACCTGTTCCGTGAGCGTGTCGATCCTTCCCCGTACCTCGTCTCGTTCACCGGTGAGGCGTCGGATGTCGGCGCGCAGTTCGTCGGGGTCGCTGGTGGCCACCTGATCGGTTAGAGAGTTGATCGTGCGCTCCAGTTCGCCCGCGCCGTCGTGGCGGGTAGAGCTGAGCAGTAGCACGCACAAATCCCGTACCGCGGGTGGGAGTTTCTCGCGCAGCACGGTCAGTGCCTGGTCGCGGGCACTGGTGACGAGAACTCTCTGTCCTTGCGCGAGTAGCGCGGAGACCAGGTTGGCGATTGTGTGGGTCTTACCCGTGCCGGGAGGACCCTGGACGACTACGCCGGTGTCGTGCTCCAGGCGCCCGAGTACGCTGCGCTGCTGAGCGTTCGTCTTGCCAGGGAAGAGTGGATCGTCCCCGAACAGCGGTGTTGTCTCGACTCCGTTCCAGGTGGCGCGTTCCTCGGACTTGAGCGGCAGCACCATCTGAGCCAGACCGAGCGGCGCATGGCCCTCCGTCGCCACGGTCTCAGCGATCTGGTCGTAGAGCCGCAGTAGTGCGTTGAGGTTGCGCGGGCGCATCACCAGGGCAGGCGCGTACGTGAGCCGGGCTCCTGGTTCCGGTGCGCGCGGCGGCTCCCACTCGGCGCTGAATCCCATGGGGCGTGTGGTTGCCCGCTCCTGCCACTGAGCCAGCTGGTCGAGGGCCTCGGGGCCCAGTGGATGCATAGCCCGAGCGGTGACCTCCTCCGAGAGAGCTGCCCCGCGCTCACGCACCCATCCGTCGTCGCTGTCCAGGAAGTCCTGGTCCTCTAGCCGCAGGGCCCCTTCTGACGACAGCCGCACCGTCAGCTTCGCCGTGCGGCGGTCCACCGACGTTTCCGCACGATGGGTGAACAGGTGCCGGTGCAACACGTCTTCGTTCGGGTCGCGCCAAGTCAGCAGGCCGATGGCGAAGACGAGTTCAGTCTGGTCGTCCTCCTGGGCCAGTCGCTGATGCCACGCGTAGACGGCGTCGTAGAGCTCGCGCAACGGTCGTTCCGCGCGCTCGCGCTCTGCCCACCTTCGCCATCGCTCCAACCACGTGCTGTACTCCCGGAGCACGTCGCCGGCTTCTTCACGCCGAAGGGTGCCTTCCTCCTCCCGGCGTTCCCTTGCGTCCGCGACGCGTATGAGTTCGCGCCCCGGGCCCTCGTCGGCGAGAGGTGGATCACCACCGCCCGGGTCCAGGCAACGTGCCGGTTCCACCCAGCCGTCGAGCGATGGGGGCAGATCAGGCGGCGCAGACTGCGGAACGTGGTCGAGTGACAGCAGTAGACCGTCGTCACGTGGTGTCGGCCTGCGGATCGACTCCGGGAGCCGGGCCAGCCACAAGCGTTCACGACCACGGTCGTCACGCTGACGCTGGTGGCTGCTGTGGACCACGTCACGCAGGAAGTTGACCAACCCTGCCGTTTGCCCGATCACGTCAGGATCACTCGCGTGGCGTCGCGGAACGTTCACCATTCTCCTCCCGGCTGCTGACGAACGTTCCAGAATGAGGGTCGTTCAATGTCGCAGCAACGGGCTTCGATGAGGATGGCCGGATTTACTCGCGACTCCGATTCCCACGCGCACCGTCGGGAGGGGGGTTGCCTTGGGGCCGGTCCGCGTGGACTGCGGCCTAGCGGACCGGCCGCACGCGCCTCTACGCAGGTTGGGGCCGATGAGGGGAGACCCACTGGAGGGCCTCGTTCGCCGATGGCGTCAGTGTCAGCACGCCCTGGTGGCGGTCTGGTCGGTCGACCAGTAGAGGTCACTGTCTGCAGGTGGTTTGTGGCGCAAAGTGGATGCCGCGACCCGGGCGTGTCTGCAGGTACCCCAGCGTTGAGGAAGATCAGCCGGGTTGGTGCCTGTGGTCACGTCCGGCCTTCGTTCGTGTCAACGACGGTGACATGGGTGAAGCCCGCGCCGAGGTCGTCGCGTACAGCCTTCAGGTGCTGGTCGTGGCGCGGAAGTAGTTTGACCGGCTGTCCTACCGGGCGAGCGGTAAGTAAATTTCCGCGAGGTGCATGCATGATGACCGTAGTGCCGGTGAGTCAAACCAGGGTGCCGATGGCGCCAAAGCGATCGGGGCGGTAGCCGTCGGCGAACAGTGGGCGGTGAGCTTCGCCTACGGCGTCCTCGACGACCGACGGCTCGAACCGAGTGACGCTCGAAATGCGTTCGCGCGGTGCCGCTGTCTGGTTCCTGTCGCCGGCGGTAGAGGACGAGCGGCCCGTGCGGAAGCTGGTAACCCTCGTCGACGGATCGGCCGCCGCGGCAGGGGCTTCGTGCCGACTTGCTCTGGCCCGGGTTGGGGAGTTGCCTCGTGTGACCGCTATTTCGATCGCTTGGGTTCAGACGGCAAAGGCTTGACCGCATACGAGGCAGTGATATGGGCCTGACATGTCTTCCGGGACCTTTACCGGTTCGTATGAGTGGCATGGGGATGTCACGATAACCATGTCATCGGGCTCGGTGAGTGGTGCCGGTACGTCCGGCCCTTCGATACCGCCTTTGAAATCCAACCTCACGTGCTTGCTGCTGGCACCCTTGAACGCGTCCCGCAGTTCTTGCTCGATGCTTCGCGTGGCTGCAGGAATAGCCGTGCCTTCGGCGTACTCGAGTTGCTCCTGCGTCCACCAGGAGTCCATTCCTGCTGGCTGACCGCACAGCGGGCAGTGGTAGGTCGCCGGGGCGGACTGCCCTTCGGCTTCCTCGTTCGCTGGACCGTGGTGCCACTTGAACTGGCGTACGCAGTGCGGGCATTCCCGACGGAGGAACCCGTCGTGATCGAGAGGCAAGGTCAACTGGATGTCCATGTCACGCTCCGCTCACGAACTCATCGATCTCGATTGGTGTCCCGTCGACGGTCTTGGCGTTGATGGTGATGTTGAAGTACGAGTTCGAGCGCGACGCGAGAGAGTCGGACGAAACGCGCCCCACGCGCACCGACTTGCCCTCGGGCAACTTTGGGACGGGGAACTCATCGGTGTTCCGCGTGACGAGCCCAACCTTGGCATCCGCGTCAACGGCTAGGTCGTACACGTCGCCGGGACCGTGGTTGGTGATCTCGACCGCGTCGATTTTTCCGCGCCCATTGTCGATGTACCGGGCCTTTAGCCGGGGTGTGCCCGACGCCTGCGATGCCGGCAGTTTCCGCCCCATCGGGAGCCCGCCGCCAGGAGGGACGGGTGGGGTCAGGTCTCCGGCTTCGTGCCAGTCCGTTCCTGATAGCCGGGTAGCGCATCCTGTGGTTTCTAGGCGGGTTGCGAGGTCCTGCCGCTTCTTGACGCTGTCGTCGAGGCGGACGACATGCCGGCCGTGGATGTCGCTGAAGATCTTCACCTGTCCGAGTTCCACGATCACTGTGCGATCCGCGTCGCGGCCCATGGCCATGCCTGCCTCGAAGAGCACATTCGGGCGGGGTTGCATCTGCGGGTTGCACTCTGGATCGCCTGGGTGAGTCAGGCTCTCGTGCAGATAGGTGACATCGTCCGGGGTCTGTAGGACGACCACCGCCTGGGCGCTACCGAATGCCGCATCGAGGATCTCGCCGATGTACGGGGAGCCCTTTCCCGTCATACGGCCCGCCTCCGACCACTCGATCGGGTCGAGGCCGATGGCCCGCAGGAACTCGAACAGCCCCCGGCGTGCGTGCTCGTTGCGTCCGTGGATCACGAACACTTTGCGGCGGTCCACCTCACGCCGGCCCTCTGCTGTGGTCTGCATGCCATGCTCCCTGCTGATGTACGAGAGACCTGTGCCATTCGACATTAGCGCCAGGGTCTGACAACGGACTCAGCTGATGAGATCGGCAGCCGGATGGGGAGACTGGCTCCCGCCTGGCTCCCAAACCGGCGCCGGAACCACTCAGGTGCCTGACCTGCTAAGCGCATCAGGTACCGGACCTGGTGCCGCTGTCGGGGCGGCGGTATTCGGACCCGCGACCTCTTCGTCCCGAATGAGGTTCGGCAAAGATCGCCACCGGCTCCGATTGAATTTTCGCAGCTCAGGGCATTGGTGTGGGTTGGTGTGGAGGGGGCTCGGGGAGCGAGTTGGCTCCCGAATGGCTCCCAGGCTCCCCCGTGGTTTGGTCATCCTCCGCGTCAGCGTTGTCCGAACATGCGGCACCTGGCTATGACACGGATAGCCGGACTACTGAACAGTCTGCCCCCAGAACCGCGATTCGAGGTCTGCGAAGAAGCGACGCATGAACGTCAAGTCGCCCTTGGCTTGCAGGATCTCGTGGCCGCCGAAGCGAAAGACTTCGTACCCCAGCAGACGCAGGGCTCGATCTTCGGCGACCATCGCGGAGTAGAGGTCAGCGGCGACCTGCCATTGCCCTGTCCCCGGGGGAACCTCGCGGGCGTAATGGTGCTTCCCATCCACCTCGACGACGATGCGGACGCCGCCGGGAAGAAGCAGCAGGAAATCCATGCGTTCGCGGGCAAGGCGGCGAGGCTTGTGCAGGAGCTGGCGCTGGCGCTCGGTCAGCGGGTCGAAGTGCAGGTATACCTGTGGAAGGAGGGCTGGCTGGCGCCGCCCGTCGACTTCGGAATAGCGGCTGGCGAAAGCGTAGAAGAGATGGCGTTCGGCATTAGAGCTTAGGGACTCTCTTAGCCGCTCGTACAGGGAGATGGCGACGTCGCGTTCTGGTGACGCTTCGAGATGGTTCTCTTGCCGCCACCAGTCGACGAGATCGCCCCAGGTGAGGCCGGCATTGGTCAAAGGCTTGTTGTAGATGAGGCACTGGTCTGCGTGCTCGACGACCTCAATGGCGCCGTCCAACACCTGGCTCCAGACGATCTCAGGCTTGGGACCTTTGGAGGCGAAGATTATGTTCCTCGGGTCGCCGTCAACACCGAGGAAGCCGGTCGACGCGGTAGATGCTTCGTCCAGTTCGTCCAACTGCTCCCAGACTGGCGCGAAGAGCTTGTTGAGGTAACCGCGCCGGGCTGCCCATCCACCAGCACCCCCCATCCCTTCGGTGCTTCAGTAGCCGTGGAAGCCGTGGAAGCCGCGGAAGTCGCGGAACGGCGTATTGAAGTCCAGGCCAAGCCTGCGCATCACAGACTTGAAGGTACGGATCGCCTCAGCTATTTCGTCGTCGTTCAGGCGCTGGTAGCCGCTGGTAGCCGCTGGTAGCCGCTGGTGCCGCATTGCTCCAGCTCGGAGTGGATGAGCCGCCCGAGGGCTTCGGCTGCGTCTCTGTCTTCGGTGCCCTCCAGCGGCCCTCCGCGTAGCCGAACAACGAACTCGCGCTCGAACTCGTGTCGCTCCGATGACCACAGCTCTCCCGGTCCAGGAGGCGTCACCACCGGTCGGAAGAAGTCGTTCGGCTTCATACGAGCAGATTACTGAGCAGCGCTGACACGGAAGAGGGGTGAGCATGTTTGCCTGCACAGCGTGCGTGGCACCTGACTGTCGAGTCAGAGATCATCCAGCGCCGGGGGGTGCAGGCGGGAGGCAGCATGCGCTTGGGTAGCAGGCATGAACTGGAACCCTGCTGGTCCTGAGGATGCTCCAAGCGCGAACATGAACGAGCGAATAGCCAACCTGTGGCGCCGTCAGCGGGTGCGGAAACGTTGGAGTCGTGCGCTGGTGGTGCTGGGGTCTCTGGTTCTGCTGGTCGGGGTCCCGTGGCTCATTTGGCGTGGACCGTACGAGCTGGACCATGAGTACCTAGACCGGGACGAACTAGCAAAGGGATCAGCAGCGCTCGTAACCGGCCTACGCACTTCTCTGGTCACTATGCTTGCCGCGATTGGGGCCGGAATTGCCGTGGTGTACACGATCCGGACCTATCGCCTTACGCGGCGTGGCCAGATCACTGACCGGTTCAATAAGGCGCTTGAACGCCTCGGCTCCGAGCATGAGTACGTGCGTATCGGAGGTGTCCTCAACCTGGAACAGATTGTCCAGGATGCCCCGGAGCAAGCTGCCCCGGACGCTGCCCGCGTCCTTGTGCATTTCATTCGTGACAGGGCGCCGAAGGCCAAACATGGCAGTCGCAACTGGATAGCGCGCCTACGCACTGGGGGCAATGCCTCCCTGCCCCTAGAACCAACAGCTGATGTACAAGCTGCCCTCACGGCCCTGACCAGCGATGTGATGCGCCTCCATGCCGATCCGCGTGTAGTCGTTCTCGACCTTCACGGATTGCACCTGGCGGGAGCCCGGCTGCCTGGCGTCGATCTCACGGATGTCCACTTGGAGGGTGTCGACCTGACTGGTGCTGATCTGAACGGTTCGACGCTGACGATGGCTAACTTGAACGGAGCACGGCTCGCCTCTGCCAACCTGATTGATGTGGATCTGACCTATACGGAGCTAGCACGAGCAGATCTGCGAGGAGCGGATCTCCGACTCGCAAGATGGGCCAAGGCGGACCTGCGCGGGACCAACCTGTTGGACGCCAGCGGCTTGCCCTCGAACCTTGATGAGCTTGCGCGCGTCGATGGCCAGACTGTCCTTCCAAGGCACTTGCGATCACCAGCGAGGGGCTGAGGCTGCACACGACCGTGTCTGTATGGGTTAGTTGCTGATTAGAGACGCCTACGTCACCAGCCATTGAGAGAGACTTCTGGTCCACCATTGAGGTAGCGGTCGAGGGCACTCGCGGTGGTGTCTACGAACTCCTCGGGGATGGCGTCGGTGTCGACCCAGCGGACCTGGGCGTGCTTGCGCGGCTCTCGGTTCTCGGGGGTGCCGGTCCACTCGTGGGAGACGAAGACGACTGTCAGGAAGCCGTTCGGAGCCTCGACCCCCCATGCTCCGTGGATGATGTGGGCGACCTTGAGGGATTCCGGCTTCACCATGAGGCCGGTCTCCTCGTGGAGCTCGCGCACCGCGGTGTCGGTGATCGCCTCGCCGGGTTCGCTCTTCCCGACTGGCAGGTCCCACATGCCTTGGGCGAACTTGGCATTTTCGCTGCGCTGCAGGAGGACGACGCGCTCGGTGGCCTGGTCGTGGACGATGACGGCGGCGACCAGCAGGGTCATAGATTCGAGGGCGGGCTTGAGGGCCTTGGGTTGGTCGTCGGTGGTCGGTTGAGCCACTGTGCGTCCCTTCATCTCATCGGCCCGTTGGTGGGCATGTTAGGCGAGTGCTTCACGTGCGCGGCGGGCGAGTTCGGTGGCTCCGGGGACTTTGCGCCGCTGGTAGATCGCGAGGGTGGATCGCAGTGACGTGATCGCTTTGCGGGTGCGGTCGGAGGTCATGCCCTCCATGAGAGTCAGCGCCTGCGACCAGGCGGCGACGGCCTCGTCGGCTCGTGCCTGGGCCGCGAGGCTGTCGCCCAGGTCGGCGTAGGTCAGGGCGTGGACGCGCTTGTACTTCACGGGATCCCAGCGGACCAGGGCGTCGCGGTGCTGCTGTTCGGTGCCGACGTGATCGGCGAGGTCGGTCAGCGTGCGGGCGGTGTGGCTGGCCACGGTGCCGGCGGCCGGGCCGCTGACGCGGGAGTAGCTGGGCTGGGGGTCGTCCTCGCGCAGGAGAGCGTCCTCGGCGGCCAGCAGGGCGCGGGCGGCGGCGGGCTTCTCGCTGGTGGCGGCGTAGGCGCGGGCGTGGGTGATGTGGAGCAGGGCCTCGGTCTGGCCGTCGATGTGGCCGACGCTCTGGGCGAGCGCAGCCTCGGCCAGGGCAATGCAGTGGTGGGGCTGCTTGAGGCTGAGGGCCTGGTGGGCGAGTGCACGCATCATCCAGGCGGCGTGGCCGTGCGGGTCAGCCTCGCAGGCGAGCTGGTAGCCGACTCGGTAGTAGCGCTGGGCGGCGCCTTCCTGGCCAAGATCGTGGTGCTTCCAGCCTGCCAGGTAGGCGAGTTCGGCGACCGCGCCGAACGCGGCCTGGCGTAAGGGCTCCGCCGTGAATCGTCCGCGGAGCATAGGAGCGGCGGTGTCGGCCAGGTAGGCAGTGACGGTGGTCAGGCCGTGGCCGCCGCCGAGGCGTTCGTCGGCTGCGCTGAACGCGGCGGTGATCTCGCGTACAACGTCCACGTCCTCCGCACCGACCAGCCCGGTGCCGGTACGGGCACGGAGCATTCGGGCGGTGGCTTCGTGATCGTAAGCGAGCGGCATGGCGACGCCTGCGGTGGTGAAGGCGGCGACCCCGAGGAAGCGGCGGCGCTCGACGTCGGCGCGGCCCAGATCGGTCACCGCCAAGACCGGGTCGGCTTCGTCCTGCTCGTTGCCGTCAGACGTGCCCACGCCGATCTCGGTCGGTGTGACGATGCGGCCAGTTCGGCGGGACAGCGCTTCGGCAAGGTACTGACTCGTTCGGCCGCTCGGTTGGCGAGTGCCGTTGGCCCAGTGGGAGATGGCCGACTTGTTGGTCTGGATGATCTCGCCGTTCTCGGCGGCGATGCGCTGTACGTCCTTCGCCAGGGCCTCGTACGTGCAGCCGATCGTTTCGATGACCTCGCGCAGGCGGGAGTTGGATGCTCGCTGGGCTGCCACGACCGCCTCCGATCCGGAGCTGTAAACCGCGTATACCGCTTTGCCTGGCTCTCACCGTACCCACTCTGTGTGACGAGCGGTTCACTTAATTGCAGCCGCCCGGCACGGTTCCAGGTTCCGACCGTGATCCAGACTCCCCCTTGGTCCGGGCGGCTCCCCGAAGTTCCGTACACCCGCAGGGGGTCCGGGCATTTCTATGCCCGGACCCGGCCCTTCAGAGACGGAGACACGGTGACCACCATCGAGACCACGACCATCACGGTCGAGTTGCCCGAGGCGTTCGACACGCGCTGGAGCCGCCTGCCCGGCATCCAGGTCGACGGCCGGCGCATCACCATCGACCCGGCCGAGTACTTCTTCCGCTTCGAGTCCCACACCTGGCTCGTCGCCGACTGGGAGCTGGTCAAGTCCCAGCTCTTGGACGTGGACGAGACGACCGAGAGCGCGGTCGAGCAGTTCGCGCTCGACTTCATCAAGCAGCACAGTCAGCCCACTTCGGACGCTGCCCAGGTGCTGGCCATCGCGTACGAGGTGTACGCCTACCTGTTCCGCGAGGAGCACCTCGCCGGCCTCGGCCTGCCGCAGATCACCACCGACCACCTGCGGATGCTGCGTGAGGCCGCCACGCTGATGGCGCTGAACAAGGTCGAGCTGGACGGGCACATCTCGAACGTGGGCCCGTGCTGGTTCTTTCCCGCCGCCACCTCCGTCGTCTTCGACCTGTCCGACGAGATGGGCGGCCTGCTCGACGAGGTCTACCACGGTGGCTGGTTCAACGAGCACCGCCGCATCGAGTCCATCAAGGCCCACGCCGCGCTCGGCGGTCGGCTCGTGCATGGCTGCCAGTCCGTGCCGGACCAGTCCGGCGGCGTGGTCGCGCCCTACGGTGCCTCGATGGCCACCTTCCGCGACGACCTTGCCGAGTTCAAGGCCGGATGGATCGACCAGGTCTACGCCCACCGCGTAGTCCCCGCCGCATAGCCCGTACCCGACCCGGCTCCGGGGCGGGCCGGCACCGTCGCCCGCCCCGGACGCCCTCAATCACAGGAGTCCTTCATGGACGCGTCGCTCAATGCCGATCTCTTGGCAAGTGTGCTGACCGCTGCCGGTCGCCCCTCCGCCGTAGCGCGCGAAGAGGTGCGCGTCTGGTCCATGTCCGGCGTCGAACGCCTGACCTTCTCCGACGGCGCCACCGCCATCTTCAAGTACGCCAAGAAGCCCTTCGACAGCGAAGACCAGGCCCTCCGCCTGGCGCACACCCTCGGCGTCCCGGTCCCGAAGGTCCACGCCTCCGCGGTACTGGACGGCTGGCTCGGGATGCTGCTGGAAGACCTCGGCGCCCCCATCCGCGACGCCGACGACCTCGACGGTGCCGCCGCAGCCGTTGTCCTGCACTCCACTCGTAGGGCAGCGTCCCTGCCCATCCTTGATCAAGAGGCCCTGCGCTCCCTGCCCGGGGGGGCACTGGACCACCTCGACCGGCTTCGCAAGGCCGAGCGATGGCAGGACGCGGACGACATTGAGGCGGCGCTCGACCGGCTCGCCCAGGCCGCCGAAGCACGCTCGACCGAGGCCACGGTGGCGCCGTTCGGCTGGGTGCATTCCGAGTTCCACCCCACCAGCCTCCACATCGGCCAACGCGGCTGGCGTCTGCTGGACTTCGCCCGTTCCTTCACCGGCCCTGGCCTCCTCGACCTCGCCAGCTGGCACGGCACCCTTGAGGAGCCCGACCCCGTACGCCTGCGCGTATTCCTGGAGACCTACGTCGCCGAGGGCGGCACCCCTGATGCGCTCGCCGAGCGCGGCGGTCTCGCCGCGGAGAAGTGGGCGCTGGGCTGGCACCGCATGTGGGCGGTGGAGTGGTTCATGGAGCAGGCCATCCGGTGGATCAACGACCCGGCCACCGACCCCGCGTACATCAAGGTCGTACGCCGTCACCTTACCGATGCCCTCCGGCTCCTGGAGGTCTAGATGCCGTTCGCTCAGGCATCCCCCTGGCACGCACACGCACTCCAGCGCACCGCCGCCGGCCCTGCCCGAGCACTCGCTGTGCCGGCCCGGATGGAATGGACGGTCAAACCCGGCAGCGGCCCAGGCGCCGAGATACTTGGCCCCGACCTGCACGGGAAGCGGCTGCTCGAACTCGGCTGCGGCCCCGGCCATAACGCCGCCCACCTCGCGACACGACACGGAGCACGCGTCACGGGCCTCGACCTGGTTGGCCTTCAGATCCGCCGAGCCCGCTCCCACTACGGCCGACTCACCAACCTCACTTTCGTCGCCGGCCACGCCCTGCACTACCTGCAAGCAAGCGACGAGCAGTTCGACGCCATCTACTCGGTCTTCGGTGCCGTCGGCCTTGTAGCTCCCGAGCTCCTGCTCCAGGCCATCGCCCAGCACCTGAAACCCGGCCGCGCTCTGACCTTCACCGTGCCTCACCCCGAGCGCGGGGGCCGCCGCCCGTCACCGGACGACCGGCCGCGCCGCGATCACGTCATGCTCCCGGACCGCACTCGACTTCCCCTCGCGCGCTGGGACTTCGACGCGGGCCGCTGGGAGTCACACCTCCGCCAGGCGGGCCTGTGGCTCACCTCAGCCCAGGAATTCCACGACGCCCGCCTCGGCCGCTGGCCCGCCACCTTGCTGATCACTGCCCGCAAGCTCTGACCCCCGCTCCAGCCCTCTGGAGGAACCGATGCGCACGCCCTACCTACTCCTCGACGTCGACGGCGTCCTCATACCGTTCCCGGCCGAGGACGGGTCCATCCCGGCCTCGCACGCCCGGCACGACGTAGTCCCTGCCGACCGATTTGCCGAGGACCCTGTTGCCATCTGGCTCAACGCCGGCCACGGCCCCCTGCTGATGGACGTGTTCCGAACCGGTCTGGTCGACCCGGTCTGGTGCACCAGCTGGCGCCAAGACGCTGCAACCTTGATCGGCCCACTTCTCGGCCTTCCGCCACTGCCGTACGTAGACCTCCCGCGGCCACAGATCACGACCAGCCACCCCGACGGCTACCTCTGGAAACGCGACTACGTCGACACCTGGCTGGGCGACGCACCCGCCATCTGGATCGACGACGACTTCACCAGCCTTGACCACGACTGGGCCGCCGCGCGCACCGCCCGTGGCGCGGCGACCCTCCTGATCGAGCCGGACCCTCACGCCGGGCTGCAGGCTCAGCACCTGGACGTAGCCATTGGGTGGGTGGACCAGTTGCGTCGAATCGTGACAACGGGTCCACCCGATGCTGTACCTGGAGTCGTAGCCGCCTAGCGCCCAAGTGCGGCTCTACCGGTGGCTAGCGTCGCCGTGTCTGCGGAGGCTGTGCCTGAGTGGCCGGGGCAGCCGGTGTCGGTCGTGTCGGCATGCTCGGACGCTGTGCCGCGCTCCGGGCCCGCGCCGCACGGGCGCGGTCGCTCGGCACCGGCCTGGCGCTGAGGCGTTCGACGCGCCAGGTCAGAACACGCGCGGGGCGGCGAGCATCGTCCAACGCTCGCTGGTCGGCAGCCAGCTGCAGGAGCTCCTTCGGATCGTGTCCTTCCACCTCTGCGACCGCGAGAACGGCGGCGAGCGTGTCGAAGGCGGGGTCCTCCAGTACCTGTTCCGCATGCTCGGGTACGTACTGCCGGATGAGCAGGATGTGCCGCTCCACGACCCGCTGGGGTGGCCGGCGCTGGGCGCGTGCGGTGAGCGGCGAGGCTGCGGTCTGCTCGTAGGCGGCCTGGAGGTGCAGCAGGGTCTGATGGGCGGCGACCACTTGCTGGTCGTGCTGGTGGAGCTGGTGCCAGCGCGCGGCGGCCATGACGACGAGGAGCGCTGCGTCCAACAGCATCGCCAGCAGGGCACCGTCCCTTGGTGCGGGCTCGTGGACCATCGCCCGCACCGCGCCGCGCAGGGCACGGGCGTGCTGGTGATCGGCCTGGATGCGGGAGCGGGTGGCGCGTTCGAAGGCTTCCGCTGCCTGACGGAGCTGAGGCTGTACGCCCTGGGGCGCGAGGAGCGGGAGCACGTCGAGGGTTTCACCGAAGGCAGCCAGGTGGGCCTGGGCGGCTCCGTCATCCTCGCGGTCGAGGTGGTGGGGGATGCGTTCGGCGGCGGCGGTTGCTTGGTGCCAGGGGTTGGTCCTGCGTGGGCTCGGCTGCCGTTCGGTGGCGTCGAGGCGCTGGCGGATCTTGGGGAGGGACAGGTCGGGGGCGAGTGCTGAGCCGGAGTACGAGATGGGCTCCTGGTTGCCGTTGGTGTCGTCCTGGAGAGCAACGGTGTAGCCGCGTACGTCGCCGGTAGGGAAGTGCTTGATGTCGACGAGGACGCCGTCGGTGTGCTGGAGGAGGCTTATGAACTCCTCGGTGCTGGTGGCGGCGGCCACGGCGGTACGCACGGTGGTGCGCAGTCGTTCGCGGGCGGTGCGTGCTTGGCCGGCGCGCTTGGCCTTCTCCTGCTCGGCGCGGGTGGGCCGCTTGGCGGCGGTGCGATCCCCGCGTACGACCTGGAAGAGGTCGTACTCCTTTTCGATGGCTGCGAGTTCGCGGTCGGCGGTGAGGTAGTCGTTCCAGTGCCGGGCGGTGCGCAGATCGGCGCGGACCTTGGTGGCGGCGATGTGGATGTGGTCGTCGGCGTGGCGGACGGCGACCCAGCGGCAGCCGTCCGGGTCGCCGTCAGGGGCGATGTCGGTGGCGGCGACGACGCGGCGGGCGATGTCGGCCCAATCGTCGTCGCTGAGGTGGCGGTCGGTTTCGGCGGCGCGGATCGAGCAGTGCCACACGTGCTTCTCGGGCGCCCTGTCGAGCCGCGCGGCCTGTTTGACGTGCAGGTCGAGGTCAGCGACGAGAGCCCTCTTCGTGGCGTCGAAGTCGTCCGCGCGGCCGGGGTCCGGAGCGAAGCCGTCCCAGGAGGCGACCAGATGCGGGTCGGTGTGGCTCTTCTTCTTCGTGTCGTACAGGTAGCGGATGAGGTCGGCGGTGGTCTGGCCGCCGGTGATCTTCGCGATCATCGGGCTGCCTTGTGGCTGACGGCCTGGTTCGCGGCGGCCGCGATGTGGCCCACCGCCTCACCGACCGCGTCCAGGGTCCGGTCGGTCTGGGCGAGGAGAACACTGTCCCCAGGGTGCGGATGGCCGCCGGAGTTGAGCTTCTTGGCGATCTGGTTGACGTTGCGGCCGATGGTGGCGACCTGCTCGCGCAGGGCGTTGAGTTCGTCGATGTAGTCGTCCAGCTGGGTGCGCTGGCCGGGCACGGTGAGATCCCCCTCGACGTGGGCCAGCGTCACGGTGGCGACGTAGTGGGCGCCGCTGAGGTTCAGCGACGTGGCCTTGGCGCGGATGGCGGCCCTCTCTTCAACGCTGTAGCGGGCATCGACGCGCTTCTTGCGCCGGCCGCCTGGGTCGGGCTTGCGACGTTGGGCGACTCGGTGCAGAGCGACTGCTTCGGCGGCGCGCGGCAGGGGCACGGCAACGGCGACGGGCTCGGCGTCAGGGTGTTGCTTCTCCTCCTCGGGCACCCCCTGGTGCCCGAGTGCCTCCGCCACCCCTGGGGCGGAGGCTTCCCTGCTGGACCGGCCCGTGGACGGTCCAGCGGCATACCTTGCTGCGCGTGTGACGGGGGTGGAGGT
Source organism: Streptomyces sp. NPDC031274 (assembly GCF_055570235.1). NCBI lineage: Bacteria > Bacillati > Actinomycetota > Actinomycetes > Kitasatosporales > Streptomycetaceae > Streptomyces > Streptomyces sp. NPDC031274. The sequence goes on along the minus strand of NZ_JBVIHP010000024.1, from coordinate 131,909 downwards.
CGTCTGCTGCTTAGCCGTGAGGGGTTCGTAGTGCGGGTCGTGCATGGGTCGGATCTCCGTGGGGTGATGGTGTTGAGGACCTCGCTGCGTCTGGCTTCGGTGTCCCGCGCTGCATTCCGAGGGTCGCGGGGTGGACCGCGAGGAGGAGGTGAACGTGGGGAATCAGACGTCGTCGCCAGGCGCGTTGGGTTCGCCCTGTTGCTGGGAGGCGGCCTCGTCGAGTCCGTCGAGAGGCTCGGCCGCGAAGCCGTCGTACGCGACGGGCTTGGCCTGGCCTGTGCGCTCGGCCTGCAGCTGGTCACGCAGGACGCGGGCTCGCTTCTGGCCGATCCGTAGTTCGTTGCGCAGACGCTCGGCGGTCAGCTGGTCTTCGCTCCAGGCGGCGGTCAGGAGTCGGGCCTCGTCGAGGACTTCGGCGTCGGTGCGGGTGCGGGTGCGGTCGGTGGTCGACCTGGTGACGGGGCCCCGACCGGTCGCCCGACGCGGGGTGGCTCCGGTCGACTCCGCTACAGCAGCCGACCGGGACGGTCGGGCAGCGGGTGCGGGGGCGGGGGCCGACTCGTCGGTCTCGGTCGGCCCCGTCACGGGCGCCTCGGTGACCTTCAGTGGGAGTGACTCGGTCAGCCGCTCGGGGGCAGATTCAGCCTGGTCAGATGCCGACCGGGCAGCCTGCTCGTTGGCTTGCCGACCAGCCGACTCGTCAGCCTGCTGGCCAACCGGCTGGGCGGAGGCCGTTTCGGCTGGGTCGGCCGACTCGGGAGTGTGGTGCAGCACCTTCGCCACGAGATCCGATCCGAAGTAGATCGATCCGACCGGGAGCGAGGTCGCCAGCAGGACGAGGGCCCAGTTCGCGGGGTCCCAGTCGGTCAGTCGGCCCTGCTGGATCGACGTGGTGTGCAGGGCTGGAATGAGGCCGTGCACGTAGTTCAGCAGGAGGCTGGCGATGGCGTAGGCCGCCAGGACCCGCAGCGCGAACTTCCGGCCGGGACCGGTCAGCACGAGCGTGGCGATAAGGGCGAGGGCCATCAGCCCGTCGACCACGATCGGATAGAGCAGAGCGGCGGTGGAGTCTGCGCCGATGGCGCGGGCCACGTCGGACAGCGCGTTCCACGAGACGCGGAAGGCCATGAGGACGACGGCCACCAGGCCGATGACAAGGGTGATGCGTCCCTTGCGGTTCACGTGAAGACCCTCAGCTGGCGCGGGTGCTCGGCGAGCATCGCCAGCATCATCACGTGGGCGAGGGTCTCGTCCTCGGCGGCCGGGGGAGAGCGGGAGCAGGGTGATGCCGGCGCGGACGCTGCGGCTTCCGTGTACGGCTGCCCGGGTGCTCGGGGCAGGGGAGTGCAAGGCGGAGGGCTCCAGGGGGAAGTGGACTTGTGGGGTGGGAGTGAAGGGGCACTGAGGGGCGTACGCGCGGGCGTGATCGCTCCACGCGGGCCGGTCAGGGCTCAGCCGACGTCGGTCAGGCGGCGGGAGGAGGCGCAGAAGCGGGTCTGCTGCCCGCCCTCGGCCCTCCGGTGACGCAGCCCACCATGGTTGGCCAGGTTGCTGTCGACGGGGCGGTTCAGGCGGCGCCGGGGAGCAAGGGTCTGTTAATACCCGTGCGGGCCGGTGCCTGCGCTGCGTCTGCGGTCGGGGCCGTCGAGGATGACGCGGCGGGTCATCTCGGCGAGGCGGGAGGCGACGCGGTCGCCTACGGCGGTCCGCAGGTCGGCGATGGGGACGTTGGTGGTGATGAGGGTGGGCAGCTCGTGGACGTACCGGTGGTCGATGAGCCGGTAGGCCAGCTCCTCGGTCCACTCCGATGCCTTGGCGGCGCCGAGGTCGTCGAGCAGCAGCAGCGGGCTGCGTGCCAGTTCCTGGAAGCGGCGTTCGCCGTCGTGGCCCTGGCGTGGGCGCAGGGTGGCGTGCAGTTCGGCGGTGGTGATGGCCTCCCAGCGCAGCCGGACTCCGGCGCCGAGCAGGGAGCGGATGGCGCCGTACGCCTGGTAGGTCTTGCCGGTGCCGGTCGGCCCCGCGATCAGCAGCGAGGGCCCGTAGGCGATGCCCGGTGCGCCGCCCGGCCCCGGTCGTCCGGCAGCCGCGATCTCCTCGACCCAGGGCGATACGTCGGGGTGGTCGGCCAGGGCGTCGCGGTAGCGGCGCGGGATGCGGGCGGCGGCCAGCTCCAGAGCGGTCACCGGTTCCGGCGATGGCGTCGCGTCGACCACGGCGGTGAGGTCGATGTCGCGGGAGGCCAGGATCGCCTCCAGCTTGGCCACCGCACCACCCAGTTGGCGTGGCTCGCGGGCAGATGTCTTCGTGCTCACAGCTCACCCCCGTACGCGGCCTGTGCGTTGATCGGGTTGGTCCACGGCCGGTGCCCTGCGGACGTGCCGCTCACCGTGGGCGGGTTCATGGCCTCGTTGACCAGGCTCGGCAGCACGCTGGGGTGCAGGCCCTTGGCACGCAGCCGTTCAAGCCCGGCGCGCACGTGCGGCGTGTCGATGCCATCGGCGAGCAACTGGGCGGTTTGTTTGCCGAGGTGCCCCAGGAAGCTGCTGGGAGGCCGATTGGGGCAGGCGGCGGCGTACTCGCCTATGAGGGTCTTGGCCGAGACGATCTCGGGTGCGTGGGCGCTTGTGCCCCCCAACGGAGTAGATCCTAGATCCCTGTTCCTAGGTCCTAGATCCGGACCGTGAGTGCTCACCGCTTGCTTCCGCGTTCGTGGTGAGGGCTCAAGGAATCCGTTCTGACCTGCGCCTTCGTGGCTCACGGAGCCTTCCTTGCCTCCTCCGAGAGCCTGCGCGGAGGGCTCGGTGAGGGCTCCGCGCGTAGGCGGTGCGGCCTCACGCGTCAGGCCGAGATCGTGGTGCGGGCAATCGGGATGTCGGACGCCGCTGGGCCGGTTGACCTTCTGGTGCCGGGCGAAGGTGACGACGTGCAGGTATCGCTTCCCGTCTACGCCCTCGTACCGGCAGATCAGGCCGGCGGTGTCGAGTTGGTTGAGGTCGTCCTCGACGCCCATGGGCCCGTGCTCGGGGCGCAGGGACCACAGCAGGCCGGCTATGACGGCGGCCTGGTCGCGATACCGGCCGTGGTCGTCGGCCTGGGTGAGCAGGCCGAAGAAGGTCCGCTCGGCGGAGAGGGAGACGGATGCCAAGGATTCGGACGCGAACGCCTCGGGCTTGATGGTGCGGATTCGGGCGATGTCGTTCGACCACCTTCGTCGTAAATCGGGGCAGGGAATTCGGGAGCGGGGGAGGGTGTGCTGGGGGCGTGGACAACACAGCCACACCCAGGGCGCGAAAGTCCAGAGTTAGTTCACAAACTCTGCACTACTTCCGTGCGGGGGCCAATACCGTAGCCCCGGAACCCCGGTTGCCGAAATCGCCGTCGATCGGCGCATCGCTCACGGCAGACGAATAGCGCTTCCGTAAAGGGGCGAGCGGAAGCTACAACACAACCATGCCCCCACATCCTCTTGAAATAGGGCCCGCGGGACAGGCCGCCGCCCGCGCCCTCGTGCGCACCCGCACCGCCCGTGGCTACTCCCAGCGTCAGCTCGCCACTCGCGTCACCGCGCAAGGTCGGCGCATGACCTTCACCGCGCTCTCTCGCATCGAACGCAGGGCCCGACGCTGCGACATCGACGATCTCGTCGCCATCGCCGCCGCCCTCGGCGTCTCCCCCTGCGCGCTCCTCGGCGGTCCCGCCGAGGCCCTGGAGCCGGTCAGCGCGGGCGCAACATAGCCGACGATCGCCGGTTACCCAAACCGGCGATTCTCCGCATCATTGAACCTCCCAGCGAGTCCCCCGTTTCCAAGTCCTCCGTGGATCCTTGCGCAGCAGGATCTTCGGCGAGTGGAAACAGTGGCCCTCTGGAAAAGGACTGTCGCGACGCACGGCTTCAGTCGTCGTGACAAGCCTTTCCTCATCGTGTTCCCTATCGAAGGATCCCTCTTGCCTGAAATCGCCTCGACTTTCTCCGCCCATTCGTCCGCCCTCTCGTATTCCTCCACCGTCGACCGCGCATTTCTCGGCGTGCGGGAAGCGGCTTCCTACCTCGGCCTTTCGCCTCGCACGCTCTACGTCTGGCGGCACCGCCGGCAGGGGCCGCCGAGTTTCCGGCTGGGTGCCCGCGGGCGTGTGACGTACCGGCTCGATGCGCTCGATGCCTGGATACGCGAGCAGGAGCAGGCCGACTCGCGCTCGAATCCGGCCCTGGATCCCGTGAGCGCGGCCCCGCAGCGCCGCGTCGGCTACTCGGCCACGGCCTGACGCCCCAGCGTCAACGGCACTCCCACCCCCGATCCTGAGGAAGTACTTGGCCGGCTACATCGAAGACCGCTGGATCAACAAGAAGAAGGACCCCACCAGCGGCAAGCGGGAGCGCACCGCTCGGTACGGGAAGGGCTCGCGGTACCGCGTCGCCGGGATCCCCGGCGTCCGGAACATGTCGTTCGACACGCTGGAGGACGCCAAGGCGTGGCTGCGCAGGGCCGGAACCGACAGCGAGCGCGGCGAGTTCGTCGACCCGCGTGACGGCTCCATCGCGCTGGCGGACTACGTCACTCGCTTTTGGAAGGAGGGTGTACGGGGCGCGCCCGGCACGATCAAGCGCGTCGACGAGCGCGTACGCCTCCACATCCTTCCGCAGCTCGGCACGGTGGGTTTGAGGGATGTCTCCGCGACCGTCCTGCGCAGCTACATCGCCACGCTCGAAGGCGAGTGCGCGCCGCGCTACGCCCGCCAGATCCTGACCACCCTCTCGAACATCTTCGAGACTGCCATCGACGACAAGCGCCTCGTACGCAACCCGATGCGCGCCAAGTCGGTGCGTTGGCCCAAGGTGCCGGAGGACCAGCGAGAGGCATGGTCGCTGGAGACCGCGCAGCGCATGCGGGACGCGATTAAGGCGCGTTACCGCATCGCGGTCGTGGTCGCCCTTGGTTGCGGGCTGCGGCAGGGGGAGGTCTTCGGCCTCTCACCGGAGGACGTCGACTTCGAGCGCGGGATCATCCGCGTGCGCAGACAGGTCCAACTGCTCAACGGCCGCTTGTACTTCACCCTGCCCAAGGGCGGGAAGACGCGCATCGTGGACATGCCCGCCTCCGTCGCTGCCGAGCTGGCCGCGCACTTCCTGCAGCACCCGGCCGTGGAGGTCGAGTTGCCGTGGGGCGGCCCGGAGCCGGACCGGGAGAAGCAGACGTTCCCGCTCGTCCTGACGACGACGTACGGCAACGCGCTGCGGGCCAACATCTTCAACGACGAGGTCTGGAAGCCGGCCCTTGCTGCGGCAGGGGTCATCCCCATGCGGGAGAAGGGCAAGCGCTGGAAGGCGTCTCGCAAGGACGGATTCCACGTGCTCCGGCACACCTTCGCCTCGGTCATCCTTGAAGCGGGCGAGTCCGTCGTCACGCTGGCCCGATGGCTCGGCCACTCCAGCCCGACCATCACCCTCGACCACTACGCCCACTTCATGCCGGAGGCCGGCGGGAAGGGGCGAGCGGCCGTCGATGCCTTGCTCGGCGTGGTCCCTGAGTACATCCCAGAGAACTTCGCGAGCGCATGAGGGAGCGGATGGTACAGCACATGCTGTGCCGCCCGCTTTTCTGCATCTGCACGCTGGCTGGTGTGTTGCGCCAACCAGCACGCTCAGCGTCCCGTCGCAGAGCAGTGGCGATCTCCGCTGAGCTGGTGCCCTCGGCGCCGAGTAGCGCTTCGACCGGACGCGGCGGAGTTCTGGCTGGCTTAGCGGGCAAAGGCGTTAGCAGCCATGACGCCCTGCGGCAGACGGCCCGCGAGTGATCTTCGGCGTGAAGATCACAAAATGCATCATTTACCGTGCAGACTTCGATCTCTTTCGGCGGGAGTATGCGGACCAGGACGGCGGGTCAGTGACCCCAGGTGCTTCGCGTGTCATGGGGCCAACCGGAAGGGGTGCGTGGTGACATGGGCCACCTTGGCTTTGGGGATCCCCGCGCTCTTGGGCCTCTTGGGGCTTCTGCTGTCCCAAGTCCGCGTCGTGCTGACGAACCTGATCGCTGTCGTGGGCGCATGGCACGAGTTGCGGGCGGTGCTGCGCGAGGGGGCATCGGGGACGAGCCAGGAAGCCGATCCGCCGAGCGGACCAGGTCCTTGATCTGGGCTGTGCAACACGCCCGTGCCTGATCTTCCGCACAGTGGCGCGGCCCTGCCTGTCCACATCCCGATCGGTCAATACCGTCAGTGACGGTTTGGCACAGCCGGGAAGGGTCGAGGTGAGCCACGCAGGAAACGGCGAATGACGTGCGGCGAGTGATGGCTCGCTCCCCAGCGCCGCGCATTCTCCCCAGATTCTCCCCAGCGGGCTGAAATGGGCGCCGGGAGACGTTCGCGTCCGCGAAGCTGACCGAAGGCTGCGTGCTCCCCGCTACAGCCAGTCCCGCCGCTTGAAGATGAAGTACAGACTCACGCAGACCACCGCCATCAGGCCGATCGCGAACGGATAGCCGAACGTCCAGTGCAGCTCCGGCATCTCATCGAAGTTCATCCCGTAGATCGTTCCCACCAACGTGGGTGCAAACAGAATGGCCGCCCACGACGAGATCTTCTTGATCTCCTCGTTCTGCTCGAAACCCGCCTCCGCGAGCGCCCGCATCTCCGCGTTCTGTTGCTGTGTGACGAGCGTGGAGTTGACCGTGAGGATGTCGGCGAGGGCCTGGCGGAAGCCGTCCACGCGTTCGCTGGTGTGCGTGACGTGGTCGGCGACGTCGCGTAGGTAACGCTGGAGTTCCTCGTCGGTGCGGTACTTCGCGAAGCCCGCCATCAGGGAGTGCAGCATGGCGACCAGGGGGCGGGTCGCGCGCTGGAACTCGACCATCTCGCGGGAGAGTTCGTAGATGCGGCGCGATACCGCCGGGTCGCCGCCGAAGACCTGGGTCTCGATCTCGTCGATGTCGTTCTGGACGCCGGCCACGACAGGGGCGTACCCGTCGACCACCGCGTCCAGGATCGCGTAGAGGACCGCCTCCGGGCCGAGCTTGAGCAGCTCCGGGCTCTCCTCCATGCGGCGGCGTACGGCGGTCAGGTCCGGGGCGGCGCCGTGGCGCACCGTGATGACGAAGTCGGGTCCCACGAACACGTGCAGTTCGCCGAAGTCGACCTCCTCCTGGGCATCCAGGTAGCGGGCCGCGCGCAGGACGACGAAGAGGGTCTCTCCGTACCGCTCCAGCTTCGGCCGCTGATGGGCCTCCATCGCGTCCTCGACTGCGAGCTCGTGCAGGTCGAACTCGGCCGCCAGGGAGAGGAGTTCGGCCTCGGTGGGGCGGGCAAGGCCGATCCATGCCATGCCGTCCCGCTGCTCGCGCAGCTCGCGGAAGGTGTCGGCCAGGGAGGAAGGCGTCGCGACGCGGACCCCGTCCCGGTAGAGCGCGGCCTGTACGACGCTCATGGCGTCCGCCGGGGTGGGGGAGGGCGACGCGGGCGTGGCTCCGGGGCTTCCGGAGGACCCGTTCCCCGCGGCCGAAGCGGTCCCGGCCGGGTCCGCGCGCCGCCAGCCGTGCCTCTTCGCGCCCGGTACGGGCCGGATCCGGCGCTCCGCCATGCTGGCTGCCTCCGAGGTCGAACGTGTGTCTTGGTTGGCTCCGAAGCAGGATATACGTCCCAAAAGTCGCGAGCGTGTCGACATCCTCGGTGCACTTGCGGACCGAGGATGTCCGCGAGCCCCGCTAGCGTGCGGAGCATGACGAAGACGCCGAGCACGCCGAGCACGTCGAAGCCGACGAGCGTCCGGCCGAAGGCCCAGCCGCAAGCCGCCGCCCCCGTACTCGGCACCCGCGCCCTCAACCGCGCCACCCTCGACCGTCAACTCCTTCTGCGCCGCTCGGCCGACCTCTCCGTCGAGGCCGCCGTCGCCCACCTCATCGGCCTCCAGGCGCAGAACGTGAAGCCGCCCTACCTCGCCCTCGCCGCCCGGCTCGAAGGGTTCGACCCGGAGGATCTGTCCGGTCTCCTTGCCGCGCGCGACCTCGTACGCATCGTCACCATGCGCTCCACCATCCACCTGCACACCGCCGACGACGCCCTCACCCTGCGCCCGCTGGTGCAGGGCGCGCGCGACCGTGAACTGCACGCCTTCCGCATGGGTCTTGTCGGCGTCGACCTGGGGGAACTCGCCTCGCTCGCCCGCGCCGCCGTCGACGAGGAGCCCAGGACCATGAAGCAGTTGCGGGAGGTCCTGCTGTCCCGCTGGCCCGACGCCGACCCCCAGTCACTCGCCGTCGCCGCACGCTGCTCGCTGCCGCTGGTCCAGGTCACCCCGCGTGGTCTGTGGCGCCGCAGCGGGCAGGTCGCGCTCACCACCGCCGAGCACTGGCTCGGCCGCCCGAGCGAGCCGGTGCCCGCGCCCGACGCCACCGTTCTGCGCTACCTCGCCGCCTTCGGGCCCGCGTCCGTCAAGGACATGCAGACCTGGGCGGGCCTGACGCGGCTGCGGGAGGTCTTCGAGCGGCTGCGGCCCCAACTGCGTACGTTCCGGGATGAGAGCGGCGTCGAACTCTTCGACCTCCCCGACGCGCCCCGCCCCGACGCGGGCACCCCGGCTCCAGTGCGTCTCCTTCCCGAGTACGACAACCTCCTGCTTTCGCACGCCGACCGCAGCCGGGTCGTGCCGCCCGAGTACAAGGGCCGCGCCTGGAAAGGGAACTTCGCCCACAGCGTCTTCCTGGTCGACGGCTTCCTCGCGGGCGTGTGGCGCGTCGAGGAGGGCAGGGGAGGAGCCAAGGGGGACAAAGGTGACAAGGGAGGAGCCAAGGGAGGAGTCAAGGGTGACAAGGGCTCCACCGTCCTCACCATCGAGCCGTTCGGCACCCTGACCAAGGCGCAGCGCGGCGAACTGACCGACGAGGCCGAGCGGCTGTTGCGCGGCCCGATGAGCCCGGCCACCATCACGTACGACATCCGGTTCGGCACGGTCATCGAGCGCTGAACGGCCTGCGACGCGCTAGGGCAGCAACCCCGCCCTCCGCGCCGCCACCACCGCCTCCAGCCTCGTATGCGCCCCCAACTTCCGCATGGCCGCCCGCAGATACCCCTTCACCGTCTCCGGGCGCAGCCCGAGCCGCTCCGCGGCCACCGCGTTCGTCACGCCCCCGGCCACGCACGCGAGTACGTCCACCTCGCGCGGGGCGAGGGACACCGAACGCTCCCGTCCCGGCGGCAGGGTGGCCGCCGAGGCCAACCGGCCGCACACCGCCAGGATCTCCGCCCGCAGCGCCGGGTCGACGATCCGCGGTGCCAGCTCCCGCAGCGCGCCGTGCGCCTCGCGGACCTGCTCCCACGCGGGCCCGGCCCCCGCCTGCGGCTCCCGCGCCGCCACCAGGAGCGCCCGCACCTCGTCACGTACGGCGAGGGCCTGCTCCACGTCCCGGGCCGCCGCCACCGCGGCCGAGAGCGTCCGGTCGCCCAGCGGCTGGGCCGAGCGCAGGGCCCCGTACAGCACACCTCGCACCCGTCGCCGTACCACCACCGGCACCGCGAGCACCGAGCGCAGGCCCTCCGCGGCCACGGCGGAGTCGTACTCATGGCTGATGTGGCGCGAGTCGTGGTAATCCGTGACCGCGCAGGGGCGCGAGAGCGCGACCGCCTTGCCGCCCAGACCGTTCCCGGACGACACCGCGAGTCCGGACAGCGCACGCGTGCCGGTGCCCGTCAGCTCGACGATCCTCAGGCGCCGCTGCCCTTCGACGAGCCCCCCGAAGGCCACCGGCAGCCCCGTGCCGCGACGCAGCCGCAGCAGTGCGGCCCGCATCTCGACCGCCTCGCTTCCGTCTGCCGTCACGTGTCAGCCCTTCCACTTCGGGATCTTCACCTCGGGACACCCCCGTACGGGGGTGGTGATACCCGCATCACGAATTACACGATGTTACGTAGCGTCCGGCAATGACCCCGGCGAAGAGCCCGGCACAGGCGCCGGGCACCGGACCGGCCACGAGGAGAGCGCAATGACGACGACGGGCACCAGCGGCACGGACCAGTTCCGGACGGCTCGGGACTTCCTGCTGCGGCATCGTGAGGACTACGCCGCCGCCTACGAGGGGTTCGCCTGGCCGCGGCCCGAGCGATTCAACTGGGCGCTCGACTGGTTCGACGTCATCGCCCGCGGCAACGACAGGACCGCGCTGCACATCGTCGAGGAGGACGGGCCCACCACCCGCTTCTCCTTCGCGCATCTGTCCGCCCGCTCCGACCAGGTCGCCAACTGGCTCCGCGCCCAGGGAGTGCGCGCCGGTGACCGTGTCGTCGTGATGCTCGGCAATCAGGTCGAACTGTGGGAGATCGCCCTCGCCGCGATGAAGCTGCGCGCGGTCGTCATCCCGTCGACCCCGCTGCTCGGCCCCGTCGACCTGCGCGACCGGATCCAGCGCGGACGCGCCCGCCATGTGGTCGTACGCCCCGAGGACACGGCGAAGTTCGATGCCGTGCCCGGCGACTACACGCGCATCGTGGTGGGCGGGAACCAGTCCGGCTGGATCTCCTACGACGCTGCCGCCGACGCCTCTGATGTCTTCGAGCCCGACGGCGTCACCCGCGCGGACGACGCGCTGATGCTCTACTTCACCTCGGGCACGACGGCCCGCCCGAAGCTGGTCGAGCACACCCATGTGTCGTATCCCGTGGGCCACTTGGCGACGATGTACTGGATCGGCCTCAAGCCCGGCGACGTCCATCTCAACATCTCCTCTCCGGGCTGGGCCAAGCACGCCTGGTCCAACCTCTTCGCCCCGTGGAACGCGGAGGCGACCGTCTTCATCCACAACTACACGCGCTTCGACGCGAGTCGTCTGATGGCCGAGATGGACCGGGCCGGGGTGACGTCGTTCTGCGCGCCGCCGACAGTGTGGCGCATGCTGATCCAGGCCGATCTGACCCAGCTGCGGACACCGCCCCGCGAGGTCGTGGCGGCCGGTGAGCCGCTGAACCCCGAGGTCATCGAGCAGGTGCGGCGCGACTGGGGCGTCACCATCAGGGACGGCTTCGGGCAGACCGAGACCGCCGTGCAGATCGCCAACTCGCCGGGTCAGAAGCTGAAGGTGGGCTCGATGGGGCGGCCCACGCCGGGCTTCGCCGTCGAACTCCTCGACCCGGTGACCGGAGAGCCGGGAGCGCTGGAGGGCGAGATCTCCCTCGACCTCGCGGCCAACCCGGTCGGTCTGATGGTCGGCTACCACGGCGACCCTGAGCGCACCGCCGACGCGATGGCCGGCGGCTACTACCGCACCGGCGACATCGGCTCCCGCGACGCCGACGGTTACCTCACCTATGTGGGTCGGAGTGACGACGTCTTCAAGGCCTCCGACTACAAGATCTCGCCCTTCGAGCTGGAGAGCGTGCTGCTTGAGCATGAGGCGGTGGTGGAGGCCGCGGTCGTGCCCGCGCCGGACGCCCTGCGGCTCGCCGTCCCCAAGGCGTACGTCGTGCTGGCGAAGGGCTGGGAGCCAGGTGAGGAGACGTCGGAGGCCATCTTCGCGTACACCCGGTCGGTGCTGGCCCCCTACAAGCGCATCCGGCGCATCGAGTTCACAGAGGAGCTGCCCAAGACCATCTCCGGCAAGATCCGGCGGGTCGATCTGCGGGAGCGGACGGCGGAGGGGTCGGGGGACGAGTGGGTGGAGCGCGGCAAGAGCTGAGGTCCTGCCGGAGCGGAGCGCCTGAACTCCGATGTCGTCCTCGGGGGCTACTGGCCTCAGCCGCATAGGGGAGGCCGGCGGAAGGACGAGCGCACGGTCACGAGCGCCGGGGGGGCCGGAAACGGCCCGCCCGGCCGCGTGTCACTTGGTCGCAGGGAACTTCCAGACGAACGGCTCGCCGTCCTCCTCGGACCAGTGGACCTCCAGGCCCTTCGCGTCCTTGGGGACCAGGTAGGTCTCGCACAGGACGTGGGACTCGCCCTGCTTCCAGCCCTCGATGGACGAGGAGTCGTCGCAGCCCGGCGCGTCTTCGGCGGCGCCGATGATCAGAGTTCCGCGCTGACCGTCCGCCCAGACGGTGGTGGAGTCATTCGCGTCCGGGCTCTGTGTGAGGGCCGCGCCGGACTTGTGCGTGTACTTCACGTAGGCGATGGCCGGGACCAGGCCCTTGGCCTCCTTGGGGTCCGACACCATCTTCTTGGTGTCGGCCTCCGTGCCCAGTTCGACCTTCTGCGCGGTGAGCTCGTAGGTGACGGAGGCGTCGCCCTCCTTCACCTTGCCGGTGGCGCTCTCGCCGGTGCCGCGCGCGCCGCCGGACTCGGGCGACGATTCCGCGCTCGCCTTGGCCTTCGGCTTCTCGTCCGTGGAACCCGACGCCTTGTCGTCGCCGCCACATCCCGTCAGCGCGAGGGCGAGCACGGCCACGGGTGCGGCAACGCGCAAAGCGGTCTTCCTGTACAGCAAAGTGAACTCCTGGCAGAAATGTGTCAGCCGCGCCCCACAAAGTCTCCCCGTGGAACGGCTGTTGAGCGGTCAGCATATGAGTTGATCACCCAAGGGGGCGAGGCGGTTCCGCACCGTACACGCGAGGTTCGTTCACACTTGCGACGGATACGGGATAAAGCGCACGCCATTGGCCGCACGCTGTCGAACCCGCATAAGGGCTGAGGCGATCAGCTGAAGCTGGTGCACCATCAGCACGGTCGTGATCGGCATCGCGGTGGCGGCGTCGCCGGGCTGCGGAGGTCGCCAGGGGCCGAGCGTGTGCTGTGAGGCTTCCCGGTATTGAGCGTGGTCGCAGGTCGCGCCCCTCTTTCAGACGCGCAAGGCTCGACGCGGCGCTGATCCGCGGGTGACACTTGACGCCGCCCAGTACCGCGAAGGGGAGTTCCAGTGAGTCCGGTGAGCGCGAGTCTCCGTGCGGGTGAACTGCCGTATGAACTGTCGTACGCCCACGGTGTCAGCAAGACGCCTCTGCTCGGTGACACCATCGGGCGCAACCTCGACCGGGCGATCGAGGCCTGGCCGGAGCGGGACGCGCTGGTGGACGTGGCCGCGGGGAAGCGATGGACGTATGCCGAGTTCGGCGCGGCCGTGGAGCAGTTGGCGCGAGGGTTCATGGGGGTCGGGGTCGGCAAGGGTGACCGGGTCGGCATCTGGGCGGTGAACTGTGCCGAGTGGGTGCTCGTGCAGTACGCCACCGCGCGGATCGGCGCGATCATGGTGAACATCAACCCGGCTTATCGCGCGCATGAGTTGGAGTACGTGCTCAAGCAGGCCGGGGTGACGGTTCTGGTCGCCACGCGGTCGCACAAGTCGAGCGACTACCGGGCGCTGGTGGACCAGGTGCGGCCCGGCTGCCCCGAGCTGAGGTCCGTCCACTACATCGAGGACGTCTCGTGGGACGAGTTGCTCGGTGCGGCGGGGACGGTAGACGCTGATCAACTGGACGCGCGTGAAGCTGAATTGAGCTGCGACGATCCGGTCAACATCCAGTACACGTCGGGCACGACCGGCTTCCCCAAGGGGGCGACCCTCTCCCACCACAACATCCTCAACAACGGCTACTGGGTGGGTCGTACGGTCGGTTACACGGAGCAGGACCGGGTGTGCCTGCCCGTGCCCTTCTATCACTGCTTCGGGATGGTGATGGGCAACTTGGGCGCTACGTCCCACGGTGCCTGCATCGTCATCCCGGCACCGTCCTTCGATCCCGTCGCCACGTTGCACGCGGTGGAGCGCGAGCGTTGTACGTCGCTGTACGGGGTGCCGACGATGTTCATCGCGGAGCTGAACCTCTCCGACTTCGCCACGTACGACCTGAGTTCGCTGCGCACCGGCATCATGGCGGGCTCGCCCTGCCCGGTCGAGGTGATGAAGCGGGTGGTCGCCGAGATGCACATGGAGGAGGTCTCCATCTGTTACGGCATGACGGAGACCTCCCCGGTCTCGACGCAGACCCGCCGCACGGACGACCTGGAGCGCCGGACGGGGACGGTGGGCCGGGTGTTGCCGCACATCGGGGTGAAGGTGGTCGATCCCGTCAGCGGCGTGACACTGCCGCGGGGTGCGTCGGGCGAGCTGTGCACGCGGGGCTACAGCGTGATGCTCGGCTACTGGAACGAGCCTTCGCGTACGGCGGAGGTGCTCGACGCGGGGCGCTGGATGCACACGGGTGACCTGGCGGTCATGCGCGATGACGGTTACGTCCAGATCGTCGGCCGCATCAAGGACATGATCATTCGGGGTGGCGAGAACATCTACCCGCGTGAGATCGAGGAGTTTCTGTACGGACACCCGAAGATCGCGGATGTCCAGGTGGTGGGGGTTCCCGATGAGCGCTACGGGGAGGTGCCGCTGGCGTGCGTGATCCTGCGGGACGCGGATGATCCCCTGACGTGGGAGGAGCTGCGGGCCTTCTGCGAGGGGCAGTTGGCGCGCTACAAGATCCCGGCGGGGCTGCGGATCCTGGAGAGCTTTCCCATGACGGTGTCGGGGAAGGTGCGGAAGATCGAACTCAGGGAGCGGTACGGGGTGCAGTCCCGTCGCGGGTGAGCTCGCGGCGCATGGTGACGCGGGGCCAGCGGTCGAGACCCAGTTCGGCCTCGTGAGCGCGGATCTTCCGTAGCCCCGGAGTGAGTTCGGCCTCGTCCAGTACGCGGAAGCCGATGCGGGCGTAGTACGGGGCGTTCCAGGGGACGTCCGCGAAGGTGGTCAGGGTGAGGGCTTCTCGCCCGGCTTCGCGGGCGCGTTCCGCGGTGTGCTCGATCAGGGCCTGGCCGATGCGGTGGCGCGCCGCTCGGGGGTGCACGGTGATCTGCTCGATGTGTTCTGCCGCGTCCACGGGTTCGCTGATGAGGTACGCGACGGGGGCGCAGCCGCTGTCGCCTGTGTCTGCCCCGGTGGCCACCCAGGCTCGGCCCGCGCGCCGGAATTCTTCCAGGAGGTCGATGCCGGGGGGTTCGTCGTCGGCGATGGCTGCCATGCCCAGGGAGCGGAAGGGTTCGCCTGCGGCGCGCTCGATCTCCTGGAGCGTGGGGAGTTCTGCTCTCGTGGCTGGGCGGATGCGCATGGGGGGAGTATGCCGGTCCGTCCGTCGGCGGCCGACGGCTTTTCCGCCCCGCCGCCCCGCGGCGGATGCCTCCCACCCGCCCAACCGATCACCCGGCATGTGTCGGGAGGTGTCCGGCGCCGCCGCGCCCCGCGGGCCCGCGTCACTCCGCCGACATCAGCTCGTCCGCCGCGCCGTTCACCGGCTGTGGTGTGCCTGTGAGGTCGATGACGAACAGGGGGATGGACAAGGCGTCCGCGCGTGTGCGGGCGGCTTCCTCGTAGCCCGCGAGGCTGAAGCAGACGCAGCTGACGGACTCGGCCATCGCGCTGAGCCATACGCACTCCACGTCACGGAGCGAGGTTGGTTTCACGGACGGCTCGATCAGGGCGATCACGCCCCGCGCCGCGACCCGCACCCCGGAAGGCGCCCGCTTGACCGCTCCCCGGATGTCCGCGTACCCGAGCCACCGCAGGTACAGCGCCGCCACCGTCACCGCGTCCTGCGCCGTACGGACCGGGACGGGCTGGAAGGCGGGCCGCGGCGCCGGAGCCGTCGGGGGCGGGGGTATGTGCGCGGGGGGAGTGGGGGTACTCGGCGTAGCCGGAGGCGGGGGAGTGGCTGACGGCGCCTGCACCGCCCGTACCGGAATCCGCAGCACCGCCCCGCACTCGCACTCCAGCTCAGGCTGTGGCCACTGGTCCCGGCGCCCGCACATCCGGCACCGCACGATCACCCACTCGTCCGCCCACGTCCGGTCCGTCACCGGGGTCACGGTCGCTCCGTGTGCCACCGGCGGTACCACCGGGGCGCCGCACGCGCAGGGGTAGGACGGTGGAGCGTACGCATGTTCGCGCCGACAGGCCGGGCACCGTACCGGGACGTCGCTGTCCGTCATCACCCTCACCCGTCACCGTTACCGCTCACCGTCACCGCTCACCGGTTCGTCATGTCCATCGTCCATCAAGTGAGCTTGCCGCGGCAGCTAGTTGAGCCAAGAACAGCGCCTTTGCCAGGGTCAAATCCCGGCGGCGGCTGCCGGGCAGGGGGAGGCCCGCCATGCGGGCGACGGTGCGCGGCGCGGGCCTCGCCGCGGGGTGCGTGGCGAGGCAGGCGCTGACCAGGGGCAACAGCTCCGTCGGCAGGTCCGTCAGGTCAGGGTCCCCGCCTCCGGCGGGGAAGGGCTCGCGCCCCGTCGCCGCGAAGGCGACGACCGCTCCGAGGGAGAAGACGTCCGAGGGAGGTGTGGCCACTACTCCCTGTGCGGCCAGGAGCTCGGGCGCCGTGTATCCCGCCGCCCTTCCTGCCCCTCCCGCCCTTCCTGTCCCTCCCGCGCTTCCTGCCCGTCCCGCTCTTTTCGCCCCTCCCGCGTACCCGGCGGCCGTGCCGAAGCCGACGACGCGTGGGCCATCGGCGGCCATGAGCACGTTCGACGGCCGGAGGCCTCCGTGCACCAGCCCTGCCCGGTGAATGTCGTCCAGTGCCTCGGCGAGTGCGCTCGCCAGGGTGAACAGTTCCGCTGGTCCTGCTGGTCCCGTCGGTGTCGTGGCGAGTCGCGGCCCGTCGGCGTCCCGTACCCGCTCGGCGAGCGTCGGGCCGGGGACGTACTCCGTGGCCAGCCAGGGCGCCGCACCCTGCGGATCCGCGTCTACGAGCGCGGCGGTGCGCCGCCCCCGCACCGCGCCGATCGCGGGGAGCTCGCGGGCGAAGCGTCCACGGAACTCCTGGTCACGGGCCAGGCAGGGGTGCACCACCTTCAGGGCGACGGCACGCCCCGTCCCGTCGTGCGCGAGGAAGACCCGCCCGAGGCTCCCCTGCCCCAGCAGCGGCCCAGCCGCCCAGCGGCCGTACTTCCGCCGGTCCTGTCGGGCGGGCGACGTGTCCGGTGACGACGTGTCCGGTGAAGTGGCCACGCGTGACCCCCTGATGGTGTGGCCCGAATTCGACGCCGAGTGCCATGCCGACTTCCACGCCGACTTCCATCCCGAATTCAACGACTGGGACGCGCCCTTCGGGCGGCCCGGTTCCCGGACATCTCTTGACTGCCTCCACCGCACCCGCCTACATTGCTTCCATATAGCAGAACATACTTTCCACAATGCGGAAACAGAAGCTCACCGCGGGGCGCGACGGGAGCCGGATCCGCCAGCCGTATCCGTCAGCCGAATAGCTGATGAAGCTGTCGAAGCTGTTGTCGAAGCAGGAGAACCCCATGGCCCGTATGACCGCTGTCCGCGCGGCAGTCGAGATCCTCAAGCGCGAGGGCGTCACCAACGCGTTCGGTGTGCCCGGCGCGGCGATCAACCCGTTCTACAAGGCGCTCCAGGAGGGCGGTGGCATCGACCACACGCTCGCCCGGCACGTCGAGGGCGCCTCGCACATGGCCGAGGGATACACCCGGGCCAACCCCGGCAACATCGGCGTCTGCATCGGTACGTCGGGCCCTGCGGGCACCGACATGATCACCGGTCTGTACTCCGCGACCGGCGACTCGATCCCGATCCTCTGCATCACGGGCCAGGCGCCGACGCACCTGCTCCACAAGGAGGACTTCCAGGCCGTCGACATCGCCTCGATCGCCACGCCGGTCACGAAGATGGCCGTCACGGTCCTGGAGGCCGCGCAGGTCCCCGGCATCTTCCAGCAGGCCTTCCACCTGATGCGCTCGGGCCGCCCCGGTCCGGTCCTCATCGACCTGCCGATCGACGTCCAGCAGACCGAGATCGAGTTCGACATCGACACGTACGAGCCGCTGCCGGCCTACAAGCCGTCCGCGACCCGTGCCCAGATCGAGAAGGCGATCACCTTCCTGGTCGAGTCCGAGCGTCCGCTGATCGTCGCGGGCGGCGGCATCATCAACGCCGACGCCTCCGACCTCCTCGTCGAGTTCGCCGAGCTCACCAACACCCCGGTCGTGCCGACCCTGATGGGCTGGGGCACCATCCCCGACGACCACGACCTGAACGCGGGCATGGTCGGCCAGCAGACCGGCCACCGCTACGGCAACGCGACGTTCCTGGAGTCGGACTTCGTCCTCGGCATCGGCAACCGCTGGGCCAACCGTCATACCGGCTACAAGCTGGACGTGTACACCCAGGGCCGCAAGTTCGTGCACGTCGACATCGAGCCGACCCAGATCGGCAAGATCTTCGCGCCGGACTACGGAATCGCCTCCGACGCCAAGGTCGCCCTCGAACTCTTCGTCGAGGTGGCCAAGGAGCTCAAGGCCGCGGGCAAGCTGCCCGACCGCTCCCGGTGGGTCGCGTCCCACCTGGAGCGCAAGGAGACGCTCCAGCGCCGCACGCACTTCGACGACATCCCCATGAAGCCGCAGCGCGTCTACGAGGAGATGAACAAGGCCTTCGGCCCGGACACGCGGTACGTCACCACCATCGGCCTCTCGCAGATCGCGGGCGCCCAGATGCTGCACGTCTACAAGCCGCGCCACTGGATCAACTGCGGCCAGGCGGGCCCGCTCGGCTGGACGATCCCGGCCGCGCTCGGTGTCGCCACGGCGGACCGCGACACCCCCGTCGTCGCCCTCTCCGGCGACTACGACTTCCAGTTCATGATCGAGGAACTGGCGGTCGGTGCGCAGCACCGCATCCCGTACGTCCACGTCCTGGTGAACAACGCCTACCTGGGCCTGATCCGCCAGGCCCAGATCGGCCTGGACATCAACTTCCAGGTCAACCTGGAGTTCGAGAACCAGAACAGCCCGGAGCTCGGCGTCTACGGCGTCGACCACGTCAAGGTCGCCGAGGGCATGGGCTGCAAGGCCATCCGCGTCACCGACCCGAACGAACTGGGCGCCGCCTTCGAGCAGGCCAAGAAGCTGGCCCAGGAGCACCAGGTCCCGGTCGTCGTCGAGGCCATCCTGGAGCGCATCACCAACATCTCCATGAGCCCGACGGCCGACATCAGCGCGGTCAAGGAGTTCGAGGAGATCGCCACGGAGCCGGGCCACGCGCCCACCGCGATCCGGCCGTTGAAGGTCTGAATCGCCTGACGTAGTCCCTGACTTAGTCCTGGAGGGGCGGTCCACCCGGTGGGGTGGGCCGCCCCTTTGGCGCGTGCGGATTAGTGTGTGCGGATGGAATCGCTGGAGGGGCTGCGGGTCATGACCTGCGCGCACGTCGCGGAACTCGACGCCTGGCTGGACGAACACCACGACAGTGAGCCGGGTGCGTGGCTGCTGATCGCCAAGAAGGCGACGGGCGTGGCGTCGGTGACGTGGGGCGAAGTCGTCGACGTCGTCCTCTGCCACGGCTGGATCGATGGCCAGCGCAGGTCGCACGACGACGTGTACTTCCTTCAGAAGATCACCCGGCGCCGGCCGCGCGGCCTCTGGTCGAAGGTGAATGTCCAGAAGGCAGAGGCCCTGATCGCCGCCGGCCGCATGCGCGAGGCGGGCCTCGCGGAGGTGGCGGCGGCCAAGGCCGACGGGCGCTGGGAGGCGGCCTACGAGTCGCAGCGCAACGCCACGGTCCCGGACGACCTGGCGGCGGCCCTGGCGGCCAGCCCGGTGGCCCGTGAGACGTTCGAGGGCCTCACCAAGTCGGACCGGTACGTCGTGCTGCACCGCCTGATGACGGCGAAGACGCCCACCACGCGCGCCGCCAGGCTCGAACGGATGCTGGCCAAGCTGGCGTCGGGCGAGAAGGTGCGCTGAGCGGCGGGGGCCGCTCCACGGAACACCGGGTCGCGCACACAGAAGAGCCGCGCACAAAGAAGAGCCGCACACACAAGAGCCGCGCACACAGAAGAGCGCCGAGTACGGGACCGTCCGTACTCGGCGCTCTGGCTCTCTCGGCTGAACTGCCTTGCCGTCATGGAGAGTTGTTGCCGTCCGACCGCGCGCGACTGGCGGAACATGCATACGCGCTGCCGGACGGAGTCATCGGCTGGGACCGCGGCGGCTGCGAATGGCTCCGGGGTGCCTCTTCCCTCATGTCGAGAAGAGGGCCGCAGGGCCTTTACCACCGCACTGGCTCGCGGAGCCGCCACGGTCCTCGTCCGGCGCCCGGTGCACCACGGGACCACCCCTCATCCGGGTTCCGTGATGGCGCGGGCACAGCGCCGGGGAGCTGACCTCCCGTCAATTCCCCGACGCAGCTGGGGAGTTCTAGTCCTCGCGCAGGGCTCGGACGGCCTCCTCCACGCGCTTGCCGTACTCGGCGTCGGCGGCGTGGAAGTGGGCCAGGTTCTTCTCGATGACGTCGTCACGGCTGACCTGCGAGAGGCCGCCCGCGATGTTCGCCACCAGGCGGGACTGCTCCTCGGCCGACATCAGGCGGTACAGCTCGCCCGCCTGGAAGAAGTGGTCGTCCTTGGTGTGCAGCGGCGCCTCGTGCGTGCCGGTGTGGCCGTTGACGGCGAGCGGCGCGGAGAGGGCCTGGCCGGTCTCGACGGGGCCGTCGTACGAGTTGGGCTCGTAGTTCTTGCGGTCGCGGCCGTACGCGTTGGACGCCATCAGGCCGTCGCGGCCGTAGTTGTCCGCGGTCGTCGCCTTCGGCGCGTTCACCGCGAGCAGCGTGTGGTTGACGCCCAGGCGGTAGCGGTGCGCGTCCGCGTAGGCGAACAGGCGGCCCTGCAGCATCTTGTCGGGGGAGGGGCCGATGCCCGGAACGAAGTTGTTCGGGGAGAAGGCGGCCTGCTCGACCTCGGCGAAGACGTTGTCGGGGTTGCGGTCGAGGACCAGGCGGCCCACGCGCTGCAGCGGGTAGTCGCTGTGCGGCCACACCTTCGTCAGGTCGAAGGGGTTGAAGCGGTAGTCCGCCGCGTCCGCCGCGGGCATGATCTGCACGTGCAGCGTCCAGGACGGGTTCACGCCGCGCTCGATGGCCTGGAGCAGGTCCGTCTGGTGCGAGTTGGCGTCCTTGCCCGCGAGCTCGGCGGCCTGCTCCGACGACAGGCTGCGTACGCCCTGGTTCGTCTTGAAGTGGTACTTCACGAAGAAGGCCTCGCCCGCCTCGTTCGTCCACTGGTAGGTGTGCGAGCCGTAGCCGTTCATGTGGCGGTACGACGCGGGGATGCCGCGGTCACCCATCAGCCACGTCACCTGGTGCGTCGCCTCGGGGGCGTGCGCCCAGAAGTCCCAGACGTTGTCGGGCTCCTGCTTGCCCGTGAAGGGGTCGCGCTTCTGGGAGTGGATGAAGTCGGGGAACTTGATCGGGTCCTTGATGAAGAAGACCGGGGTGTTGTTGCCGACGAGGTCGTAGTTGCCGTCCTCGGTGTAGAACTTCAGCGCGAAGCCGCGCGGGTCACGGACCGCGTCCGCGCCGCCGAGGCTGTCGGCCACCGTGGAGAAGCGCAGGAACGTCTCGGTGCGCTTGCCGACGGTGTTCAGGAAGTCGGCCGAGGTGTACGCGGTGACGTCGTCGGTCACCTCGAAGTAGCCGTAGGCACCGGAACCGCGGGCGTGGACGACACGCTCCGGGATGCGCTCGCGGTTGAAGCGCGCGAGCTTCTCGAGGAGGTGCTGGTCCTGGAGGAGAAGCGGGCCACCGACGCCGGCGGTGGCGGAGTTCTGGTTGTCGGCGACGGGGGCGCCGGACTCGGTCGTGAGCACACGCTTCGACATGGTGGCGGGGTTGACCTTCCGTACGGACTACTGAAACTGCTGAGGTGACGCGAGCGTAAGTACGCCTGAACTGCTACGTCAACAGTTTGTTGAAGTTTTTGGGTGGGGCTTGTTCGGTTGTTTTTCGCTTGTTCCGCTGAGGCTTGAGTTCCGGACCGCGGCGACGCCTGGGCGCGACAGGACAGGTGTCAGCGCCGCCGCGGCCCGGAAGTTGAGGGAGCTCCCGGAGCCTCGTAAGGCTTCTCGGGGCTCGGCTTAGAGCTCGGCGCCCGAGAGGCGCTCGACGCCGCGAAGCAGCGCGGAGTGGTCGAGGCCGCCGTCGCCCTGCGTGCGCAGCGAGGCGACGAGCTGGGCGACCACGGCGCCGACCGGGAGCGAGGCACCGACATTGCGGGCGGCGTCGGTGACGATGCCCATGTCCTTGTGGTGCAGGTCGATCCGGAATCCGGGCTTGAAGTCGCGCTTGAGGAAGTTGTCCTTCTTGCGGGTCAGGACGGTCGAGCCCGCAAGCCCCCCGTTCAGGACGTCGAGGGCGGCGGTCAGGTCCACCCCGGACTTCTCCAGGAAGACGACTGCCTCGGCGCACGCCTGGATGTTCACGGCGACGATCAGCTGGTTGGCGGCCTTCACGGTCTGCCCCGAGCCGTGCGGACCGCACAGCACGATGGTCTTGCCGAGGGCGTCCAGAAGGGGCTTGGCCTCGTCGAAGTCGGCCTTCTCGCCGCCGACCATGATGGAGAGCACGGCCTCGATGGCACCGGCCTCGCCGCCCGAGACGGGGGCGTCAAGGACGCGGATGCCCTTGTCCTTGGCGGCCTTGGCCAGGTCCACGGAGGTCTGCGGGGTGATCGACGACATGTCGACGATCAGCGCGCCGGACCTCGCGTTCTCCAGGATGCCGTTCTCGCCGTAGGCAATGGCCTCGACCTGCGGGGACGCGGGCACCATCGTCACGACGACGTCGGCGTCCTTGACGGCCTCGGCGATCGACTTCGCGACGGTGCCGCCGGCGGCGGCGAGACGGTCCAGCTTGTCCTGCTCAAGGGTGAAGCCGGTGACGGAGTAACCAGCCTTGATCAGGTTCTCGGACATGGGGGACCCCATGATGCCGAGTCCGATCCACGCGATCTTGGGAAGGTTGCTCATGGTGGAGCCTTTCTGCAAAAAATACGGAGTTTCGGGGGTGGCGGGAAACGTCCGCCGCGAAGCGGCGGTCTAGTCCGCAGTCGGCAGCCAGCCGAACGCTTCGGCGCTGGGACGGTCCCCGGCCTTGTACTCCAGCCCGACGTACCCCTCGTAACCGGCCTTCCGGAGCTGATCGAGCAGCTCCTCCAGCGGAAGCGACCCCGTGCCCGGGGCCCCGCGGCCAGGGTTGTCGGCGATCTGCACGTGCGCGGTCTGGGCCACGTACCGATCGATGACGGCCGGCAGGTCCTCACCGTTCATGGACAGGTGGTACAGGTCCATGAGGAACTTCGCGTTACCGAGTCCGGTGGCGGAGTTCACCTTGTCCACCACGGCGATCGCCGCGTCCGCGCTGACGATCGGGCAGCGCGGCGACTCGGGCTTGTTCAGGGCCTCGATCAGCAGCACCGCGCCCACGCGGTCGGCCTCGCGTGCCGCCAACACCAGGTTCTCCAGGGCGAGTTCGTCCTGGACCGCGGGGGTCACGCCCTCCAGTCGGTTGCCGTACAGCGCGTTGAGCGCCTTGCAGCCGAGGGACTTGGCGAAGTCCGCGGCCACCGGGAGGTTCGCGCGGAACTTCTCGCTCTCCTCGCCCGGAATCGACAGGGCGCCGCGGTCCGGTCCCGGCAGCTGACCGGCGTAGAAGTTCAGACCCACCAGCTCTACGCCGGCGTCCGTGATCGCGGCCCGCAGGGCGTCGAGCTCGGACTGCTCGGGGGTGGGGGCGTCGACCCAGGGCCACCACAGCTCGACCGCGGTGAAGCCCGCCGCGGCGGCGGCCGCGGGGCGCTCCAGGAGCGGGAGTTCCGTGAAGAGGATCGACAGGTTCACATTGAAGCGCTGGTCGGAGTATCCCATGGGGCTTCCGCGCTCCTTCCGTATAGCGGAAGTTAATTTCTGTCTGATGGAAGATTGCCGTCGGGGATCCGCCCTTGTCAAGAGGGGGCTGCCGGAAAATCGCCACGCCCACCCGTCGCCCGGCCACCACCCCTCATCGAGGCGCTGTCGCGCCGCACCTGTTGGTCGGTAGGTTGAGCGCGTGCGATTGAGAGTGGAGTTCACGACCGAACCCTTCGACCTGGACGAGGCGCCCGCCCACGCCGTGGTGGCCCGCGACGTCATCCAGGGGGCCGACCTCGACGCCGTGGACGTCGGCCCCTTCGGCAATACCGCGGAGGGCGGCGCCGACGAGGTCCTGACCGCCGTGGACGCGCTGCTGCGCCAGGCCCTGGAGGCGGGCGCGACCCGTGTCTCGCTCCAGGTGAACGTGCTCGGAGAGTCGGGGGAGGTCATCGAATGACCGGAGACGGAGACGGCCGCGACCCCTTCGTGGCGGCCGTCAAGCCGCTCGTGGACGCCATGGGCGGCGAAATGGTGCCCCCCGACCAGGCGGGCGCCGACGACGTCGTCCTGGCCTGGGAGGGGCAGGACGTGATCGCCGTACGCCTGCCGCAGCTCGCCGACTCCCTCGACCACATCCTGCTCGCCCTGGAGCGCAAGCGCGGGATGCCGCTGTCGGATCTCGACCGCAAGGCCAAGCAGGAAGTCGTGCGGATACTCGAGGCGCGAGGCGCCTTCGCCGTACGGCACGGAGTGGAGACAGTCGCCGGCGCGCTCGGTGTCTCACGGTTCACTGTGTACAACTACCTCAACCGCTCCACCTGACCTGCCGGGTAAGCCCCAGGTCAGAGCGGTGCCGAAGGCCACCGTCCGTTAACCGGACGGTGGCCTTTGTTACTCGAAGTTTTCAACAAAGTGTTGACGTGGTGTTTCGGCTGGCGTTAGCTATCCGCAGCCCGTCCAGCACAAGGCCCTATGGCCACGGAGGCACCCGTGACTTCGAGCTCGACGCCGGGCCCAGCCCGGTTCAACGCCTTGACGGAGAGCGCGGCCACCGCCGCCCTCCACGAGGCCTGCGCCTCATCGGCCTGGGGAAGCAAACTGCTCTCCCAGCGCCCTTTCCCCACCGCCGAAGCCCTCTTCGCCGCCAGTGACGCCGCCATGGCCGAGCTGACCGCCGAGGATCTGGCCGAGGCGATGGCCGGGCATCCGCCGATCGGCCGCCCGAAGCCCGGGGACCCCACGTCGTCCCGCGAACAGCGCGGCATGGCGGGGGCCTCCGAGGAGCTCAAGGCCGAGATGCTCGAACTGAACCTGGCCTACCAGGACCGGTTCGGACATGTCTTTCTGATCTGCGCCACCGGAGCCACCGGTGAGCAGATGCGCGACGCGATGAAGGCACGGATCGGCAACACGGCCGAGGCGGAGCGCGAAATCGTGCGCACCGAACTCGGGAAGATCAACCGCATCCGGCTGGCCCGTCTCGTAGCAGCAGAAGAGGACAACGACTGATGAGCACTGACACCACCGCCTCGGTGTCCACGCACATCCTGGACACCAGCGTCGGACGCCCCGCCGAGGGCGTCGCCATCTCGCTCACCGCCCGCAGCGGCCGTGACGCCGAGTGGGTGGCGCTCGGCGGCTCCGCGACCGACGCGGACGGGCGCTGCAAAGACCTCCCGGCCCTGCCGGAGGGCACCACACACGTGCGACTCGACTTCGAGGTCGAGGCGTACTTCTCCAAAAACCAGCACAGCGAAAACCAGCACAGCGACAAGAAGCAAGCCGAGGCGCAGCAGGACGCCCCCCGCGTAAGGGACAGCGGTGCGTTCTTCCCGGAGGTGGCGATCACGTTCGCCGTCAACCCGGGCGAGCACTATCACGTACCGCTGCTGCTCAACCCGTTCGGCTACTCCGTTTACCGAGGGAGCTAGCAGACATGCCCACGATTCTCGGCCAGAACCAGTACGGCAAAGCAGAGAACCGCGTCGTCAAGATCACGCGGGACGGCGACACCCATCACATCAAGGACCTGAACGTCTCGGTCGCGCTCTCCGGCGACATGGAGGACGTCCACTACTCCGGCTCGAACGCCAACGTCCTGCCGACGGACACCACCAAGAACACGGTGTACGCGTTCGCCAAGGAGTACGGCATCGAGTCCGCCGAGCAGTTCGGCATCCACCTGGCCCGGCACTTCGTGACGTCCCAGGAGCCGATCAAGGTCGCGCGGATCCGCATCGAGGAGTACTCCTGGGAGCGCATCGCGACCTCGGACAACAACTCCAAGTTCATCGGCTCGGACGAGGTCAACCACTCCTTCGCCCGCAAGGGCCAGGAGCTGCGCACCACGCAGATCACCTTCGACGGTGAGAACTGGGAGATCATCTCCGGGCTCAAGGACCTCACGGTCATGAACTCCACCAACTCGGAGTTCTGGGGCTACGTCAAGGACAAGTACACGACGCTGAAGGAGGCGTACGACCGCATCCTGTGCACCGACGTCTCCGCCGCCTGGCGTTACAACTGGACCAGCGACGCGGACCGGATGCCCAACTGGGAGAAGTCGTACGCGCAGGCCAAGAAGCACATCCTGCAGGCCTTCGCCGAGACGTACTCCCTCTCGCTGCAGCAGACCCTCTACCAAATGGGTTCGCGCGTCATCAACAGCCGCAGCGAGATAGACGAGATCCGCTTCTCGCTGCCGAACAACCACCACTTCCTGGTGGACCTCGAGCCCTTCGGTCTCAAGAACGACAACGAGGTCTACTTCGCGGCGGACCGCCCCTACGGCCTGATCGAGGCCACGGTTCTCAGGGACGGGGTCCAGCCGAAGATCCCGGTCGACATGACCAACCTCTGACGCGGGACGCGCGCCCCCGCCCGTCCGCAGCGGACGGGGGCGCGCCACACCGGAGGGAACAGCAGCAATGGCACACCCTGCAAAAGGGTCTGAGAAAGGCCCGTGTTCCACCCCATCGGACATAGCCGACGGCGAGTCAACTCCCGTCTGCCATCCGGTGGATGAGAAGCTCCACCCCTCACGCCTCGTCCCCGCCGCGCTCCAGCACATCGCCGCCATGTACGCGGGTGTCGTCACTCCGCCGCTGATCATCGGCCAGGCCTGTGGTCTGGACACGGTCGCGCAGACGCGCCTCATCGCCGCGAGCCTGCTGATCGCCGGACTCGCCACGATCCTCCAGACGCTCGGCGTCAAGGGGTTCGTCGGCAACCGGCTCCCCTTCGTGAACGCCGCGTCGTCCGCGGGCATCGCGCCCATCCTCGCCATTGCCGAGAACAGCGCCAAAGGCCATCAACTCACCTCCATCTACGGCGCGGTGATGGTCGCGGGCGTCTTCTGCCTCGCGGTGGGCCCGTTCTTCGGGCGCCTCCTGCGCTTCTTCCCGCCGCTCGTCACCGGCGTCGTCATCACGCTCATCGGCGTGACGCTGATGCCCGTGCCCGTCACCTGGGCGCAGGGCGGCGACAAGACCGCCGCCGACTTCGGCGCCATGAAGTACCTCGCGCTCGCCGCCTTCACGCTCGCGGTGATCCTCGTCTTCCAGCGCTTCGGACGCGGCTTCCTCAAGCAAGTCGCCCTGTTGCTGGGCCTGTTCATCGGAACGCTCGCCGCGATCCCGTTCGGGATGGCCGACTTCAGCGCCATCAAGTCGGCGCCGGTGGCGGCGCTCCCGACGCCCTTCGCCTTCGGTGCCCCGGAGTTCCAGCCCGCCGCGATCCTCTCGCTCTGCATCGTGATGCTGGTCCTGATGACGGAGTCGTCGGCCGGCATGCTCGCCCTGGGCGAGATCTGCGACCGCAAGAGCGACGGCAGGACCATCACCCGCGGCCTGCGCACGGACGGCATCGCGACACTCATCGGCCCGGTCTTCGGCGGTTTTCCCACCTCGGCCTTCGCGCAGAACGTCGGCGTCGTCTCCCTGACACGTGTCCGCAGCCGCTATGTCGTGGCCGTCGCGGGCGGCGCGCTCATCGTGCTCGGTGCCTTCCCGATGCTGGGCGCGGTCGTCAGCCTCGTACCGATGCCGGTCCTCGGCGGCGCGGGCATCGTCCTCTTCGGCTCCATCGCGGTGAGCGGCATCCGTACGCTCTCCGAGGCGGGCCTCGACGACAGCTCCAACATCATCCTGGTGGCCGTCGCGCTCGGAGCGGGCATCATCCCGCTCGCCGCGCCCACCTTCTACGCCGAATTCCCGGCCTGGGCGCAGACCGTCCTCGGCTCCGGAATCAGTGCGGGAGCGCTGACCGCGGTCCTGCTCAACCTGTTCTTCAACCATCTCGGCACCCGCAGCCCCGCGGCCGCGGCACTCAAATCTTCCTAGGGTCATGCCGTGCCCACATCGCCACTCACCGAAGAAGGAAGAAGCACCATGGCAGCACCGGCAGACCTTCAGCGCATCGTCATCGAGAACTGTGCCATCGCGACCGTCGACGCCGACGACACCGAGTACGCATCGGGGTACGTCGTCGTCGCGGGCAACAAGATCGAGTCCATCGGCGCCGGAAAGGCCCCCGAGGGCCTTCAGAACGTCGTACGCCGCGTGGACGGGACCGGTCACCTCGTGACCCCCGGCCTGGTCAACACGCACCACCACTTCTACCAGTGGATCACCCGTGGCCTCGCCACCGACCACAACCTCTTCAACTGGCTCGTCGCGCTCTACCCGACGTGGGCGCGCATCGACGAGCAGATGGTGAAGGCGGCGGCGCAGGGTTCGCTCGGCATGATGGCCCGCGGCGGTGTCACCACCGCGATGGACCACCATTACGTCTTCCCGAAGGACTCCGGCGACCTCTCCGGCGCCATCATCGGCGCGGCGAGCGACATGGGTGTCCGCTTCACCCTCGCCCGCGGCTCCATGGACCGCAGCGTCAAGGACGGCGGCCTGCCGCCGGACTTCGCCGTCGAGACCCTCGAAGGCGCGCTCGCCGCGACCGCCGCCACGGTCGACAAGCACCACGACGCCTCCTTCGACGCGATGACCCAGGTCGCCGTCGCTCCTTGCTCCCCGTTCTCGGTGTCGACCGAACTCATGAAGCAGGGCGCCGAGTTGGCCCGCTCCAAGGGTGTACGTCTGCACACCCACGGCAGTGAGACCGTCGAGGAGGAGCAGTTCTGCAAGGAACTGTTCGGCATGGGCCCCACCGACTACTTCGAGTCGACGGGCTGGCTCGGTGACGACGTGTGGATGGCGCACTGCGTCCACATGAACGACTCCGACATCGCCGCGTTCGCCCGCACGGGTACGGGAGTCGCGCACTGCCCCTCCTCCAACGCCCGCCTGGCGGCCGGTATCGCCCGCGTCCCCGACATGCTCAAGGCGGGTGTCCCGGTCGGCCTCGGCGTCGACGGCACCGCGTCCAACGAGTCCGGCGAACTCCACACCGAGCTGCGTAACGCACTCCTCATCAACCGACTCGGCGCACACCGCGAAGCGGCCCTGAACGCCCGTCAGGCCCTGCGGCTCGGCACCTTCGGCGGCGCCCAAGTCCTCGGCCGCTCCTCGCAGATCGGGTCGCTCGAGCCGGGCAAGCTCGCCGACCTGGTCCTCTGGAAGATCGACGGCATCGGGCACTCCTCGATCGCCGACCCGGTGACCGCCATCGTCTTCGGCGCGGCGGCCCCGGTCACGCTCTCCCTCGTCAACGGCCGACCGATCGTCGAGGACGGCCGCCTGCTGCACGTCGACGAGGACGCCATCGCCCGCTCCGCGCGGGACGAGGCGCAGCGCCTCGCGCGGCTCTCCGCCGAGGCCTGACCCCAAGAACTCCGGTCAGGGGGGACGGCCCTTGACCGGACTTGAGCAGCCGAGCGGGTTGCTCAAGTGCCGCCCCGGAACGTGGCCCAAAGCTTCACGTTCCCGGGGCGGTCAGTAATACCTGGGCGCACACCACAACTTCACACCGAGCAAGCCCTTGCACCACGCACCACCTCCCAGAAGCGAAAAGTGCCGGCAACGCCGCCCGTACTGGAAAACAACCGGAGGAGCCACAGTGGCCACTCAGCCCAGGTTCACCAAGCAAGGCACCACCCCAGGCACCACTCCAGACCCATCCGATTCCGACGGCGAAAGCGCCATACGTCAGGTGGACGAAATCCACCCCGTCGACCAGAAGCTCCCCCCGCTCAAGATGGCGACGACCGGCCTCCAGCACGTGGCGGCCATGTACGCGGGTGTCGTCGCCCCGCCGCTCATCGTGGGCGCGGCGATCGGCCTCTCGCCGAAGGAACTCACCTTCCTGACCGGCGCCTGTCTGTTCACCGCGGGCCTCGCCACCTTCCTCCAGACGCTCGGCATCTGGAAGATCGGCGCCCGTCTGCCCTTCGTCAACGGCGTCACCTTCGCGGGCGTCGCCCCCATGCTCGCGGTCGTCGACTCGACCGACAACAAGGACAACGCGCTACCGATCATCTTCGGCGCGGTCATCGTCGCGGGCGTACTCGGCTTCATCGCGGCGCCGTTCTTCTCGAAGCTGGTCCGCTTCTTCCCGCCGGTGGTGACCGGCACGGTCATCACGCTCATCGGCATCTCGCTCATGCCGGTGGCCTTCGGCTGGGCACAGGGGCCAGTACCGGGCGCCGACGACTACGGCTCGATGAAGAACCTGGGCCTTGCGGGCATCACGCTCGTGATCGTCCTGCTCCTGCGCCGCTTCACCACGGGCTTCGTCAAGCAGATCGCCGTGCTCCTGGGCCTCATCGTCGGCACGCTCATCGCGATCCCGTTCGGCGTGACGGACTTCAGCCCGGTCGGCGACGCGGACATCGTCGGCTTCCCGACGCCGTTCCACTTCGGCGCCCCGCAGTTCGCGGCGGCGGCGATCGTCTCCCTCTGTGTCGTCATGGTGGTCTCGATGACCGAGTCCACCGCGGACATGCTGGCGCTCGGCGAGATCGTCGGCCGTCCCGCCGACGAGAAGACCATCGCGGCCGGTCTGCGCGCCGACACCCTCGGCTCTGCGCTCAGCCCACTCTTCAACGGCTTCATGTGCAGCGCGTTCGCGCAGAACATCGGCCTGGTCGCGATGACGAAGATCCGCAGCCGGTACGTCGTCGCCGTGGGCGGCGGTTTCCTGGTCCTGATGGGCCTGTGCCCGATGGCCGCCTCGCTCATCGCCGTCGTACCGCGTCCGGTGCTCGGTGGCGCGGGTGTCGTCCTCTTCGGCTCGGTCGCGGCGAGCGGCATCCAGACCCTGGTCAAGGCCAACCTGGAGCGCGACAACAACGTCCTGATCGTGGCCGTGTCCCTCGCCGTGGGCCTCATCCCGATCGCGGCGCCGGAGTTCTACCACGCGTTCCCGGAGACCGCGAAGATCATCCTCGACTCGGGCATCTCCACGGGCTGTGTCGCGGCCGTACTGCTCAACCTCGTCTTCAACCACATCGGCAAACGAGGTGAGGACGACGACGTGACCAACCCGATGGAGCCCGGGGGAGAAATCGCTGAACAGAGGGTGCACGAAGAGTCTTCCCCGGCGGGGGCCCACTGACGTAACGTGCGTGACGCCGCCCGCATCGCGGAAGTTACTTTCCAGTCGGATTAAAGGTCGATCCCGCCGCGCGCCTCGTGAACTCCCGCGCGACGGGCCCGACTTCCGGCGTCACGCACACGGAAGAAGCGCCACCCATGAGTTCTCAGCCCCGCCCCGCCGAGAAGGCCGCACCTGCCGCCCCGGCCCCTGAGGTTCATCCCGAGGTTCATCCGGTCGACGAGATCCTGCCGCCGGGCCGGATGCTCGTCGCAAGCCTCCAGCACGTCGCCTCCATGTACGCGGGCGCCGTGTCGGTCCCGCTGGTCGTGGCTGTCGCAGCCAAGATGTCGCCGGGGGACACGGCCGTACTCATGGGCGGCAGCCTCCTGATGGCGGGCATAGCCACGCTGCTCCAAACCCTCGGCATCGGAAACTTCATCGGCTCCCGCCTGCCCTTCGTCAACGGAGTCTCGTTCGCGGGCGTCGGCGTCATGCTGACGATCATCACGACACAGGGCGGCGTAGAGGCGGGGATGCCCGTCGTCTTCGGGGCGATCATCGTCTCAAGTCTCTTCGGTTTCCTGGTCAGTTCGTACTTCTCACGCCTGGTCCGTTTCTTCCCGCCGGTGGTGACGGGCTCGGTCATCACCCTGATCGGCGTCTCGCTCATCCCCGTCGCGTACGACTGGATAGTGGACGACTCGTCGACGGGCACCCCGGAGCCGGGCAGCATCGGCCTTGCCGGGGCGACCGTCCTGGTCATGCTCCTGCTCCAGCGCTTCACGCACGGCTTCCTCAAGCAGATCAGCATGCTCTTCGCCATGATCTTCGGAGCGCTGCTCGCCATCCCGATGGGCCTGGCCGACTTCTCCAAGCTCGATGACGCGGCCCTGGTCGGCATCCCCTCGCCGCTCCACTTCGGCGCGCCCGAGTTCAACATCCCCGCCATCATCTCGATGTGCGTCGTGATGCTGGTGATCCTCACCGAGTCGACCGCCGACATGATCGCCCTCGGTAAGATCGTCGACAAGGAGGTCGACGAGAAGACCATCGCCCGCGGCCTACGAGCCGACGCGCTCGGCTCCGCCCTGAGCCCCCTGTTCAACGCCTTCCACGCGAGCGCGTTCGCACAGAACATCGGCCTGGTCGTCATCTCCAAGGTGCGCAGCCGCTTCGTGGTGGCGCTCAGCGGCGCCATCCTGGTCCTGATCGGCCTCAGCCCCGCAGCGGCGGCGCTGATCTCGGTCGTCCCCATGCCGGTCCTGGCAGCCGTCAGTCTCTTCCTCTTCGGCTCCATCGCGGTCAGCGGCATCCAGACACTGCTCCAGGCGGACCTGCACAGGGGCGACAACGCCTTGATCGTCGTGGTCACCCTCGGCGCGGGCCTGGCCCCCGCACTCTCGGACGGCTTCTACGACGCGTTCCCGGCCTGGGCGCAGATCGTTCTCGGATCGGGGATCTCCACGGGGTGCTTGCTCGCCGTGGCGCTGAACCTGGTCTTCAACCACATGGGCAGCAAGGCGAGTTCGGTCGATGAGTCCGATCCGGAGCCCGCGATCACGCACTGAGCCGAGTGGAAGGGTTCCGAGTGGAGGGGCTCCGAGTGGAGGGGGTCCGAGTGGAGGGGGTCCGAGTGGAGGGGGTCCGAGTGGAGGGGCTCCGAGTGGAGGGGGGTGGGGCGCGGGAATCCGACGTCACCCTCGCCGTGGTGGGGCGCGGGAATCCGACGTCACCCTCGCCGCGCCACGGTCGTGTCGCATACGTGCCAGACCGGGGCCGTACGCCGCTGCTGAACTCGGCAGCATGCCCGCACCCGCCGTAAAGGCCCCGTTCGCAGCCTCATCCACCCGCCCACGGCAGGGCGGATGGCCGGCCGTCATCGCCGTGACGATGGGGATCTTCTCCATCGTCACCACCGAGATCCTGCCGATCGGCCTGCTGACCCCCATCGGCGACACCTTCGGCGTCTCGGACGGCACGTCGGGCCTGATGATGACCCTGCCCGGCATCCTCGCCGCCGTCGCCGCACCGACCGTGACGGTCACCACCGGCCGCGTCGACCGGCGCCGCATGCTCTGCGCCTTGATCCTGCTGCTCGCCCTCGCGAACTTCCTCGCGGCGGCGGCGCCCGGCTACTGGCTGATGCTGGTCAGTCGGGTCCTGGTGGGAATGGTCATCGGCGCCTTCTGGTCCATGGGGTCGGGGCTCGCGTCCCGCCTGGTCCCCGAGGCGCAGGCCGGGCGGGCGACCGCCGTGATCTTCTCCGCCGTACCGCTGGGTTCAGTCCTTGGCGTACCGGCAGGGACTCTGCTCGGTCAACTCGCGGGCTGGCGAGTGGTGTTCGTTGTGATGGGCGCCCTGACGCTGGCCGTACTCGCCGCGCTGGTGGTGTCCGTGCCGTCGCTGCCGCCGGAGCACGTCACCCGGCTGACTGTTCTCCGCGACCTTCTCACCTTGCCCCGCGTCAGGGTCGGCCTGGTCGTGACCTTCCTCATCGTGACGGCGCACTTCGGTACGTACACGTACGTCACTCCGTTCCTGGCGGACGTGACACATGCGGGCCCGCAGCTCATCACCGTGTTCCTGCTCGCGTACGGCGCTGCGGGCATTGTCGGCAACTTCGTTGCGGGCGCGTGGGTGAGACGCGAGTTGCGCGGCACCTTCACCGTGGCGGCCGGTCTGATCGCCGCCGCGACGCTGCTGTTGCCCTTTCTCGGCGCGGGAAAAGGCGGCGCGCTCGCGCTGCTCCTGGTCTGGGGCGTCGCGTACGGGGCCGTGCCGGTCTGCTCACAGACGTGGTTCGTGACGGCGGCGCCGGGTGCGCCCGAGGCCGCGTCCGTGGTGTTCACGTCGTCGTTCCAGGCGACGTTCGCGTTCGGTGCGCTGGCCGGAGGCGTGGTGGTGGACGCGGCGTCCACCACCGTGGTGATGGTCCTTGGGGGGATCGCGGCGGTGCTGGCCGCGGTGCTGGCTGCGGTGACGGTTACTGTGCCTGCGCCTGTGCCTCGTCGGCGGCGTAGGTGGTGAAGTCCTGCCAGGTGGTGAGGGGGAGGGTGAGGGCGAGTCGAGTTGGGGCCCCTCCGGGTTCTTGGAGTCGCGGGTGAGGACGGCGGCGTACGCATCGAGGCGAGTGACTGCCGGGCGGAGGGCGCTTGCCGCTGGCCCCTCCACCGTCCGCCCCTGAGGCGGAGTGGGAGGTCGGCAAGACGGTATGGGCACGGGGCACGGCTCGGCCGGTAGTGCGCCGAGGTGGGCGGGGGCTGTGGTGGGCCGGTGTTGGTGGGGTTGCCGGGGCCGTCCGGTGGTCCGGAGTTTGGCGGTTACGGGCCGGGCGTCAAGGGCGCTCCTACGTCGCGTCGGCTGCGCCGATTCCGCTTCGCTCCACCCTTGACTCCCGTCCCTCCACCGCGTGAGGGAAGACGACCGGACGGCCCAGGGGCGGGACTCTCGGGACGGCTACGCGGGGTCGTCGGCTTGACTGCCGGGTGCGGGCTGGTTCGTTGGGGGCGGCGGGGAGTGGGGGAGGTGCGCGGCTGGTTCGGGGAGGGGTGCGGGTTTCGTCAAGCGACTGGGGGCTGGTTCGTTGGGGGTGGCCCGAGTGCTCAGGGGTGCGCGGTCCGCTCGGGGAGGGATGCGGGTAGGGATGCGGGTCTCGTCAGGCGACTGCCGACCGGATCGTTGGGGGTGGCCGCCGGGGACGGACCGGGTTACGCGGGGGCTCCGGGTATGGGCACCGGTCTCGTCAGGCGTCTGCTGACCGGATCCGGTGGGGAGGGGGGGGCGCCGGGCGGGGGGTGGACGGGGGCGTGGCCGGGGGCGGGTGCGTGAACGTTCCCGACCCGGCGCCCCCGGCTCCTCAGCAATTCCCCCCTCGGCCCATCGCATGTGGCTGTCGTGGCTGTGGTGGCGGTGGGCGTGAGGGGAGGGTGAGGTGTGGCAGGGCGGCGGCAAGGTGGGGTGACGGAGCGGAAAGGGACGCTGGTGAGTGATGCGCGCGGTGTGACTGCTGACGCCACCCACTCCTCACCCCCGAAGCCGCAAACCGGGTCATACCGCCCTACGGGGAGGTGGATTGCAGAAAAGTCCCACTGAGACCCACTCTGCCCCGGCGTGTCGTGGGACTTTCCTGCAACCCACTCCCGATGGCCGATTTTTGCGGGTCCCGCCCGTAGGGGCGCCCTGGGCGCGCCAACCGGCAGCCGCTCGGCGAGCTGCCAGCCGCCGTCGTCGCCGCCGCCGAATCAACTGCCCCCCTTCCCCCTGACTGCCACTCCAGGGAATCCGGTCGGCAGCCGCCCGACGGCCCGGGCCTCACCGACCCCCTACGCCCCCTTGCCTCTGGCGGCCACCCCCAACGATCCGGTCGGCAGTCGCTTGACGAGACCGCCGCCCCTCCCCGAACAGGTCGCGCACCCCTGAGAACTCGGGCCACCCCCGACACTCGGGCCGCCCCCAACGAACCAGCCCCCAGTCGCTTGACGAAACCCGCACCCCTCCCCGAACCAGCCGCGCACCTCACCCACTCCCCGCCGCCCCCAACGAACCAGCCCGCACCCGGCACGACGACCCGACGACCCCGCAAAGCCGTCCCGAGAGTCCCGCCCCTGGGCCGTCCGGTCGTCTTCCCTCACGCGGTGGAGGGGCGGGGGTCAAGGGTGGAGCGAAGCGGAATCGGCGCAGCCGACGCGACGCAGGAGCGCCCTTGACGCCCGGCCCGTAACCGCCAAACTCCGGACCACCGGACGGCCCCGGCAACCCCACCAACACCGGCCCACCACAGCCCCCGCCCACCTCGGCGCACTACCGGCCGAGCCGTGCCCCGTCTCAGCCGGCCGCGGCCGGTGCCCGGTCCGTCGCCAGTTTGACCGCGAGTGCGCCGAGTACCGTCCCCATCACGTACCGCTGGACCCGCAGCCACGACGGGCGGTGGGCCAGGAACACCGCGATGGTGCCCGCCGCCATGACGATGGCCAGGTTCACGGCCAGGCTGATGGAGATCTGTACGCCGCCGAGCACGAAGCCCTGCGCCAGAGCGTGACCGGCCGTCGGGTCGATGAACTGCGGTATCAGCGAGACGTACATGATGGCGACCTTCGGGTTCAGGAGGTTCGTGAGAGCTCCCATGGAGAAGAGCCGCCAAGGCGAGTCGGGTGCCAGCTCCTGGTGGGTGAAGACCGAGGTGCCGCCCGGCTTCAGGGCCTTCCACGCCAGCCACGCCAGGTACCCGGCGCCCGCCAGCTTCACGGCCAGGTACAGCTGGGGCACCGCCAGGAACACCACCGACAGGCCGAGGTTGGCGGCGCTCAGATAGACGACGAACCCGACGGCGACCCCGGCCAGGGAGATCGCTCCGGCCCGCCTGCCCTGGGTGATGCTCCGTGAGACGAGGTACATCATGTTTGGCCCGGGCGTGAGCACCATGCCGAGAGAGACCACTGCGACGCCGAGGACCGCGTTCATTCCGATCATGGGCCAAGGATCGGACGGCGGAAGCGTCAAGGACCAGCGAAGAATTCTTCACGCAACACGTAAGCGCTGCTACATCGGGGCGGGGGACCGGTGCCGACTCCGGAACCCCGCGCCGATGCGGCGGCCGGTTCACCCGATTCGGTAAGGATCCCCGTAGACCTTCCACTCCAGCGGAGTGTTCAGGCTCAGGTTGCCGTTCCTCAGGAACACCCGCTGTGCCGTGTCGACACGGCTGGTGTCGCTGTGCGCCTCCTCCTGCTTCATCGCCCAGACCCGCGCGTCGAGGAACGCGTTCAGGTAGTCCGTCTCGTCGCCGCCCTGCGACGGCGGCTCGGCCTTGTTGAGCGCGCGCTTGCGGATGCTGCCGAAGCTGGTGCTGTCGCCGCCGTTGCCGTGCATGACGATCGCGTCGTAGTACGCGAACTGCCCGAGGACGCCGATGCCGTCGGCCTTGCCCTGCTTGACGGCCGGGTTGAAGTAGACGCGGTCACGCTCGTCGTTCTGCGCCTTCTGGAACTCGGGGTCCTCGGCGGCCTTCTCCCAGTCGCGCTTGTAGCCGGGGTCGAGACCGTCGTGGGAGTCGGTGCCGTCCACCTCGCGCAGCGCGGGCAGGTACTTGGCGAGGACGTTGCCGGGCTTGCGCCGGGTGTAGAGCTCGACCAGGTCGAGCATGTCACCGGTGCCGGAACAGAAGCCGATGATCCCGGCGGTGTAGCCGCGGCCGTCGCCAATGTCCTCGCAGTAGCGGTAGTAGTCCTTCCACTTGAGGTCGGAGTTCTCGGCGCTGCAGACGATCTTCATGGCGATCTCCTTCTTCGCCGGATCGTCGAGTCCGCCCGCCTTGGCGGCCGGAGCGGCGCCTGCCGTCTGGGAGGCGATGACCGGGCCCGCGACGAGCGAGGCGCCGATGAAGGCGAGCAGGGTGCGGCGTGAGGTGGGGATGCGGGGCGTGGGGGCGCGATGGGGGGTGGGCACGGGGCCTCCAAGGTGGGGGAGTTCGTCGTTCCGATGACGCTTGGGCTCTTCCGCGTACTGTTAGGAAGGTTTCCTACCAGAGATTGCGGATGACGTATACCCGTCAAGGGAGGGCGAGTTGATGATCTTGGAGGTCCCGGCCCGCCCCGCTACCCTGCCTCGATCAGCCGTTCGCGCACCTGAACAGCGACTTTGTACGTGTCCCCGATCGGCCGGACGGCGAGTCGCCCCGGGTCACGAATCCAGCCGTCTTCGAGGGTGAACCAGTCGATGGCCTTCGGGGCGCGCCCTTCCCCGAGTGCCGCCCGCAGCTCCTTGAAGTACGTTTCCCAGCGCAGCCGGTAGAGACCGCCGACGAGTCCGGCCCACTCGCGATTGGCGTAGTCGCGCAGCCCCGCGTCCGCCCCGGACCGCGTGCCCCACACGGTGAGCAGCGACAGCTGGTCGTACGCGAGCCGGTCCCGCTCCTTCGCGTCGGCGCCCCACGAGCGGGCGTCCGCGACCCAACGACCGAGCAAATGGCGGGAGTCGGTGGCCACCAGCTTGTCGAGCAGGTTCATGAGGCCGAGCCAGGTCCGGGTCAGCCGGTCGAAGCGGGCGGTGTCCCCGTCGTCGTAGGCGTGCTTGATCCGAGGGAGGAGTACCCGGCTGCGGTTGGAGAGCGCCTGGCGCGCGACGTCCAGTACGTCGCGCCGGTAGGCGGAGGACCCGCGCAACCCGGCCCGCACATCCAGGAGTTCACCGAGTGCGGGCTCGAAGTCGGTCGGCTCGTAGCGCATCGCCTTCGGCGACCAGGCCGCCGCCGACTTCGCCGACAGGTCGGGCCGCGCGCCGAAGAGGCCGTCCGCGCCCTCGGCCCACTCGTCGGCGCGGGTCGTGCCGTACGCGGTGCGGCGCAGGATGCCCCAGGCGGCGGCAGCGTGCGGATCGGCCGCTCCGTACCGCGATACGGACCAGTCGGCGAACCAGGCGTCCAGATCCAAGTCACCCGTCCGCCAAGCAAGTTCGGAGAACAGCTCGAAGGCGGCCGGGTTGTTGTCGGCCGCCTCCGGCATCAGGGAGATACCGCGCTGCGTGCTGCCTTCCTTGGTGCGCCACTTCTCGTAGAGCGCGGCCCAGTCGGGGGTGTTGGCGCCGAGCGTCGTGTGTCCGCCGAAGTTCCAGATCGAGCCGAACGTGTACGGGGTCCGGTTCCAGTCGGACTCGCGGTCGGTGACCTTCGGGAAGCGGTCGGAGAGGCCGTCGACCACCAGCATCCTGGACTTTTCGACGGCGTCGACGATGGCCTTGGGCGGATTGCTCTGCCAGCCGAGGATCACCCAGGTGGCGCCGGGGTGCGCGGCCTGGAGGGCCTTCTCGACGGCCTTGGCCGCATCCGGGACCGGTACGTCGCCCGGCTTTCCACCCTCGTGGAGGAGGTCCATCTTGTACATCGTCGAGGTGCCGAACAGCTCGTCCTGGGAGCGGTAGAAGGCCGCGGCCACCTGTCTGAAGGCCTCGGTGCGCGGGTCCAGCCAGTCGGGCCGCGGGAAGCCGACCCAGTCGCCCTGCGGCACGGTCCTGGCGCCGGGGTTCTTCGCCGCGAAGCCGGGCGGCACCGTGCCGAAGTAGCCGGGCAGGACCGGCGTCATGCCGAGGTCGCGCAGCCGGTCCGCTATGCGGCGGCCCAACGCGGCGCGTCGGTCCAGCAGTTGACGCGAAACGGGGTACGGGAAGGCGGACATGTTCTGGAGCAGCCACCACGGCTGGTGTGCCGGGGTCGGGATCCACTCGCGCAACTCGCTCTCGGAGTAGCCGAACTCCTGGAACACGCGGTGGTAGAGGGCGTCGGCGCCGACGTACACGAGCACTTCGTTGTAGCCGTGCAGCGCGAGCACGTCGATCTCGCGCTCCCAGTACGACCAGTCGTGGTATGCACCTGTGTAGCCGTCGTTCGTGTCGTTGAGGACGAAGCGGTGCGGGGCGTTGGCGCGTCCGGTCACCGGCTCGGCGAGGCCGGGGAGCCGGTCGGGCAGGTCCAGCTGGTCGCCCGCCCAGGTGATGTTCGCGTGGGCGGTGTGCTTCAAGTAGTGCCGCAAGCCCGTCAGTTGAGCGGCGGGGGTGGGTCCGGTGATGGTGATGTGCCCGCGCCGCCCGGAGACCCGGAAGGCGTCGGCGGGGCCTGCGGTTCTGAACGTCAGCTGCTTGAAGTGTCCGGGCAGCAGACGCCGGGCGGCATTGACCACCGGTGTGTCGGAGGACGCGGGCGATCCGGGGACCGATGGCGGACCGGAGGTCGGGGCGCCGTCGGCGGTGGAGCCGGAACAGGCGACGGCGGCGCCGGTCGTTCCGGCGATGGCGGTGAGGAAGGTGCGGCGGGCCAGGGGCATGACGTGGGGATACCCTCCCGGTTCGGCGATGTCCGGGCGGGCGCCCGGGCAGTGCTGGACGGCGCACCACGATGAACCGCCCACGAACCATGGTCAAGATGCCGTGGCGAAGTGAACCACGGTCGTCCCGCACCGCTCCTCCGCCCGAAGCCCCGGGGTCCGAACCCGCGGTGTTCGTACCCCCGGTGTTAGCGTCAGCGGATGACCGCACCCCTGCCCGGCAGACCGACCCGCGCCTCCACCACGGGTCGCCCTCTGATGGCCGCCCTCGACCTGTTCGGGCGGCGCTGGAGCCTGCGGATCGTCTGGGAGCTGCGGGCGGAGCCGCTGGGGTTCCGTGCGTTGCAGGAGCGGTGCGACGCGATGTCGTCCAGCGTGCTGCGCCAGCGCCTGACCGAGCTGCTCGAAGCCCGCCTGGTGCGGCAGCTGCCCGACAGCTCCTACGCCCTGACCGAACTCGGCCGCGAGGCCCACGAGGCCCTGCGCCCCCTGGACGCCTGGGCCGGACGCTGGGCGACGGAGGTCAGCGCCGAGGTCAGTCCTGGTGTCAGCCCTGAGGCCAGCCTTGAGGCCAGCTCTGAGGTCAACCTCGACGTCAGCCCTGAAGTCAGCC
Organism: Streptomyces sp. NPDC031274; assembly: GCF_055570235.1. Classification (NCBI taxonomy): domain Bacteria; kingdom Bacillati; phylum Actinomycetota; class Actinomycetes; order Kitasatosporales; family Streptomycetaceae; genus Streptomyces; species Streptomyces sp. NPDC031274. Next base: position 91,396 of record NZ_JBVIHP010000024.1, on the reverse strand, counting down.
CCGACTCGGCAGAGGGTCGGCGATGAGCGCGTCGCGCATCTGCCGGACGGCGCTCGTCAGCGTACTGAGCGGCCGGATCAGCAAGGTCGCCTCCGCCAACTGACCCTCGGCGTCGACCTGTTGCACGAACGCGCCGTCCACGGACTCCTCACCCACCTTCCCGGTGAACGTCGTCACGCACTGCCGCCCCTGCTCCTGTCCCTGCTCCTGTCCCTGCCCCTGTTCCTGCCCCTGTTCCTGCCCATCCGTCCCCGCATCGGTGAACTCCCCCAGCGGTTCGATCCCCGTCAAGCACTGCCCGATCTTCGGGAGCAGGTGCGCCACGTCGTCCCGCCCGCTGTAGTCGGCGACAGGGCTGTGGAAGACGACGTCCCTCGCGAGCAGGAGCCGGGTTCGGTCGGGCACGCCGGGTGCCAGTAAGTCACGTATGTCGAGGCTCATCAGTGCCACTCCTCCTGACTGCTGCGGCTGCTTCAGGCACGCTGCTTCGATTTCCGAAGCAGCGTGCTCCGGAGCCTAGCCCAGGCACCGGGACTTTGTCCCACCCCTGTGGGCCCCCATCCCAGGCAAGTCCGGCTCCATGTCCCGACGTCAGCGGCGGTCTATGCCCATAGATGAGCCCACCGTCACTGACCTACGTTCGATTTCGGCGCCGTTGAAAGCGCCCCCATCCGGAGAGAATCCCGAGAAAGGCAGTAAATGAAGCGCGTACACAGGACCGCGGTCAAGGCTGAAGTAGTCCGCGAGCCGGGAGCGAAAGAGACCACCCACCGGAAGCTCATCGACACACCGGACGGTGCCGACCGTTTCGTCCTCACCGAATTCGAGGTCTCGCCGAACGGCTCCACACCGCCGCATTACCACGAGTGGGAGCACGAGATCTATGTGCTCGAAGGCTCGATGGGGCTCGTCATGCCCGAGCTCGGCAAGACCGAGGAAGTCGGCCCCGGTGACGCCATCTTCATTCCCCGCAACGAGCCCCACGGCTTCGTCACGGGACCGGACCAGACCTGCCGGTTCCTGGTCGTGGCGCCCTGCGAGCGGCCCCCGGTACGGAACGTCTTCCTCTCCGAGGACCCGTACGAGTACACGCAGAACCCCGAGTACGTGAGCCTCCTGGAGGGCGGCAAGGCGACGGCGGGCGACAAGGTCGCGGAGGGCAGCAAGTGAGTGCCCCGACGGCCGCGGCCCCCAGCCGCGCCCTGGCTCCGTACGAGGACGGGCCGGACCCCGGCCCGCTCCTCGCCCTGAACTTCGGCTTCGCCCGCGCCAGGGTGCTCGGCACGGCCCTGGACCTCGGCGTGTTCACCGGTCTCGTCCGGGGCCCGCGCGGCACGCACGGCCTCGCCGCCGAACTGGCGTGCGACACCGAGGCGCTACGCCTGCTGCTCGCGGCGCTCGAGGAGCTGGGCCTGGTCGCGGGCGGTGCCGAGGAGAGCTGGACGCTCACCGACGTGTCCCGCGCCTATCTGGTCGAGGGCGGCCGCAGTTACCTCGGCCGGCACTTCGCCGACGTACTCGCGGAGTGGGACCAGTGGAGCGGCCTCACCGAACTGGTGCGGGCCGGCGGGCACGGCGGCGGTGAGCTGGGTGATCCGGAGAGCCGGGGCCAGTACCCGGGGATGTTCGCCGGGATGTTCCCGGTGGCGGTGCGCGCCGCCTTCCGCGTGGTGCGGGAGCTCTCTCCGCGGGGGCTCTCGCTGTCGGGGGAGGCGGGGCGTGTCCTGGACTTCGCGGCGGGTTCCGGCGAGTGGGGCATCGCCCTGGCCGCTGCCGACCCCAAGGCGAGGGTGGTGGTCCATGACTCCCCGGAACTGCTCGACGCCGCACGCGAGCGGGCGGTGGAGTTCGGCGTCTCGGAGCGGTTCCGCTTCGTCCCCGCCGACTTGACCAGGGACTACGCGGGCGACTTCGCCAAGGCGCCCTTCCCCGACGGCTGTTTCGACACCGTCGTCCTGTCGCACCTGGGGCGCTTCGCGGGCCCCGACGCCACGGAGCGCCTCGTCCAGGAGTGCGCACGGCTGCTGTGTCCCGGCGGCACCCTGCTGGTCGTCGACGTCATGCGACAGGCGCCGGGGGAGCCCGCCCTGCACCGCCCGATGATCGCGCTCAGCCTCCTGGTGAACACCGAGGCGGGCGGGATCCAGGAGGAATCCGCGTACCGCGCGGTCATGCGGAAATACGGGGTGACGGCAAAGGAATCCGTCACACCCGGCCTCATCACTGTCCTCACAGGAGAAAGGCGTTAGTGGTTCACGTGCGAGAAGTGGTGGTCACCGGGTTGGGCGTGGTAAGCCCGGCCGGAATAGGAACCGAAGCATTATGGGAAACGATCTCCGCGGGAAAGAGCGTGACGAAACCCCTTTCCGACATCACGAGTTCGGCGCTCTTCAAAGACTTCGACTTCGTGTCGGACTCGATCGCTGAGGTCTCCGGATTCGAGGAGCAGATACCGGGTCTTCCGCCCGAGGTGCAACGGCTCGACCGGTACACACAGTTCGCCGTCGTGGCCGCCTGCCAGGCCGTACGGGACGCGGGGCTCGCCCCGGGCACGTACGACCCCGAGCGCGCCGGACTCTCGCTGTCCACGGCGGTCTGTGGCACCCCGAAGATGGAGGAGGAGTTCCTGCGGGTCACCGACGAGGGCCGGGGGCCCATCGACCCCGCCAAGGCGGGCCGCGACCTGTACCTCGCGTCCATGTCGAACACCCCGGGCACGATCCTCTCTGCGCTGTTCGGTATGCAGGGCCCGTGCGTCACCCTGTCGACCGGCTGCATCGGCGGCGTCGACGCGGTCGGCCACGCCTTCGAGGCGATCCGCCACGGGGAGGCGGACGTGATGATCGCGGGGGCTACGGAGGCGCCCATCACTCCGGTGACGGTGGCGTCCTTCGAGATCATCAACTGTCTCTCGCGCTCCCACGGCGACCGTCCCGAGGCCGCGTCACGCCCGTACGACGCCGGCCGTGACGGCTTCGTGCTCGGCGAGGGCTGCGGAGTGGTCGTACTGGAGTCGCGTGAGCACGCGGAGCGCAGGGGGGCCAGGCCGTACCTGACGGTCGACGGGTTCTCGAACACCTCCAACGCGGCGCACATGACCGACCTGCTCTCCGACGGCGAGGACCTGACCCGCGCCATGACACAGGCCGTAGCGGAGGCCGGCCTGCGTCCGGAGGACATCGACCACGTCAGCTCGCACGGCAGCTCGACCCCGCAGAACGACACCTGCGAGACCAGCGCCCTCAAGCTCGCCCTCGGCGAGCGCGCCCACGAGATCCCGGTGAACTCGGCGAAGTCGATGGTCGGCCACGCCCTGTCTGCCGCGAGCGCCATGGAGATCGTGCTCTGCGCCCTCGCGGGCAAGCACTCCTTCGTCCATCCGACCGCCAACTACGAGAATCCCGACCCGACGTGCGACCTCGACTACGTTCCGGGCGAAGGCCGCCCGTGGCACGGCGAGGCGATCCTCAAGGGCGCCAGTGGATTCGCGGGGCTGCACGCCGCGCTCGTCACGCGGGCCGTGCGGGAAGGTGCGCACCGATGAGCATCGTCATCACCGGAATCGGCGCGGTCACGCCCGCGGGCATCGGCATCGATCCCCTCTGGGACAGCGCGCGCGCAGGTATCCCACTGGTCGCCGCCATCGACCGCTTCGACGCCTCGCGGTACGCCACTTCGGCGGCAGGACAGTCGGACTTCGACGCCGAGGCGGAACTGCCGTCCCGTTTCGTCAAGCGCACCGACCGCTTCACGCACCTGTCCGTGCACGCCGTGCGCCAGGCCCTCGCGGACGCCCGCGTCACCGTGGGCGAAGAGGCGTCGGCCGAGCGCACCGGCGTCATGGTCGGCAACATCCTGGGCGGCTGGGAGTTCGCCGAGCGCGAGCTGCGCCACCTGTGGACCGACGGGCCGCGCGCGGTCAGCCCCTATCAGGCGACCGCCTGGTTCCCCGCGGCGCCGCAGGGCAACATCTGTATCGACCAGGGGATCAAGGGCCCGGCGCGCACGTTCGTCGCCGACCGGGCCAGCGGTGCGTACGCGCTGATCGGCGGGGCCGAGGCGCTCCTGCGCGACCGCGCCGACGTCGTGATCGCGGGCGGGGTGGAGGCGCCCCTGTCGCCGTACGGCTGGCTCTGCATGGAGACCAGCGGGCTCGGCGCCAAGTCCCGCGGTTCGCTCGCGCCGCACGAGCTGTACCGGCCGTTCGACGCGGGCCACGGCGGCAGCGTCTTCGGTGAAGGCGCGGTGTTCCTGGTCATGGAGCGGCGCGAGCATGCCGAGCGGCGCGGGGCGCGGATCCTGGGCGAGCTCGCCGGCTGGGGTGTCAGCACCGACGGCTACATGCCGTACTACACGGTCGAGCCGACCGGAGAGGTACTCGGCCGTGCCATGCGCACCGCGACGGAACGGGCCGGGATCTCCGGCGGCGACATCGGAGCGGTCTTCGCGCACGGCTCGGGCATCCCGTTCGAGGACGTGACGGAGGGGTACGCGCTGCACGAGGCGTTCGGACCCGCCACCGCGCGCCAACTCCCGGTCACCGCACCCAAGTCGGGCTTCGGCCACCTCTTGGGGGCGGCCGCGCCGGCAGACGCGGCGCTCGCGCTGCGGGCGATGCGCGACGGGGTGCTCCCGCCGACCGTGAACCTGGACCGCCGGGCTCCCGGGATCGACCTCGACCTGGTCACGGGGCAAGCGCGTTCCGCGGCCGAATGCGAGCACACGCTGGTGGTCTCACGCGGCCTCGGAGGTGTCAACGCATGTCTGTTGCTGAGGCGTTGACAGCGCGAGGAGTCCTGCCCCAGTCGGCCGGCATCCGCGCGGTGGGCATCGACATCGTCGACGTGGAACGTCTGCGCGCCATGGCCGAGCGGCGTGGACAGCGGCTCCTGGAGCGGCTCTTCACGGTCAATGAACAAGCCCTGTGCGACGACGCGTCGCCCCGCCACCGGGCGTACCGCATGGCGGGCCGCCTGGCAGCCAAGGAGGCCGTGCGCAAGGCGCTCGGCGGCTACGGCGAAGGCCTTGCCTGGCGCGACGTCGAGATCGGCCGCGACGCGTCGGGCGCACCGGTGCCCCGCCTGGTCGGCCGGGCCGACGAGGCGTTCCGGCGCGCGGGCTACAGCGGGCTGCACGTGAGCATCTCGCACGAGGCGGGCGTGGCGGTGGCGATCGCGATCGCCGACTGAGCCGTGACGATCGCGGTCGCCGACCGGGTCGTGACGATCGCGGTCGCCGACCGGCCATCGCATCTGACCGAGGCCGTAGCACCTCATCAAGGCCAACCACCTGAATTACCCGAAGGAGTAAGTGAGTTCCATGAACATCCGCGAGAACGTGGTCACCGTCATGCGCGGTGCCGGCTTCAAGAACGAGGAGCTGACCGACGACCAGCGCCTGGCCGAGGACCTCGACATCGACTCGACCGAGCTGGTCGAAGTCGTCGTCGCCCTCGAACAGCACTTCGGCGTCAGCGTCGACGCCGATGCCGAGGGCGGCTTCCGCACCTTCGGCGACCTCGTCGACTGTGTGGAGCGCCTGCTGTCGGCCGGCGTCGCCGCGGTGGGGAGCTGAGACGGTGCCCAGGATCGAGAACAGCGTCGTCATCGAGGCGGACGCCCAGCGCGTCTTCGAGGTCACCAACGACATCGGCCGCTGGCCGGACCTCTTCGACGAGTACAACCACGCCAAGGTGGTCTCCGAGGAGCGGGACGGTCGCTGGACCGAGATCCTCTTCGAGCTGACCAACCCCGAGGGTGCGACCTGGAGTTCCTGGCGGCTCCTGGACCACCGTGAGCTGACGGCGGTCGCCGAGCGGCGCGATCCGCTCTTCCCGTTCCGCTACATGCATCTCAAGTGGAGCTATCAGCAGGTGCCCGAGGGGACCTTGATGACCTGGGTCCAGGACTTCGAGGTCGACGAAGCCTTTGATGTCCCGCTGCCGACCGTCGTGGAGCGCATGCAACTGCACACACGACAGAACCAGGCGGGCATCAAGCGGAAGATCGAGTCCGGGGTCTGAGCTCTCCGTGCCCATCGCCGTCACGGGGGTCATCGCGATGGACCACCTCATGACCTTTCCGGGCCGGTTCCCGGAGCGGTTGGTCGGGGGCCGGCTGCACGCCGCGTCCCTGGCCTTCCTCGCCGAGCGGCTCGAGATACGCCGGGGCGGGGGCGGTGCCAACATCGCCTTCGGCCTCGGCGGGCTCGGCCTCGATCCGGTCCTGGTCGGCGCGGTCGGCTCCGACTTCGCCGACTACCAGGTGTGGCTCAAGCAGCACGGGGTCGACACCGAGTCCGTCCTCGTCGTGCCGGGGGAGCACACCGCGCGTCACGTGTGCACGACCGACATCGAGGGGGAGCAGGTGAGCACCTTCCGGCCGGGCGCCATGCGGGCCGCCGCCACCGACTCGCTTCCCTCGCTGCGTTCCGTCGCGGAGCGCACGGGCGGTCTGGGGCTTGTGGTGGTCGCGCCGGGCGACCGGTCCGCGATGCTCCGGCACACCGAGGAGTGCCGCTCACTGGGACTGCCGTTCGTGGCCCACCCTTCCTGGCAGATCGCCGGGATGGACCGCGCCGACCTCAAGTACCTGATCTCGGGTGCGAGTTGCCTCTTCACCGATGAGGACGAGTCGGTGCGGCTGAGGGAAGCCACCGGCTTGACCCGTCCGCAGATCCTCGACCGGGTCGGAGCGTGGGTGACCACGCTCGGCCCCGCCGGGGCGCGGATCGAGCGCTTCGGCCATGAGCCGTCTCTCGTCCCCTCCCTCGGCTCGGTCACCGTGGCCGAGCCGAGCGGGGCGGGGGACGCGTTCCGGGCGGGCTTCGTCGCCGGGCTCGCCCAGGGGGCGCCGCACGAGCGGTCCGCTCAACTGGGCTGCGTACTCGCCTCGTTCGCCCTGGAGACGACCGGCACACAGGAGTACGCGATGGACGTACGGCGCCTCCTCAACCGGGTCCGGGAGGCGTACGGCCACACGGCGGCGGTCGCGATCCGCCGCCTGGTCACCTATGCCGCGTAAGGCGGCACCGAGGCACCTAGGCGCCGAGCACTGAGCACCGAGCGAGGCACCGAGGCGTCACCGACAGAGAAGGAAAGACCGACATGCATCCGAGCAGGTACGTAGACCTGAGCATCCCCATCAGCCGCCGTGCGCCCGGCGTCGAGTTCGAGCAGTGGCTCCACCGGGACGGCATCCGCCACCTGTCGCGCAGGATCAGGGCATTGCCGGGGGACAGCCGCAAGGACCGGCGGCGCAACTACGTGCGCTGGCTGACCGGGGCCCGCCGACTGCGCACGCGTGATCTGCCCGACGGCTGCTTCCTCTCCAACGAGTTCTACCGGATGTCCGTGCACCAGGGCACGCACGTGGACGCACCCTTCCACTACGGCCCCGAGTGCGCGGGCAGGCCCGCGAAGAAGGTCCTCGACCTGCCGCTCGACTGGTTCCGCGGGCCCGGCGTCGTCCTCGACGTAAGGGAGTGCGGGAGGCGCGTCACGGCCTCGGACGTGAAGGAGGCGCTGCATGCGGCCGGTCCGGCCGGTGCGGCGGTCGGGCCGGGGACAGTGGTGCTCTTCCGCACCGACTCGGATCTGCGTCTTGGCACTCCCGCGTACTACACGGAGTCCACCGCCATCACCCCCGGGGCCGTCGACCATCTGCTTGATCTCGGCGTGAAGGTGCTCGGCACGGACTGCTGGAGTTTCGACGGCCCCGCCCGAGCGATGGTGGAGTCCTTCTACGGAACGCGTGATCCCGCGGCTCTGTGGCCCACGCATCTCCACGGCAGGAAACGGGAGTTCATCCAGATTGAGGGATTGGCCCGACTGTGGGATCTCCCGCAAGGCGGCTCGTTCACCTTCATGGCCTTCCCCATAGCCCTTGCCGACGCGGGCGCGGCATGGTGCAGGGCGGTGGCCGACGTACATTGAATGGGCAATTGCACGGGCAATGGAAACGTGTCCCTGTGCGGTGTCGGAAGATTACGGACCCGTGCGTCACGGGTCCGTCACGAGCCCTCCCTGGTGGCCCAGAGAGCGTTTTGCGTAGAGGACGGTCTGTACACGGTTGGGGGTGCCCAATTTGGCGTAGATACGGCTCAGATAGTTGCGCACGGTCTTCGGGCGAATGCCTAGCGCAGTGGCGATGCAGGCCGTCTCGTGTTCGTCGGCGACCAGGGACAGGATCTGCCGCTCGCGCTCGGTCAGTGTCGAGAGCGCCGCGTCGTCGCCGCGGTGGCGGCCCGCCACGAGCTGCAGTATCGGCCCCGCGGTGGCCGCGGTGAACGCGGCGCCGTCGCGGTGCACGGCGAGGAGCGTCCCGTGCAGTTCGTCCGCGTCGATGCTGCGGGAGAGATAGGCGTTGGCGCCGGCCACGAAGGCCTCTCGCATATAGACCGGCTGCTGGTTGGAGGAGAGGATGACGATGCGCACGTGGCCGGACTCCCGGCGAATGGCCCGAATCGCGTCCACGCCGCCCGTTCCGGGCACGCCCAGCCCCATCACGACGATCTGCGGCCGGTGCCCGCGTACATGCTCCACGGCCGCGGCGGCGTCGTGCGCGATGGACACCACGGAGAATTCCGTAAAGCCGTCGAGAAGCTTTCGGAAACCTTCTAGCACGAGTTGTTCGCTGTCGACGAGCAGGATCTTTATCGATGACACTGATATCCCCCAGGGTTCCGCATTCACGACTGTGAAAGATCAGAACAGAGGTACATCAAGTGTTGTGCTCCGCGCCCCCGTTGGCTGATTTTCATCGTCGACGAATTATCTGCCTGAGGTGATGCTACACCCCTCTCGCAAAGACTCTTTCGGTGAATAGTAAATTATGCGAACGGAGTTGCGCGGAGGTTTGTTGGAGTCACAGATTCCTTTCGGGCATTGATCGGAATTCGATTGAAATCGGCAGCGAGGTGCGGCGCGGGGTGGCGGCCGGGTGCCTCCGGAGCGACGCGGCCTCGGTCGCTCTCTCCAGTCATCGGAGCGATGTCGCATGTTCGAGCCAACATCGGCCCCATCGGGCTCAGTTGGACGCATTGACATCCGATGTATTCAACCCTACGTTCCCGAGCGACCCGTCAACCTCAGGGAGCCGCCCCCATGCGCACACAGTTCAGCCGCACCCGGCGAAGAGTCACCGGGATCGCCCTGCTCCTCGCCTCGGCCCTCGCCGCCACCGCCGTCCCCTCAGCGGTCGCGGCCCCGACGGAACCCCCCGCAGCCGCGACCACGACCGCAACCACGAGCGCGACCGAAACCGCAGCCGCCGCCCCGGCGCCCGAGCGGTCCGCGTCCACCGGCCCGGGAACCGACCACGCGGCCGACGACCCCTTCACCGCCGACCGCACCAACTGGTTCCGGCAGGACCGCTTCGGCATGTTCATCCACTTCGGCGCGTACTCCAACCTTGAGGGCGAGTACAAGAAGGCCGACGGCTCCGTGTGCCGTGACGCCGAGTGGATCCAGCGCCAGTGCGACATTCCGAAGGCCGAGTACGAGAAGCAGGCCGCGACGTTCAACCCGGCCGACTTCGACGCGAAGGCTGTGGTCAAGGCGGCCAAGGACGCCGGAATGCGTTACATCGTCATCACCTCGAAGCACCACGAGGGGTACGCGATGTGGCCCACGAAGGTCAACGACTGGAACCTGCGCGACCACTCCTCCTTCGACAAGAAGCGCGACATCCTCGCCGAGCTGAAGAAGGCATCGGACGACGCGGGCATCAAGCTCGGCTTCTACTACTCGATCTGGGACTGGCACGACCCGGACTTCCCGGACCCCGCCACCTTCCCCAAGTACGAGAAGCGGATGCGCGCCCAGCTCAAGGAGCTGGTCGACAACTACGACCCGGCGCTCCTGTGGTTCGACGGCGAGTGGGACACGGACAAGCCCAACAATCCCTGGACGGCGAAGGACGGCGAGAACCTCGAGGCCTACCTCCGCGGCCTCGACCCGGACCTGATCATCAACAACCGCGTCGGCAAGCGCCGCGTGGTGGACGGCGACTACGGCACCCCCGAGCAGGAGATCCCCGGCGCCCCGGTCGACGGCCAGCTCTGGGAGTCCTGCATGACCCTCAACGGCCACTGGGGCTTCGCCCGCTACGACACGGCCTGGAAATCGTCGTCCACCCTGGTCAGGAACCTCCTCTCCACGACGTCCCGCAGCGGCAACTACCTCCTGAACGTCGGCCCCGACGCCCGCGGCCGCGTCCCGCAGCCCTCCGTCGACCGCCTGAAGCAGATGGGCGACTGGCTGCGTACGTCGGGCCAGGGCGATGCGGTGTTCGGCGCGCGCTACGGCGGACTCGTCGAGGAGCCGAACTGGGGCTCGGTCAGCCGCAAGGGCGACAAGCTCTACGCGGCGGTCACCCAGTGGCCCGCGTCCGGCGCCGCCCTGCATCTGAAGGCGCGTACGGACTTCGAGGTCACGGCGGCACGCGTGCTCGGCAGCGGCCAGAAGGTGACGGTCACCAAGTCCGGCGACGGCATCGACGTGAAGCCGTCCGGCGGGGCGACCAATGACACCGCCACGGTCATCAAGCTGAAGGTGGACCCGGGCCCGACGGCCCGCCCCGGCAAGGGCAGGGGCCTGAAGCAGGAGATCTTCGACAACGCAGAGCTGACCGGCGCCCCGAAGATCACCCGCACCGACCGCACCCTCAACCACGCCTGGAAGTACGAGGGTTCACCGGCCGCCAGCATCCCCTCCGACGAGTTCAGTATCCGCTGGAGCGGCAGCCTGGAGCCGCGCCGCTCGGAGACGTACACCCTGACGACCGTCTCGGACGACATGGCACGGGTGTGGATCGACGGCAAGCTGGTCATCGACTCCTGGACGCCGCACGAGCCGAAGATCGACAAGGCCCAGGTCGCCCTCACCGCGGGCAAGCGCCACTCGATCAAGGTCGAGTACGCGGAACAGACCGGCGAGGCCCACCTGAAGCTGCTCTGGTCGAGCCCCGGCCAGGAACAGCAGATCGTGCCCGCGACGCAGCTGTACGCGCACGCGCGCTGACCTCACGTGGTCGGGCCCCAAGTCCTGCGGATTCGGGACTTGGGGCCCTCGCGGTCAGGACCAATGGCAGGCATTTTCCATTCTCCGGAATGGGGAGTGTTGATCTCGCCCAGCAGGGCAGACGACGGATTGTCGTTGTCCGGCCACCCAGGTCAGGGCATCGATGAACGCCTATTGCCGACCGAGAGAGTGACTGCCCCGTGAGCGCGCCCGAAGCACCTGAAACACCGGCACCCGCTCCGGAGGCCCTAGCGCGCCATCGCGCGCTCTTCCGCGCGATCCACCGCCGCAAGAACCCGCGCCTGCGCCAGTCGGACATCACCGTCACCGAAGAGATACAGGTGAGGCGGGCGGTCAAGGCGACCGCGCTCGGCAACGCCATGGAGTGGTACGACTTCGGCGTCTACGCCTATCTCGCGGTCATCATCGGCAAGGAGTTCTTCCCCTCCGGCAACGACACCGCGCAGACCCTCTCCTCCCTCGCCACCTTCGCGGCGGCCTTCCTCGTGCGCCCCATCGGCGGCATGGTCTTCGGACCCCTCGGTGACCGGGTCGGCCGCAAGAAGATCCTCGCGCTGACCATGATCATGATGGCGTCGGCGACCCTGGCGATCGGCCTGATCCCCAGCTACACCACCATCGGCGTCTGGGCCCCGGTCCTCCTCGTCCTCTGCCGCATGGTGCAGGGCTTCTCCACGGGCGGTGAGTACGGTGGCGCCGCGACGTTCATCGCCGAGTACGCACCCGACAAGCGCCGCGGATTCTGGGGTTCCTTCCTGGAGTTCGGCACCCTGATCGGCTACACCGTCGCCGCCGTTCTCGTCACCGCCCTGACCATCGGGCTGAGCGACGACGCCATGCAGTCCTGGGGCTGGCGCATCCCGTTCCTGGTGGCGGCACCGCTCGGCCTCATCGGCCTCTACCTGCGGCTGAAGCTCGACGAGTCGCCCGCCTTCCAGAAGATGGCGGAAGCGGAGAGCGGGCCTGCCGCCGAACGCCAGAAGAAGTCCTTCAAGGACTCCTTCTTCGGCCAGTGGCGGGCGATGCTGCTCTGCATCGCGCTTGTCGCCGCGTTCAACGTCACCGACTACATGCTGCTGTCCTACATGCCGACGTATCTGACGCAGCTCGGCTTCGGCGAGACCGGTGGCCTGATGTCCATCGTTGTCGTCATGCTGATCCTGATGGCGCTCATCAACTCGGTCGGCCGCCTCTCCGACCGCATCGGCCGCAAGCCGGTCCTGATGGCGGGCTCGGTGGGCTTCTTCGTCCTGGCGATCCCGGCCTTCCTGCTTATCAAGCAGGGCGGCACGGTGGCGGTCTTCACCGGCCTGCTCATCCTCGGCCTCTCCCTGGTCTGCTACCTGGGCGTGATGTCCTCCTCGCTCCCCGCCCTGTTCCCCACGGACGTCCGCTACGGCTCGCTCTCCATCGGCTTCAACATCTCGGTCTCGCTCTTCGGCGGTACGACCCCGCTGGTGGTGGCGGCTCTGATCGGCGCGACCGGCAACGACCTGATGCCCGCGTTCTACACGATGCTCGCGGGCCTGGTCGGCATCATCGCGGTGGCCGCGATGAAGGAGACGGCCCGCAAGCCCCTGGAGGGCTCCCCGCCGTCGGTCGCGACGGACGAGGAAGCGCGGGAACTGGTGGCGGCACAGCGTCCTTGACGCCGACGTGGACGCGGCCCGCTGCTACGGCGGGCCGGTGTCGGTGTGCCGGTGTGCCCGCCCACATGGGCGGGCGCCGTCTTCTCCTTGCTGCCGAAGGCGTCGAACAGGTCAAGGGTTCGTCGTCGCCGGGGTCAGTCGCAGAGGCGGCGCGTGGTGAGGGCGCCGCCCGTGTTCTCGTTGTCCGTGCCCAGGGCCGCGAGGTGGGAGCCGGGGGCGCAGCGCAGCGCTTCGATCTTGTGGCCGTCGAACTTCTCCAGGACCTCGGGCGACTTGGCGACGGACAGCCGTACGTTCCCGTCGGAGGAGACGGACAGCTTGCCTGCGTCGCTCACGGCGGAGTCGAAAGGACCGTCGTCTCCGGCGTCGGACGCCGAACTGACCAGCAGGCGGCCCGACTTGGTCACCTCGATGTCCGAGGCGTGGCGCACGTCCCCCTCCGGGTACGGCGCACGGAACGTCGCCTTGTCCACCGGCCCGAACTGCGCCTCATCGTAGGAGTTGATCGAGAACGGTGCCGCGTACAGCGTCGCGGGGCGGTCCTCGCCCTCGCCCCGGTCCGCCCAGACCGCCGCCGTCTCCCCGTGCCTCGAGGTCAGCGAGAAGCTCTCGAAGTTGTCGTCCGTGCCGATCGCGGGCAGCGGGGCGATGTCCAGGACCTGCACGGACTCCCCGGCGTCGGTCAGCTTGAGGTGATAGGCGAGCCCGCGGCTGGCCAGGGCCACGAACTCGTCGGACGTCCCCGGCACCGCGTCGAGCGCCTCCAGGTCGATGGGCTCGGCGCCGCCGTGCCAGGAGATCGGCGAGACCTCGGCTGCCTGGCCGGGGCGGTAGGTGACCTCGGCGATGCGGTTCTCGCCGGGCTCCTTGTTGTCGCGTACGACGAGGGTGCGCAGATTGTCACCCGAACGCGAGGTGACGGTGAGGCCGCTGATGCCCGACTTGATGTCGTCCCCGACCTGCTGCCACGAGGCGGCCTTCGGCTGAGCCGTGGAAAGCCCGGTGCTGAGCGCCACGGCAACTCCCGTGCCGATCACGGTAAATGCGGTCAGGACGGTCTTACGCATGGTCAGGGACCTCTCGCTCGGTTGCGACGCGCGTAGATTCACGGCTGGCCGGACCGTAATGGCCCGGCCGCCGTCAGGGCAAGGCGGCTACCTGAACTGGTCTAACGGGCGGGCGCACGCCGCCGGGGCAGGTTCGCGGTGCTGCTGCCCGGTCTGCGCCTGCTCGGCTGCCCCGCACCAGCCCCCGCACCGCCGCTCCGTGCGCGCACGGGTGGCTACGGCTTGCGCGCCACCGCGCCGTACGCGTCTACCGGCGTCGCGTCCTCGGCCTCCGGGCGCCAGCGGGTGACCTGGGAGACGCCGGGCTCGACGAGGTCCAGGCCGTCGAAGAAGCCGCCGATCTCCTCGACGCCGCGTACGTGGTAAGGGATCGCGCCGCTCTTGTTGTACGCGTTCGACGCCGCGATCATGCCATCGCTGGTGGCGGTGCTGTCGCTGATCACGAGGTAACTGCCCGACGGCAGGCCCGCCATGAGCTGCGACACCAGATCACGCGCCTGCTGGTAATCGGCCACGTGGCCCAGGGTGTTGAGGATCATCAGCGCGACCGGCTTGGAGAGATCCAGGGTCGCGCTCGCGGACTTCAGGATCGCCTTGGGGTCGTAGAGGTCGGCGTCGATGTACGCGGTGACGCCCTCGGGCGTACTGGTGAGCAGCGCGCGGGCGTGGGCCAGGACGAGCGGGTCGTTGTCCACGTACACGATCCGGGAGTCCGGGGCCACGCGCTGGGCGACCTCGTGCGTGTTGTCGGCGGTCGGCAGGCCCGTGCCGATGTCCAGGAACTGGCGGACACCCTGCTCCGTCGCGAGATGACGGACGGCGCGGCCGAGGAACTGCCGGCTCAGGCGCGCCACGTCGACGAGGCCGGGGTGGATGCCCTTGATGTGGTCGCCGAGTTCGCGGTCCTTCTCGTAGTTGTCCTTGCCGCCCACGAAGTAGTTCCAAAAGCGCGCGGAGTGCGGCGTGCTGGTGTCGATGCGCGCGCGTATGTCCGCTGCGGCGTCGGCTTGGGGGTCGCGATCCGACACGAGGGTCCTCCTGTGGGTGAACGGGCCTGCTTGTTGATTGAAAGAACGATCACCTGTCAATCTAGTTCCCGCGTCCCCGACCAGCACCCTCAACTCGCCTTTCGCCGAAGGCCGCTCAGAGGCCGATCACCGTCGGGTCGTCGGCCAGCGCCCTGAAGTACTCGCGCGGATCCCGCACCATCTGCCGTTCACTGAGGTCCAGGAGACCGCCGACGGAGCGCAACTCAGCGGCTTCCGTTCCGTCCGCCTTGCGGATCGACTGTTCGATGCGGAACGTCTTGCGCTCGCCCCACACGAACACACAGGTCACCTCCACCTCGTCGCCCGCGCGCAGCTCGCTGAAGTAGCGGATGGTGTTCTCCAGGGCGACCGGACCCACCCCTTTGGCCAGCAGATCGGCCTGTTCGATGCCCGCCGCGCGCAGCACCGACCAGCGGGCGTGCTCGGCGTACTGGAGGTAGACGGCCTGGTTGACGTGACCCTGTGCGTCCGTCTCGTACCCACGGACACTGATGCTCACGGAAAACGGCTCCGCCACGACATTCCCTTCGACGGTTCCACACGGATACCTGCTGTTCACTGCCCCTCCGACCATCCCTGCCGCTGCCCCAGCCGCTATCCCCTCCGCGGCGAGGCAAGGAGATAGCGGGCGCCGCGGGTCCGCTCGGCGTGTTCGCTGACCTGCCACCCCGCGGCCTCCAGCGCGCTCGCGCATGCCCGAAGGCTGTCGGGCGCCACATCGCGCACGGCGACGGCCTCGGGCTGCGGAGTCTCGCTCACCCGATAGCCCTCGGGCCCCGGCGAACAGCCCGCCGCCTCCAGCGCCAGCGCCGCGGCCTGCACCAGATGCGTCCGCTCCCAGGCGCAGGGGCGGTCCCGCGCGCCGTCCGGATTGGTCATGCGGCGCATCTCCAGGAGACCTTCCCAGGCGCTGCGTACGTCGCGGGCGCGGGCCGGGCTCCCGGAGTCCTGCGGGGGTAGGGGCTCGGCGCCGGTGCGGGCGGCGAAGAGGCCGGAGGCGGCTGGGGCGGCCGGGGGAGGGGCAGGGACCTCGGCAGAGGGACCCGGCCAGGCCTCTTCCCGTACGCGATGGCCTTCGGGCGTCAGGAAACAGGCGTGCGGCGGCCGGGGGTGCCGGAAGGCGAGGCGGTGCCGCACGAGTCCCGCCAGCTGTGCCTCGCTCCCGGTGAGACGGCCCGTCGCCGGGTCCGCGGCCTCGATGACGCGCCGCTGAGCCGCCGTCGGAGGCTTCGTCATGAGCCCACCTCTTCCCAGGTCTTCTTCGCCTGGTTCCGATAGTGCCTCGTGCCACTGACAACGGCCCCGGGACCTCAGTTTCCGGTGGACGCCGGTGGACGCCGGTGGACGCCGGTCGATGACGGGCCGCCGCCTCAGCGAACCGTTCCCGTGGCGAGGTCGACCACCTTCTCGGCGACGAGGTCGAGCGTGCGCCGGTCGTCGTCGGCGGTGCCGCGCTCGGCGGGCGTACCGGGGTAGGTGTCGAGCAAGATGTCCGTGGCGCCGAGCCCGGCCAGTGTCTCCAGGTCGGCGCGGAGCTGGTCGACGCTGCCGTGCCCGAGGGGGCGCTCCGCCGTGTCCGGCTGCGGGGCGAGCCGGAGCTGGAGGCGGGGCACGAGGTCCGGCGCGGGGCGCCCCGCGGCCTCGGCCTCCGCCGCGATCCGGGGCAGTGCCGTCCGCAGAACGTCGAGCGTCGGCATGAACGGGTGCCAGCCCTCGCCGAGGCGGGCCGCGCGGCGCTGGGCCGCGGGGGAGTTGCCGCCGACCCAGACGGGCAGCTGAGCCGCGGGGAGGGGAGCGTTGTGGATGCCTTCGTAGGCGACGTAGCGCCCCTGGAACGAGGTCGTCTCCTGGGACCATGACGCGCGGATCGCGGCGAGGTACTCGTCCGTGATGGCGCCGCGCTCGTCGAAGGGGACGCCAAGGGCCTCGTACTCGGCGCGGGACCAGCCGACACCGGCGCCCAGGATGAACCCGGCGTCGTTCAGCTGGTCGATGTTGGCGGCGAGGCGGGCGGTCTGGAGCGGGTGGCGGTAGGGGATCACCGTGATCGTCGTGCCGAGCCGCAGTCCCGGTACGCGGCCCGCGAGGTGCGCGGCGAGTACGAACTGGTCGTAGAACGGCGCCGGATAGACCGAGTGCACGTCAGGTGTGACCGTGATGTGGTCGGAGATCATCGCGAAGCCGAACCCGATGTCGCGGGCGTCCGTGGCCTGCCGGACGAGGGAGTCGGGGGTGGTGCCGGAGCCGAAATTGAGGAGGTTAACGCCGTATCGCATGGCGGCAAGTCTTGATGATCTTCGGGGTGTGTGTCGAACCGGGGTGTGTGTCGAGCCGAGGTGTGTGTCCAACAGGAGTGCGTGCCGAACCGGAGTGCGTGTCGAACCCGAGGCAGGTCCTCGACCGGGTCGGCCGGTCTCCCCGGCCGACCCGGACTTCCGCAGTTCCCCCCGCAGTTCCCGCTACTTGCTCATGGCGAAACGCATCAGGGCCTGCTCGTCGCCCTGCTTGATCTTCCCGGTCTCGTTGATGACCTGGAGCTTCCAGCTCCCACCGTCCCGCATCGCCTTGGCCACGGCGCAGCCGTTGTCGTTGGTGAGCAGGCTCGGCCAGATGTCGGCGACCTGCTGGGTGCTGCCGCCCGTGGCGTCGTACACCTTGAAGCTGATGTTGCGCGCGTTCTGGAAGGCGCTGCGCTTCTTGTACGCGGCGGCGACGAACACGATGGACGTGATGTTGTCCGGCACGCGCTGGAATTCGACGGTCACCGTCTCGTCGTCGCCGTCGCCCTTGCCGGTCTGGTTGTCCCCGCTGTGCACCAGCGAGCCGTTGCCCAGCGGGTCGAGCGAGTCGAGACCGGCGAGGCGCACCGGGTCCGCACCCGCCATCGCGATGGCGATCAGGTCGAGGTCGGTGCCCGTCTTCTGGCGGAGCTTGCCCATCAGGCCGCCGCTGCTGCCCACGGTCGGGTCCCAGGACACCCCTATGGTCAGGTGGGTCACTCCGCCCAGATCAGCCGGTCCGTCTTCCTTCTTGAGCGTGATCATTCGTGAT
Source organism: Streptomyces sp. NPDC031274 (assembly GCF_055570235.1). Lineage (NCBI taxonomy): Bacteria > Bacillati > Actinomycetota > Actinomycetes > Kitasatosporales > Streptomycetaceae > Streptomyces > Streptomyces sp. NPDC031274. Next base: position 73,539 of record NZ_JBVIHP010000024.1, on the reverse strand, counting down.
CCATTCTTAATGATGAGAGTGCTATATGAGACAGAGTCTGCCTGGTTTCACGGGCGGATGTTCCAGCTCGCCACCACCGGGCGGCCGTGCTCCGTGCTGAGGCGGCACACCGTCCCCGTCGCCAGCTGGAACAACGCCCCACCGGACGCCGGGAGCCCGAGGCGCCGAGCCGTCAGGACCCGCAGGAAGTGGGAGTGGGCGAAGAGCACCACACTGCCCTCGTTGTTGCTGAGAGCCGCGTCGACCTTGGCCAGCATCCGGTCGGCCCGCTCACCGACCTGCTCCGGAGTCTCACCCGGGTGCTCGGCGGGGCCCGCGGCCACTCCGTCCGTGAACAGATACCAGTCGGGGCGGGTGCGGTGGATCTCCACCGTCGTGACACCCTCGTACGCCCCGTAGTCCCACTCGCTCAGGTCGGCGTCGACGAAGGCGTTCGGGAACCCGGCCAGCTCCGCCGTGTCCCGGGCCCGCTCCCGGGGGCTCACGAACGCCGCCCCGATCCGGAACCGCCCCACCAGCGGCGCCAGCCCCCGAGCCTGCTCCCTGCCGTTCTCGGTGAGCGGGATGTCCGTCCAGCTCGTGTGCTGTCCGGACAGCGACCACTGGGTCTCGCCGTGCCGGACGAGGAGCAGATCACCCATGGTGCGCAACTTCCTGTCTGTCGGTGGTGACCGGTCCAAAAGACCCGGTCCGGCCACCACCGAGGTTAGATCCCCGCAGGTACGCGCGCCGGGCGGCCCGAGCCGCGCGTCAAGCAGTACCCCCCGATGCCCGCGAGGGCACCGAGCACACCACCGGCCGCGGTCCACAGCCAGCGGGACGACCACAAGCCAGACGACCAGCCGTCCTCCGGCTCACTGGACGCCGCCTCCATCTTCGTGCCGATCCCCGGCACCAGCGGCTTCGCCAGCGAGCCGTCCACCGCCATCGCGCCGCCCGCGTCGCTCGACGTGACCAACGCCCCGGCCCGCATCGGCAGACCCAGGTCGTCCGCCTTGAGGCCGGTGACCGTCAGGCGCGCGTAGTACGTGCCGGGCAGCGGGTCGTTCGCCCACGGCTCCGCCCAGCCCCGCACCGTGCGCAGGGTGCAGGACAGCTCGACCGTGGCGGCGTCCTGCGCCGCTGCTCTGGTCTGCGCGCCGAACCGGCACGCCTGATGGCGCCGCAGCCCGTCGTAGACGTCCACCTGCCAGGTGGAGTCGCCGTGCCGGGCGGTGCCCTCGGGCAGCTTCACCGTGGCGTGCACGGTGGGGCGCTGTCCGGCGTCCGCCGGGAACGACCAGTACAGGTAGTCGCCGGTGGACGCCTCCGCGGTGGCCTCCTGGTCCAGCTGGATCGCCGTCGCCGTACGGAAGGACGTACCGGCCTCGGTCGGCTCGGTGGACTCGTCGTCACCGGAGTCGGCCATGGCGGCCCCCGCCGTCCCGCACAGAGCGAGCAGCGCGGCCCCCGCAAGGAGCCCGGCCCGGCTCAACACACGTGTCGTACGCATCAGTTGGTCCTCCAGACCGCGAAGCGCCAGCGCGAGACCCAGCCCCAGACCAGACCGGCGACGAAGCCGGTGAGGATCAGGGCGCCGAGCAGCCACCAGCCGTTGCCCAGGCCGAAGGACGCCACGTCCGACGCCTCGTCGGGCGCGTCCACCAGGTCGACGGCCAGCTCGACGGGCAGACCCGGAGCCGTCTTGACGGAGGCGGGCGCCGAGAAGGAGTTGCTCACCTGGAGACATACGGTCTCCGCGGCGGGCTCGCCCCCGTCCGTGTTCTCTTCGTCGTCCCCCTCGGGCTTCGGATAGCGCAGGCCGGTCGAGATCACGTCCGTACGTCCGTCACCCGCCTCGGAGCCCCGTACGATCTCGCGTCCGTGCACGGTCGAGGCCCGCAGCAGTACGCCGTAGTCCTGGTTGACCGCGCGGTCGGCGCCGACGCTGACGGAAGCGCGCAGCTCCTGGCCGGGCTCGACGTCGACGCGGTACCAGCGGTGCTCGCCGAACTTCTCACGGTCGGTGTAGACGCCCGCCTTGAGCTGCGGGGCGTCGGTGCACTGAGCGGCGCCCTTCGCCGCCACCGGGGTGGCGACGGGGTCCGCCGCGCGGTCCACCAGCTGCTTGACGCGGCCGGAGAGTTCATCGGTGTGCCGCACCGACGTGTACGTACCGCCGGTGGCCTCCGCGATGCAGCTCAGCTGGTCGCGGGTCTTGGCGTCCGGCACGAGGCCGAGCGTGTCGACGGTGAGGTGGATGCCCTCGGCGGCGATCTTGCGGGCCACTTCGCAGGGGTCGAGCGGCTGGCAGGTGTCCTCGCCGTCGGAGATGAGGACGATACGGCGGCTGCGCTCGGTGTTGTCGTCCTTGAGGTCGTCGGCGGCCTTCAGGAGCGTGGGGCCGATCGGCGTCCAGCCGGTGGGCGCGAGCGTGGCCACCGCGGTCTTCGCCTCGGTGCGCTTGTCGCGGTCGAGCTCCGCGACGGGGTAGAGGAGCTCGGTGTCCTTGCAGCCCGTCTTGCGGTCGTCGCCGTGGTAGTTGGCGCCCAACGTCCTTATGCCGAGCTGGACTTCGTCCGGCGTGGCGTCGAGAACCTCGTTGAACGCCTGCTTCGCCGCCGCCATCCGGGACTTGCCGTCGATGTCGCGGGCCCGCATCGAACCGCTGACGTCGAGCACCAGCTCGACCTTGGGTGAGGGCTGTGCCGGTTCATCGGCTTCGGCGGCCGCGGGGCCCGCCGTGCCGAGCCCGGCGGTCATGGCGGCGAGCAGGGCGAGAGCCCCGGCCGCCAGCCGTTGTCTTGTGATCATCGCGGAATCTTATTGATCTTGGCGTGCATACCCAAACCCGCAGGTGGGTATCAGCCGACGCCGCGTCAGCTCACCGCGTCAGTCCGCGTCCCCCGAACGCTCCGCCACCGTCGGCCTGTTTCCACCACGTCTCGAGGGCCGTCTGGTCCATGGACCGCCAGGACGGAGTCTCCTCGACGAGCGCGCGGCCGAGGCGGCGCCCGAGATCGACCATCGCACCGCCGGCGACGGTGCGGTCGGTGTCGTACGTGTCGAGCGCGTCGGGCCAGGTCGTGGCCGTGGCGAAGGCGGACTCCAGGACCGTCGCGTCCTGCAGCGCCTTGACCGCGCCCGCTCCGGTGTGCGGCCGGGCGACAGTGGCGGCGTCGCCCATCAGGAGCACCCGGCCCGTGGTGTAGCGGGGCGCGGTGAAGTCGTACATCGGCTGGAGGAAGAGCTCGTCGGGGGTCGTCGTGCGGACGAGGTCGCCCCAGTAGGGCGGCAGCAACTCGTCGCACACGTACGTGAGATGCGTGGAGAGCGCCTCCGTGAGCCCGCCCGGCGGCAGGCTCGTGGGGCCGGTGAGCCGCAGGTCGAGGCCGAGTCCCAGATCGAGGTCCGGCGGCGGCGACGTGTACAGGACCCAGTTGACGCGGTGGCCGCCGAGGCCGTCCGGGATGCGGTAGATGATGACGTGGCCGCCGGGGAAGACGACGTACGCGCAGTCCTCCACCGCCCACAGCTCCGGGTCCGCGAGCCGGTCGGCGGGGAAGGCGCCGCGCCAGGCGAGGTACCCGGCGTACGCGGGGCGCACGGAGGAGAACGCCGCCGAACGGACCACGGAGCGGTAGCCGTCGGCGCCGATCACGAGGTCGACGCGCTCGGTGCCCTCGGCGGTGACCACGTCGGCGTCCTCGCGCCCCGGGCGCACCTCCTCCACCGTCACGCCCGACCGGAAGACGACGGAATCGGGCACACGGCCGCGCAACTCACGCCACAGCGGGCCCCAGTTGTACGTACGAAAAGGGAACGGCATCGCCCCGATCGAGTGGCCGAGCGGCCCCGCGGCCGATCCGTCCCGCACGTACCAGCGGCGCCGCTCCAGCTGCACCCACGGCATGTCCGCGTCCAGATACCCGGCGGAGTCCAGCTCCACGTAACGGGAGTTGTGCACCGCGAGCCCGACACCGCGGTCCGCGAGGTGACCCGCGGCCCGCTCGTACACCGTGATCTCGTCGGCGCCCCCGCGGTACGCGGCGAGTGCGGCGGCGCATCCTGCGATGCTCCCGCCCACGACAGCGACTCTGCCTCCACGCATCATCGCGCCATCCTGGCAGGAAGGATGACCCTCTGTCAGTGAAGTGACACTCCGCGTCCGGCGAAGAACGGCTCGAAGTCCGAAAGCGCCATGTCCGCCATCCGCGTCCCGGCATCGATCCCGGACGGGTTGTGCAAGTGCAGGCCCCCGTCCGCGGAACGCCCGGTGACAAGAACCAGGTGGCCGCCCCGGCCGGGCGACGGCCGGTGCGGGCGGCGGATCTCGAAGTGGACGGAGACCATGACCGAGCGGCCCTCGTCGAGCAGTCCGGTGATCTCCTCCACGGTGAGGTGCCGGTGCACCGTGGCATTGACGCCGTGCACCTCGCGCGCGTACTCCGCGAAGGGGGCGTAGATGAGCCCGTGGATCGCGCCGTCGGCGTCCTGCGTGTACGCGCCGTACTTCAGCGCGCCGTCCCGCAGCTCGAAGAGCGAGGGCGCGGACGGGCCGAGCGCCATCCGCAGGCACGTCAGACCGCACAGGTGGCCGCACCAGCGCGCATAGTCCTCCAGGGTGACGGCGCCCGACTCCGCCCAGGCCGGGTCGGCAGCGGGGTCGAGGTCGCCGTACACGATGCGCTCGACGAGGTCGGGCGAGGCGAACTGGGTGAGGGAAGGTACCTGGCAGGCGGAACAGAGAGACACACGACCCCCGTCGTACGGTGACGTCACTGGCGGTATCCGCTGAGGAAGCGGCCGATGCGGCTGATCGCCGCGTCGAGGTCGTCAGCGTAAGGGAGGGTCAGGATGCGGAAGTGGTCGGGGCGCGGCCAGTTGAAGCCGGTGCCCTGGACGACCTGGATCTTCTCCTGGAGGAGCAGATCGAGGACGAACTTCTCGTCGTCGTGGATGGGGTGGACCTTGGGGTCGAGGCGCGCGAAGGCGTAGAGGGCGCCCTTCGGCTTCACGCACGAGACGCCGGGGATCTCGTTCAGCTTCCGCCACGCCATGTCGCGCTGCTCGTACAGCCTGCCGCCCGGAACGGTGAGCTCACGGATGGACTGCCTGCCGCCGAGCGCGGCCTGGATGGCGTACTGGGCGGGGGCGTTGGGGCACAGGCGCATGGAGGCGAGCATGGTCAGCCCCTCCAGGTAGCTCTTCGCGTGCTGCTGCGGGCCCGTGACGACCAGCCAGCCCGAGCGGAAGCCCGCCACGCGGTAGGTCTTCGAGAGCCCGCAGAAGGTCAGGACGACGAGGTCGGGGGCGAGGGCCGCGACGCTGTGGTGCACGGCGTCGTCGTACAGGATCTGGTCGTAGATCTCGTCGGCGAAGACCATCAGGCCGTGGCGGCGCGCGAGGTCGAGGATGCCTTCCAGGATCTCCTTGGGATACACGGCGCCGGTGGGGTTGTTCGGGTTGATGATCACGACGGCCTTCGTCCGGTCGGTGATCTTCGACGCCATGTCGTCCAGGTCCGGGTACCAGTCGGCGGACTCGTCGCACACGTAGTGGACGGCCTTGCCTCCGGAGAGGGTTGTCACGGCTGTCCACAGGGGGAAGTCCGGGGCGGGGATGAGGACTTCGTCGCCGTCCTCAAGGAGGGCCTGGACGGCCATGGTGACCAGCTCGGAGACGCCGTTGCCGAGGAAGACGTCGTCCACGGAGACCCCGTCGAGGCCGAGCGCCTGGTAGCGCTGGGCGACGGCGCGGCGGGCCGAGAGGATGCCGCGCGAGTCCGTGTAGCCGTGCGCCCGGGGGAGCATCCGGATCATGTCCTGGACGATCTCCTCGGGCGCCTCGAAGCCGAAGAGCGCGGGGTTGCCGGTGTTCAGGCGCAGGACGCTGTGGCCCGCCTCCTCCAGGGCGTCGGCGTGCTCGATGACCGGCCCCCGGATCTCGTAACAGACCTCGCTGAGCTTGCTGGACTGCCGGAACTCCATGCGCTGTGCCTCCCGTGACGTGAGTTACTTGGTTTTACCAAGCTGGGGCTTGGAAAGTCCAACAACTTGCATAGACTGAGTCGCATGCCACCTGCACCCAGGCCTCGCCGAAGCTATGACCAGTACTGCGCTGCCGCCCGTGCCCTCGACACCGTGGGTGACCGCTGGACCCTGCTGATCGTCCGGGAGCTCCTGGTCGGCCCCCGCCGCTACACCGACCTGCACGCCGATCTCCCGGGCGTGAGCACGGACGTCCTGGCGTCCAGGCTCAAGGACATGGAGCGCGAGGCCCTGGCCACGCGCCGCCGCCTCCCCCCGCCGTCGGCGGCGTACGTCTATGAACTGACCGAGCGGGGCCGTGAGTTGCTGCCGGTCTTGCAGGCACTCGCCGCGTGGGGTGCGCCCGCCCTCCAGGAGCGGGCGCCGACCGACGCGGTCCGCGCCCACTGGTTCGCGCTGCCGCTGTTGCGCGGCCTGGCGGGGCTCGGGGTGGAGGGCGTGGTGGAAGTACGGCTCGACGAGGGGGAGTTCCACGTACGGCTCGGGGGCGCGGAGGAGTCCTACGGCGACGGCCCGGCGCCCGTGGAACCGGACGCCCGCGTGGTCATGGACGCCGAGACGTGCGTGGCGGTGAGCGGGGGAGTCCTCACGGTGGGCGATGGCGTGCGGGCGGGCCGCATCGATCTCACCGGCGAGGGAGTGCTCGCGAAGGCGCTGCGCGCGTCCTGAGTCCGCCGTGACCAGATTCCCGCCGTAGCGGGGGTCCCACCGCAACCGGGTTCCGGCCGGCAACTGGGTTCCGGCCAAACCGGGTTCCGGCCGTATCCGGGTTCCGGACACACCGGGGCGGCCCCCGTGTGTCTCCTCCGAACGTCCTAACGCGTGTGCCGCAGTGTTCATGATCGGCCAGTCGAGCATCCCGGGCGCACGGCACTAGGGTCGTAAGGGTCCATGTCGTCTTTTGGCGTGGGCGGTGGCGTCAGCCAGGGCGCCCCCAACAGGGGAACGGGGAACATGGCCAAGAACGGTAATCAAGGAAGCAATCACGCCGTCCGGGTCTTCCGGGTCCAGAGTGCCTTCACCGAGCTCGAAGGGCAGGTGCACGGCCCCGGGGAATTGGCCGAGGCGACCGGCCTCGACGACTCGACGGTTCATCGCATTCTGCAGTCCGGTATTCACGACGGCATCTTCGTCCGTGAGGGGCGCGGCCTGTACCGGCTCGGCCCCGGTGCCGCGCGGCTGGGTCTGAAAGCCCTCACGCACGCACCCAACACCGATGTGACGCACGAGGTACTGGAGAGCCTGCGCAAGGCCACCGACGGGGGCCTCGTGTTCCTCTTCGGCCTCGCCCCCTTCGGCGGGGCCAGGAAGCAGTGCCTGGACATGGCCGTCGGCGACTCCGACCTGGCGGAGCTGGGCATCAGCCGGCGTGCACTCCTGACGGTCTTTCAGTCGTTGCGTACGGGCGCCTGCGGGCGGGCGATCCTCGCCCACCTGCCGGAGGTCATCCAGGAGGGCGTCCTCGCGGAGCCGCCTCCCGTGGAGGCGGGCCCGGGGGTGTTCCGGGACGAAGGCGCCCTGCTCGCTTCCCTCAAGTCCGTGCGCGAGCAGGGAGTGGCCACCGACTCGGAGGAGTGCGCCGCCGGCTGGAACGGACTTGCCGCGCCGGTCCGCTGGGACGGGCTCATCATGGGCTCCGTCGCGGTGCTCAAGCCCAAGGACGCCATGCCGCAGTGGCCGGTCGGCGTTCTGATCGCCATGAAGGAGGCCGCCGGCGTGTTCACCGAGACAGGCGGCGGCGCCTGGTCGGCGCAGACTCCCAGCTCCTTCTGATTACGGCGCTCCTTTCGCCGAAACCCCCGCGTCATCTCGCCGCAACAAAATAGCCGGGCGGGTATCCCGCGGGTGGCACGGCGTTCACGCAATATCCGCATCTCGGCACGTGAGAAACGGTCGCCGTTTCTCACGTGCCGGGATTCACCTCGCTCGCATTCTCACCCTGCGGGAGAGGGATGGCCTTTCTTGACAAACCGAGGTGCCGGTGGCCAATACTCGGGACGTGGAAAGCCGGAGTGCTCGTGTTCCGGATTCGCCGTCAGGGGGGTTGTCTTGGTCCGCGCAGTCGCTGTCCGTCCGCACGCGTCGCAAGACGGGGCGGGAGGTGCTTGTCCCGTCCGCCAGGGCCGTGGTGAACAGGTCTCGGGTGAACAAGCCACAGGTGAACAGGCCATGTGGCAAGCCGAGTTGAGGAGAGTTCCACTGCTCTCCGCACGTGAGGCCGAAGTGTTCCAGCTGCTGGGTGAGGGCTGTTCCAACCGCAGCATCGCGCGGCGACTCGACATCGCCGAGCGAACGGTCAAGTTTCATGTGGCGCAGGTGCTGAGTAAATTGGACGTTGAATCCAGATTGCAAGCAGGCCTTGTCGCCTTCTCCGGTCGGCGCCTGTACCAAAGTGCAGTTCCGTGCCGAAAGAATGCCGGATAGTTTTTCTGGAAGGAAAAGCGCGAGGCCACGGGCCCGGTTTTTCTCCAAACTCTCCAGACTCTCCGGAGACGCGCCCGCGCAAACCCCGGTTTCCGTGGACCCGCTGCTCTCCCCCTTCGTGGTGACGGAGAAAGGACACGCCCATGCCGGCCAAGACCGCCGCTCTCGCCGAGAGCCCGACGAAGCCCCTCGCGGCGCATCCGCCCGAGCCCGCCAGGACCGGCACGCCGGACAGCATCGGCACCCTGCGCGCCATCCGCCTCGCCGCCGAGGAGGGGCCCGGCGCCCACGCCACCGAGCAGCAGCACGCCCGGGGCAAACTGACCGTCCGTGAACGTCTGGAACTCCTCTTCGACGAGGGGTCGTTCACCGAAGTCGAGCAGTTGCGCCGACACCGCGCCACCGGCTTCGGCCTGGAGAACCGCAGGCCCCACACCGACGGAGTCGTCACCGGCTGGGGAACGGTCCACGGACGCACCGTCTTCGCCTACGCCCACGACTTCCGCATCTTCGGCGGTTCCCTCGGTGAGGCGCACGCCACGAAGATCCACAAGATCATGGACATGGCCGTCAAGGCGGGCGCCCCGCTGGTGTCGCTCAACGACGGCGCGGGGGCCCGTATCCAGGAGGGCGTCTCCGCGCTCGCCGGGTACGGCGGCATCTTCCAGCGCAACACCAGGGCCTCCGGCGTCATCCCGCAGATCAGCGTCATGCTCGGCCCGTGCGCGGGCGGCGCCGCCTACTCGCCCGCCCTGACCGACTTCGTCTTCATGGTCCGCGAGACCTCCCAGATGTTCATCACAGGACCCGACGTGGTCCAGGCGGTGACGGGGGAGGAGATCACCCAGAACGGCCTGGGCGGCGCCGACGTCCACGGCACGGTCTCCGGCGTCGCCGCGTTCGTCTACGACGACGAGGCCGAATGCCTGGAGGAAGTGCGCTACCTCCTGTCGCTGCTGCCCTCCAACAACCGGGAGATGCCGCCGTCCCAAGAAACGGACGACCCCGCCGACCGCAGGACCGACGCGCTCGCCGACCTGGTCCCCGCCGAGGGGAACCGGCCCTACGACATGCGCGCGGTGATCCAGGAGATCGTCGACGACGGCGAACTCCTGGAGACGCACGCGGGCTGGGCGGGCAACATCATCTGCGCCCTCGCCCGGATGGACGGGCGGCCCGTCGGCGTCATCGCCAACCAGCCGTCGCAATTGGCGGGCGCCCTGGACATCCACGCCTCGGAGAAGGCCGCCCGGTTCATCACCACTTGCGACGCCTTCAACATCCCGCTGGTCACCCTCGTGGACGTGCCGGGGTTCCTGCCCGGCGTGGACCAGGAGCACAACGGCATCATCCGGCACGGCGCGAAGCTCCTCTACGCGTACTGCAACGCCACCGTGCCGCGCGTCTCCCTCGTGCTGCGCAAGGCCTACGGCGGGGCGTACATCGTCATGGACTCCCAGTCCATCGGCGCCGACCTGACGTACGCCTGGCCGACGAACGAGATCGCGGTGATGGGCGCCGAGGGCGCCGCGAACGTCGTCTTCCGCCGGGAGATCGCCGCCTCCGAGGACCCGGAGGCGACCCGGACCCAGCTGGTCAAGGAGTACAGGACAGAGCTGATGCACCCTTACTACGCCGCGGAACGCGGACTCGTCGACGACGTCATAGACCCCGCGCTGACCCGCTCGTCCCTCATCGAGGCGCTGCGTGTCCTGAGTGCCAAGGACGTCGACCTGCCGTCGCGCAAGCACGGCAACCCGCCCGCATGACGGGCACACGGAACACCGCGCTCACGGTGGTACGAGGACGCCCCGACGACCTCGAACTCGCCGCCGTCACCGCCGTCCTGAGGGCCCTGGCCCAACAGACGGCCCAACAGGCGGACGTGCCCGCACCGCCCACGCCGGACCCCGTGCACGCCCGCTGGGAGGGCGGTGGCCGCACGCGTCCCGCCGGTTCCTGGCGCTCCGCCGGCAGACACCGGCCGGGCCCCGCGGGCCGCGCCCGCGCCACGGCATGAGCCTGCGGGCCACGGCGTGAGCCGCCGTACCGACGCCGGATTCCCCCACACACTCGACTGGGAGCGGATAGTGAAACATCCACTCAACCCGATCGACGAGGTCTTCCTGGACATGGACCAGGACATCGGCCTGGTCCAAGGGCAGTTCCTGCGGTTCCGTGGAAAGGCCCCCTCGCTGGAGCAGCTCCACGACCACCTGGCGGAGCGGCTGCCCGGCCTGCCCCGGCTCACCCACCGGGCGGTGACGGGCGGGCGTGGCGCGTTCCGTGCCCCCAGCTCCGGCTTCGACCTGCGTGACCACGTACAGGAGATGAGGCTCCCGGCCGGCACCCCGCTGGACGAGGTGCTCACGGCCATGGTGCGCCGGCCGCTGTGCGAGAGCGGCCCCCTGTGGACGATCCACCTCGTGCACGGCTACTCCGACGACGAGTACGCCGTCTGCTACCGCGTCCACCACGGCCTCGAGGACGGGATGGGGGCGGCCCACGTCGCCGCCGTCCTGTTCGGCACCCCGCACCCGGACCGCACCCCCGGGAACGGGGAGCGGAACGGGCGCACCGGGCCGCTGTTCACCGCCGGACCACGTGAGCTGCTTCATGGTGCGCTCAGCGTGGGCGCCGGAATGACGCGCGGTCTCGCGCCCGGCAGGCTCTGGCCCAGGGCCCAGTCGCCCGCTCCGGAGCATCTGGCCATGTGCAGCACGAGCGCGACCCGGCGTGAACTGAGCGAGCTGGGAAGGGGGTTCGGCGGCACGGTCAACGACGCCTTCCTCATGGCGCTGTGGGGTGCGCTGTCCGCCTGGAGCGCGACGGGCGACGGGCAGCGCGACGTGCGCTCGGTGTTCCGCACGTCGCCCGTACCCGTCCGGATGCCGCTGAGCACCCGGCACGAGGGCGAGGAGGGCGCGGTCGGCAACCACCTCACGACGACCGTGGTCACCCTGCCCGGTCAGAGCGTGCCGCCCGCCGAGGCGTTCGCACAGCTCGTCGGCAGCACCCAGCGGATGCGGTCCAACGGTCTGCGTCCTGCCAGCAGGGCCCTGGTCGCCCTGCTGCCCAAGGCCCTGATCCGCTGGACGGTCAGGCGTCTGCTCAGCCCTCGCTCGTCACCGCTGTACGCCTCCAACTACGCGCTTCCCGCCTGTCTTTCCTTCCGCGACGACCCGGTCGTGGACGCCGTACCGCTCGGTGTGCTCCTGCCGGGCAACGCCCTGTCGGTGACGCTCCTGTCCTGCGGATCCCGGGTGCAGGTGAGTTTCCTGTACGACCGCAGGCTGCCCGGCGCCCAGCGGCTTGCGGCGCTGTGGCGCGAGGCCCTCGACGAGCTCGACTCGATGGACGCAGTTCCGGCCGCCTGAACGGCCGTTCCCCCCCCAAGCCACCCACGCTTCCACTCTTCGGAGGGATTTCTATGTCGAGTCGGTCCAGTTCACGCGGCCATGCCGTGTGGACCCTGATCGTGACCGGCCTCGCCGTCTTCATGGCGGCGCTGGACAACCTGGTCGTCATCACCGCCCTGCCCGCCATTCAGGAGTCCCTCGACACGAGCCTGCAGGACCTGGAGTGGACGGTGAACGCCTACACCCTCTCCTTCGCGGTCTTCCTGATGGCCGGTGCGGCGGCCGGTGACCGATTCGGCCGCCGCCGGATGTTCGTGGTGGGGCTCGTCGTCTTCACCGCGGCGTCGGCGGGATGCGCACTCGCCGACAGCTCCCAGCAGCTGATCGTCGCCCGAGCCGTGCAGGGCTTCGGCGCCGCCATCGTCATGCCGCTGACGCTGACCCTGCTCACCGTCGCCGTGCCGCCACGCCGGCGCGCCATCGCGCTGGGCATCTGGGGTGCTCTGAGCGGCCTGGCCGTCGCGCTCGGACCGCTCATCGGCGGCGCCGTCGTCGAGAAGATCTCCTGGGAGTGGATCTTCTGGGTCAACGTGCCGATCGGCGTGGTGGTCCTCGCCCTCAGCCTGTGGAAGCTCGCCGAGAGCAAGCATCCGGAGAGCACGCTCGACCCGGTGGGCACCGTGCTGGTGAGCCTCGGCATGTTCGGAGTGGTGTTCGCCCTCGTACGGACCACCGAGTACGGCTGGGGCGGCAGCCAGGTGCTGCCCTACCTGATCGGCGGAGTGGTGATCCTCGCGGCCTTCGTCCTCTGGGAGCTGCGCACCCCCAATCCGATGCTGCCGATGCGGCTCTTCCGCAACCGTTCGTTCAGCGCCGTCAACTCCACCAGCCTGCTGATGTTCGCCGCCATGTTCGGTCTGGTGTTCCTGCTGACCCAGTTCATGCAGAACATCCAGGGCTTCTCGCCGCTCGAAGCGGGTGTGCGGATGCTGCCCTGGACCGCGATGCCGGTCCTTGTCGCCCCGCTCACCGCCCTGCTCTCCGGGCGTCTTGGCAACCGGCTCGTGGTCGCCGCGGGTCTGCTGTTCGAAGCCGTCGGTCTCGGCTGGCTCGCCATGGTGACCGAGGTGCACACCGAATACGCCGACCAGGTCCCCGGCCTCGTGCTCGGCGGCATCGGGCTCGGTCTCTTCTTCGCGCCCGTCGCCGAGATGGCGATGAACATCGTCGCCCCGCGCGACCAGGGCATCGCCTCCGGAGCCAACAACACCTTCCGGGAGCTCGGCGGGGTGCTCGGCGTGGCCGTACTGACGTCGGTGTTCACCGCGCAGGGCGGATACGCGTCGCCGCAGAACTTCGTGGACGGACTTGTCCCCGCCACCTGGATCGGCGCCGGAATCGCCGCCCTCGGCTGCGTCGCCATCCTCACCGCACCGCGCCGGTCCAAGGAGAACAACTCCGCGTGGCAGGAAGAGGAGCGCCCCGACACCGGCAGGACGGACCAGGCGGACCTCCTTGAGCCCTCGCAGCGCTGACGGCCCCCCGGGACCCCGGCACGCAATCGCCCGCAGTAGACCAGCCAGTGGCAGGGAGTCGAGATGTACGACGCAATAGTTGTCGGCGCACGGATCAGTGGCGCCTCCACGGCCATGCTGCTCTCCCGGGCGGGCCACAAGGTCCTGCTGCTCGACCGGGCCGTGTTCCCCGGCGGCAAGGCGGCCGCGACCAACCTCGTCCACCCGCCGGGCATCCTGCGCCTCAAACGCTGGGGCCTGCTCGACGAGTTGACGGCCACCGGCTGCCCGCCCATCACCGAGTACGGGCTGCGCAGCGGACCGGTGGAGCTGATGGCCCAGCTGCCCGCCGTGGACGGAGTGGGCGAGGCGTACTCGCCGGAGCGCAGCAGGCTCGACCAGATCCTCCTCGACGCCGCGGTCAAGGCCGGTGCGGAACTGCGTTCCGGCGTCTCGGTCCGGGAGCTGGTCACCGATGACGCGGGCACGGTGACCGGTGTGCGGGGGGAGACGTCGGACCGTACCCCGGTCGTCGAACACGCCCGCGTCGTGGTCGGCGCCGACGGCTCCAACTCGACCGTGGCCCGACTCCTCGACGCACCGAAGTACGAGGCCCACCCGGTACTCAACAAGAGCCACTGGTCGTACTGGGAGGGCCTGCCGCACGACGGGCGGGTCCGCACCTACCGCCACGCCGGCAAGCACGCGTTCACCTGGCCGACCCACGACGGGCTCACCATCGTCGGAGTGGCCCTGCCGGTGGCCGACTTCAAGGCCACGAGCGACGAGGACCGCGACCGTACGGTCATCTCCGCGTTCGACGAGGTGGACCCCGAGCGGGCCGAGCTGCTGCGCGCGACCAAGCGGGTCGACCGCTGGATGACCGGGTCCGTACCCAACTTCCTGCGCCGCTCGCACGGCCCCGGCTGGGCCCTGGCCGGGGACGCCGGCTACACCCGGGACCCGATCACCGCCGCCGGGATCACCGACGGGCTTCGCGGCGCCGAACTCCTCGCCGCCGCCATCGAGTCGGGCCTGTCCGGCGCCGAACCGCTGGAGGCCGCACTCGCCGGGTACGCCCGCGACCGCGACGCCCTGGTCACCGGCCACTACCGCTACACCCGCGACCACGCGACGATCGCGAACCACTCCCGGGAGGAACTGGCGTTCATCCAGGCCATGAACCGCAGCCCCACGCACGGCCGCGACATGGTCGGCATGTTCGCCACGATGGTCCACCCGGCGGAGTTCTACTCACCGGCCAGCATCCACGCCCTGCTCGACCACCTGGAGCCCGGCGCCGGTCCCGGCTGGAAACTGCGCATGGTGCGCTGGCTGGCGCGCGGAGTGCCCCGGCACCTGCCCGGCGCGACCCGCACGGCCGACCGCCTCGTGGCGAAGAACCTCGGGCCCATGGGGCAGTACCTGGCCTGAGCAGGACCCCGCCCCCGTATCCATCGCGATCCCGCGCCCACTCGACCTCTCTCCCTCACCACCAGCATGGAGGCACGATCATGACCGTCCACACCTCTACGGACCTGCGCACCACCTTCCTCTTCCCTGGCCAGGGCGGCTTCGACGGCGCGGCCCTGCGTCTGGCCAAGGACAAGTACCCGCAGGTCAGGCAGGTCTTCGAGCGTATCGATGCGGAGACCATGAACCTGTTCTCGCGCCGAATAACCGACGTGCTCTTCGGAGACCACGACACCGATCTGCGGGAACTCCTCGACGACGACGCATGGGCCTCCCAGGTGGCCATCTACGCCGCCGGTCTGGCCTCGTACGAGATCCTGGACGCGCAGGGAGTGCGTCCGGACGTCCTCGCGGGACACAGCCTCGGTGAGATCACCGCACTGGTCGCCGCCGGGGCGTTCTCCGTCGAGGACGGTGTGCGGATCGTCGCCCAGCGGGTGGCGGTCATCCAGCGGCAGAACGGCATCGAGGGCCGCATGGTGGCCCTTTCGGCGGGCGCCGACCGGGCCCGCCGCCTCCTCGACCTCCTTGACGACCCGCTGCTGGCCGTCGCCACCGAGAACCACGACGAGCAGACCGTGGTGAGCGGGCCCGGCGACGTGCTCGACCGGGTGATCGCGATCGCCGGACAGCTGGGCATCGGCGCCATCGAGATCGACGCCCCCTTCCCCTTCCACACCCCGGCGCTCGCCCCCGCCGTACCCGAATTCGCCGCCTACGTCGGCAAGTTGGACCAGCACCCCCTGCGGCACCTGGTGTACTCGCCGATCCTCCAGCGGTACTACGAGCCCGACGACGCACTGGCCGACCGCCTCGCCGAGCACTTCGTCACCCCGGTGCGGTTCGCTGCCGCCGTGCGTCATCTCCAGGCCGCGGGTGTCACGACGTTCGTGGAAGCGGGCGGACGGGCCGCGCTGTCCAAGCTCGTCGTCCGGCTGACCAAGGGCTCGGACGTACGCGCCCTGCCCTCCCTCTCGATCGACGGTGACGGCGGCCTCGCGCTCGACGCCACCCTGCGGATCCTGCGGGACGCGGGCCTCGCCGGAGCGACCGGGACCCCGGGCCTCGCCGAGCTGCTCGCCCCCACGGTGCCCACCGATGTGTTCGAGGCGTACTGGAGCGAGCACGGCGACGACGTGCTCCGGCGCATCGCCGACGACCTGGGTTCCTTCACCCCGCAGCCCGCCGCTGCTCCCGCCGCGTCCTCCGCTCCGGCTCCGTCCGCCGGGGCGCCGGACCGTGCCGAGATCCACGCCGAGCTGCGGACCCTGTACGCCGAGGCCCTCGAGTACCCCGAGGAGGTCTTCGAGGACGGCGTCCAGCTGGAGGCCGAACTGGGAGTCGACTCGGTCAAGCAGGTCGAGCTGCTCGCCCGCGCCTCCAAGCAGTACGGCCTGCCCACGCGGGAGGCCGGTTTCCGCCTGGAGAACTACAACACCATGGACAAGATCGTCGACTTCGTGGTCTCGGAGCTGTCCGGCCGGGAGGCGGTCGCGGCGGGCTGACGGTCCTGACGTCCCGCTGCTCGCGCTCGTCCTCCCGGCTCCAGAAGGGCACGTGTTCCATGAACGACCTCACAGGCAAGGTGGCCCTGGTCACCGGCGGATCGAAGGGGATAGGCAAGGCGATCGCGCGTGAACTCGCCACGCGCGGCGCCGCGATCGTCCTCAACTACTTCCACTCCCACGACCAGGCCAAGGCCACCCGCGACGAACTGACCGCGGAGGGCCACCGGGTCGACCTGGTCCGCGCCTCGGTGGCCAGGCAGGAGCAGGTCGACCGGATGTTCGCGGAGATCGACCGGCTGCACGGCCGGCTCGACATCCTCGTCAACAGTGCCGCCGACGGCGCGTTGCTGCCGCCGGAATCGGTCACCGATGAACACCTCGACAAGGCCATCGAGATCAACTACAAGGGCGGGCTGCGCTGTGCGCGCGCCGCCGCACCGCTGATGGCCAGGGGCGGTGGCGGCTCGATCGTCACGGTCTCCGCACTCGGCGGCTCCCAGATGGTGATGGCCAACTACCTGGCCTGCGCACCGGCGAAGGCCGCTGCCGAGGCCGCGTCCCGGTATCTGGCCGTGGAGCTCGCGCCGCTGGGGATCCGGGTCAACACGGCGTCCGCGGCCATGCTGAGCAGCGAGGTGGCGGACAAGTTCCCCGACGCGGCCCGGATGCAGGACGTCATCGCCCGGGCGACGCCCTGGGGGCGGCTCGGCACGCCGGAGGAGTTCGCCACCGTGGTGGCCTTCCTCGCCTCCGACGACGCCCGCTGGATCACCGGCCAGGTCGTCCTCGCCGACGGCGGTCTCACGCTCGGCGCGGCGCTGCTCTCGCCTCCCGCTGAGGACCGGCCCGTGGAGGACCGACTCGTGGAGGCGTCGTCGGTCACGGCCGGTGCGCCGGAGCCGACAGCTGAAGTACCGCTCTCGGAGGCGGAGTTCGCGGAGCCAGAGTTCTCGGATGTGCAGTCCTCGGAGCCGGAGCTCTCGGAGGCGGAGTTCGGGGACGACTCGATCGCCGTCGTCGGCATGGGTCTCGCCGTCGCCGGGGCGAACAGCCCCGAGGAGTTCTGGAAGCTCCGCATGACGGGGGACGAGCTGTTCGTCAAGGTCCCCGAGGACCGCTGGCAGCACGAGAGCTTCCACTCGGCTGACACCGCCGCCGAGGACAAGGCGTACGCCGACCGCTGCGTGTTCATCACCGGCTTCGAGCCCGCGGAGGGCGCCCTCGACGGCATGGAGGGGAGCGCCGACGACCAGGAACTCACCACCCAGTGGCTGCGCCACAGCCTGGTCCAGGCACTCGACGGGGTCCGCCGCACCGACACCGACAACTGCTCCTTCGTCGTCGGCTACACCCCGGACGGCAGCCAGCACCTGGAGGAGGCCGGGGTCCTCGACAGCGTCAGCAGGATGACGCACGACATCATCGACGACCTGGCGCTCTCCGACGACGAGCGGCAAGAGCTGCGCGGGGGCATCGACACGTCCCTCGCCGACCGCTACCGGCGCGGCGGCCAGAACCCCTCCCGGTTCCTGCCGCACCGGGTCGGAGAGCTGGCCATGCAGGGCATCTTGCCGTCGTCCACCGAGCTCCACATGGTCGACACCGCGTGCTCCTCGTCCCTGTACGCCATCGACATCGCGGCCAAGGGCCTGCTGATGGGCAAGCAGGACATCGCGGTGTGCGGCGGGGCCTTCGCCCTGGCGCCGCGCGGCACCGTGCTCTTCTCCAAGCTCCAGGGCCTGTCGAAGAGCGGTGAGGTGCACGCCCTGGACGAGGCGGCCGACGGCGTGATCTTCGCCGACGGCGCCGCCCTGGTCGTACTCAAGCGGCTGAGCAAGGCCCAGGAGGACGGCGACCAAGTGCTCGGCGTGCTGCGGGCGTTCGGTTCGTCGTCGGACGGCAAGGGCAAGGCGATCTACGCGCCGAACTCGGCCGGCCAGAGCCTCGCCGTGCGGCGCGCACTGGAGAACGGCGACGTCGACGGCGACGACGTGGACTGGATCAACGCGCACGCGACCGGTACCCCCGCCGGTGACCTCGCGGAGTTCTCCACCCTGCGGGAGCACTTCGGCACGGCACGGGCGACCGCGGTCACCTCCAACAAGTCCCTGATCGGGCACACGGGTTGGGCGGCCGGTGTCGTCTCGCTCATCGAGAACCTCAAGGGTCTTGAGAAGCAGACCATCCCCGGCCAGTTCCGCTTCACCAACCCCCGTGCGGACTTCCGCCTCGACGAGACACAGCTGGACATCCCGTCCAAGGCGGAGCAGTGGTCCGGGCGCAGTGACCGGCCCCGGCTCGCCGCCGTCTCCGGGTTCGGCTTCGGCGGGACCAACGCGCACCTGATCGTCGCCGAGAACCAGCCCCGCGTAGAGGCCCCCCAGGCGGAAGCCCTCCAGGCGAAGGCGCCGGAGTCGCCGGAGTCGCCGGAGTCGCCGAAGGCGCTGGAGTCGCTGGAGGCTCCCGCCGGGACGATCCCCGCGACCAAGAAGCCGGATCCCGACAGCCGGGTGGTGATCGTCGGCTGGTCCTCGCACCTGCCGGGCCTGACGGACCGCGACGCGGTGTCGGGCTGGCTGGCCGGCGGGAAACCGCCGCTCGACAGCTTCGGCGCCGCCTACCCGTCGCCGCCGTTCAACGAGGTCAGGCTGCCGCCCAAGACCATCAGGGCCCTGGACCGGTGCCAGCTGATGATCCTGCAGTGCGCCCACCGCCTCCGTGACCAGATGCCCGAGTTCTGGGGCAAGCAGGCCGACAACACCGGTGTGTTCGTCGGGCACATGGGCCCGACCCGGGCCGCCATGCTGTACGCGAACCGCTGCTACCTCGACGACATCGGGCAGGCCGTCGCCGACTCGCCCCTTGCCGAATCACCGGCCGCCGGGCAGGTCCTCGAGCGGCTGCGCGAGCAGGTCAGGTCGATGATCCCGGAGTCCAACGAGGACGCGTTCCCCGGGCAGATGCCCAACATCATCTCCGCCCGCGTGGCGAACTACTTCGACCTCCACGGCCCGAACATGACGATGGACTCGGGATTCGCCTCCGCGCTGTCGTCGATCACGTCGGCCGGACGCTACCTGCGCACCGGCGAGCTTGACTTCGCGCTGGCCGGCGGCATCAACGGCAACAGCCTCCCCGAGTACCGCTCCCTGATCGGCGGCCTGCTCCCGGAGCAGGAGCAGGAACTCGCCGAGGGCGCCTTCCTGTTCGCCCTCGCCACCGAGGAGCGGGCCCAGCGTGAGGGCCTGCCGATCCTCGCGTACGTCGACGAGCCGCTCGGCAGCGCCGCCGCGCGGACCGGCACCGCATCCGAGAGGGACTCCGTGCGGTGCACGGAGCCCGAGCACGCGCGCTACCTGGGCGCCGCCGGAGGTCTTGCCGTGCTGAAGGCCCTGCACGGGCCCGCGGGCACGGTGGAGGTCTCCTGCGACCAGACAGGCGGCGCACCGGGCGCCCGGCTGCGGCTCACCGTCCCCGGCCCCGCCGACCCCGGCCCGGAACAGGGCAAGGAACGTGGGGCAGGCGTCACCGGCACTCTGCCGACGAGCTTCGTCTCGGACACCCACACCGGGGAAGGCGTCCCCCTGCGGGTGCGCCGCCAGATCCCGGTGCTCGACGAGACACCGGCCCGGCAGGTGCGGGAGCCCATCGCGTTCCTGCCGGACGGCGCCCTCGTCGTCACCGACATACCCGGCCCGCTGGCCGAAGCGGTGGACCCCGACACCGCGCTGACCGTGCTGTCCACCACCCCGCTCGCGGCCCCCCGGCCCGGCTGGCACCACCTGCCCGAGATCACCCCCGACGCCGTCCGCGCGGCCCTCACGGACTCCGGGCGACCGGTCACGCACCTGCGGGTCCTGTCAGGCCTCGGCCGCTCCGCGCCCGCCGGGCAGCCGCTCACCGAGGGCTCGGCGCCCGTGCTCGCCCTGCACGACGCGACGTACCTGGCACTCCAGCAGACCCACGCCGGTCTCTCCACGGCCGAGTCCACCGTCGTCATGCTGTTCCTCGACGCGGTACCCGGCGGTACCCCGCATCCCTACTCCGGCCTGTTCACCGGCCTGCTCAAGAGCGCGGGACGCGAACTGACCGGCAGCACCAGCTTCGCGCTCCTCACCTCGGCCGCCGAAGTGGCCGACGGGGTACGGCTCGTGGAGGAGGAGAGCGGGGCGCACCGGGACTTCCCCGTCGTCGTCGACGCCGATGGGGTGCGCCGCACTCCGCGGCTGCACGACGAGCCGGTCGCCCTTGACGCCTCCACCCCGGCAGTGCTCGACCGGGACTCCGTGGTCGTCGTCGCGGGCGGCGCCCGGGGCATCACCGCCGAGGTGCTCAAGGCGGTGGCCGCCGAGTTCGGCCCCCGTATCCATGTGTTCGGCAGCAACGACCTGGACAGCTACCCGCCGTCGGTCTTCGAAGGCAGCGACGAGGAGTTCGCGGCGGGCCGGGCTGCCTACATCAAGGCGGAACTCGCCAAGACCAGGGCCAAGGCCAAGAGCAAGGGCAAGACGAAGGGCAAGGGCAGGAGCGCGGGCAGGCCCCCGTCGGTCGCGGACCTCAACAAGTCCTTCGACCGGATGCTCAACGCCAGGGACGCCCGCAACAACCTCGACGCGATGGCGGAGCACAGCGGCGCGGGCCGGGTCAGCTACGTGCAGTGCGACATGCGCGACGGAGCCCAGGTGGAGAAGGCCATCGGTGCGGTGCTCCAGGAGCACGGGCGGATCGACCTGTTGGTGAACGCCGCCGGGCTGCAGCGCTCGGCGCTCATCAAGGACAAGGACTTCGCGGAGTTCACCTCCATCCGTGACCTGAAGGTCGAGTCGTATCTCAACCTGAAGTACGCGCTGCGCGACGCCCCGCCCCGCACCTGGTGCAACTTCGGCTCCCTGCTCGGGTACTTCGGGCAGCTCGGCGAGTCCGACTACGCGTCGGCCAACGACTTCCTGGGCAGCGCGGCCACTTACGCGGCCGCCACCACGGAGCTCGACGAGTTCACCGTCGGCTGGACGCTGTGGGCCGGTGTCGGCATGGGCGCCAACGAACTGACCAAGGCGTACTACGAGCGGGCCGGTTCCTACAGCAGCATGGCCGTCGCCGAGGGCGTCCACCACTTCGTGCAGGAACTGCACGCGCCCGTCCGGCGGGCATCCCTCGTGCACCTGGGGGACGCCGAACGCGCGACCGTCGAGGAGTTCTACCCCGGCTACCTCACGGAGGATCCGGCCGCCGGTGACACGGCTGCCGACGCGGCGGAGCCCGGCTTCTTCCTGCGCCGGGTCGTCGAGTCGACGGCGACGTCCGCCGAGTTCGAGTGCCGCTTCGACCTGGACACCGACGGCTATCTGGAACACCACACGGTGCGCGGCGAGCCGACCCTGCCGGGTACGTTCGTCACGGAAATGGCCGCGGAGGCCGCCCGGCATCTGGTCCCTGACCAGCACGTCGTCGCCTTCGAGGACCTGCGGTTCGAGCACTTCCTGCGCGTCTACCGCGATCTGCCGACGGCCCCCAAGCGGCTGTACGCGGACATCACCGCGTCCGACGGCTCCACGACCGCCGTCGAGGTGCGGATCACCGAGGACGTGGTCTCACCGACCGGCGTCGTACTCGTCAAGGACCGGGTGCACTTCACGGCCCGTGTCCTGCTCGCCGACGCACCTGCCGCCGCCCCGCACTGGGAGGCGTGGGACACCGCGGACGACACCCCCGTACCCGACCCCTACCACCAGCCCGGCTCGCCGGTGCGGCTCACCGGGCCGTTCGTGTCGACCACGGACACCCGTATCCACCCCAACGGCAAGCGGGGCCGCTACGCCCTGTCGCTGCCCGCCGACGACCCGACGTGGCAGCGGTTCACCGTCCCCAGCATCCTGCTGGACGGCCTGGCCCGGGTCGGGGTCCTCGATCTCGTCGACGGCCATCTGATCCCCGTCGCGGCGCCGCTGTCGATCCGCCGTATCGACCTGTACGAGGACACGAACGACCTGTCCCTGTCCGGATCCGACGAGGACATCGAGCTGTACGCCACGCCGCCCGGCTTCGACCTGTCGGCGGACCGGGTCGACAACCGGTTCGTCGCGTCCCGACCTGACGGCCGGATGGTCCTGCAGATGAAGGACATGCAGGCGACGCTGATCGGCTATGTCGACGCCCGGACCGGCGAGGCCGTCGCGGCCGACCGTGACTGACGAGACGGGGCCGCCCATGACTGATGAGAAGCGGCCGCCCATGACCGACGAGGAAGGAATCGCAGCATGACGTCCGTACGCGAACAGCCGCCCCCGCCGGTGGCCGCCGACGACGCGGGCAACGCCCCCGTACAGGCGGTGAGCCGGATGGAATGGCAGCTCACCGCCCTGCCGGCGCCCGCTGCCGACCCCGCGCGGCTCAGTGGGATGCGGGTCCTGCTGCTCGGCGGCGACCGGGAGACCGCCGCAGCCGTGGAGCGCGAACTGACCGGGCACGGAGCCCTGGTGCGCCGTCACCCGGCGGCCCCCGGGGCCGGTGACGGTGCTGTGGACGCGATCGTCGACCTGACCGTGGCTTCTGCTTCCGCCTCCGACTCCGCTTCCGCCGACCCCGGCGAAGCCTGGCGCGAGCCACTCCTGGAGACGGTGGCCGCACTGCGCGAGCACTACGACGACTGGTCCACCGAGACATCGGCGCGACGCCTGTACTACCTGGCCGTGACCTATCTGGGCGGCGGGATGGGCCACCACCCGCAGGACGACCTGGCACAGCCGCTCGGTGGCATCTGGGCGGGTCTCGCGAAGACGCTGCACCGCGAACTGCCGAACTGCAACGCACGCGTCGTCGACACGAGCCTGACCGCCGTGCGGGACCTGCCGGGCATCGTCGCCGCCGAACTGGGCAGGCCCGGCGAGCTGGAGGTCGGTCACCGCGAAGGACAGCGGCTGACCCTCACCCCCGTCGCCAAGGACGCCGGGGAGCCCGCCGTCCCGCTGGGCCCCGACGACTGTGTACTGATCTCGGGCGGCGGCCGGGGCATCGGCTGGGAACTGGCCCGCTCGCTGGCCGCCACCTACGGCCTGCGGGTCGTGGTGACGGGCCGGGAGGACTTCCCCACCGGCGACGAACTGTGGTTCGGCGTCGGCGAGAGCGAACGCAAGGCGTACGAGAAGGAGTTGTGGGCCGGGCTGCGGCAGGGGGCGACGCCGACCGAGATCAGGCGGGACATCGCCCGCGTCCGCCGCCTGTGGGAACTCGCCACCAACATCACCGAAGCCAGGTCCAGCGGGCTGCGCGTCGACTACGCCCGGTGCGACTTCACGGACGTGGAGCAGGTGCGCGCCCTCCTGGCGCGTGAGGGCGACGCGCTGACCGGGGTCGTGCACAACGCGGGCGTGGACACCGCGGCGAGGCTGCCCAAGAAGAGCGACGAGGAGATCCTGCGGACCGTCCGCACCAAGATCGGGGGGTTCCTCAACCTCTTCGAGGAAGTGCGGGAACTGCCGGAACACCGGCTCAAGTTCTTCTGCAGCGTCGGTTCCCTCACCGGGCGGCTCGGCGGGATGGTCGGCCAGCTCGAGTACGCGGCGGCCAACGAGGGTCTTGCCCGGCTCGGCCGGTGGGCGGGACGCCGCGCGGACTTCCCCGTGATGACGCTCGCCTGGCCGACCTGGGACCGCATCGGTCTGATCTCCAACTTCTCGGCGACGCTGCGCTACATGGCGGCCATCGACATCACCGAAGGACTCGCCAAGTGGCAGGCCGAGCTGCGGGCGGGATCCGAGGGGGAGGTCACCTTCGTGGGGCCGCTCGGCAGGGCGATGAGCCCCGGCCAGGCGACCGACTACCCCGTCGTGCCCGACCTGCCCGGCTTCACCGGCACCTATCCGCGGATCTTCCACCTCGGAGAGGTGACCACGTACGAACCGCACGTCCGCATGGTGTCGCGGGTGACGTTCGACCCCGACCGGGCGCCGGTCCTCGGCGACTTCCTGGTGGACGGCACGGCGGCCGTCCCCGTGAGCATTCTCCTGGAGAGTGCGGTGCGCGGCGCCGAGTGGATCGTCCCCGAGGACTACCGGGTGCTGCGGGCCGGCTGCCTGGAGGAGGTCGTCGTACCGCTGGACCTGCTGCGGCTCGACGCGGGAGCGACCGTGTGGGAGCGGGAGGTGAGCGGCGCCTTCGAGGGGGACACCTGGGTGGTCACGGTGCGGTTCCGGCGGGTGCCGGACGCCGGGGACGGGCCCGAGGCCGGTGAGGCGAGCCTGCGCGTCGTCCACGAGTCCGCCGACACCCGCTCACCCACTCCGCCGCGGCGCGACGTGAAGCCGACGACCGTCTGGCGCTCCGGCCCGCCGCTGTTGAGCTGGCGTGCGTCGGTGGTGCCCGCCGCCGTCTGGTCCGAGGGCTCGGACGGCCGCCTGACCGCCGTGGTGCGGCCGTGCGTCCCGAACGATCTGTGGGCGACGCTCCACGCGCCGCGCACGGCACTCTCCGTCTCCGCGCTGGAGAACGTGGTCCGGGCCTGTGCCCGTCAGGGCGAGGGTGTCTCGGTCGCGAAGAACCCCTTGGTCATCGGCCGTATCGCACTCCATTCCGATGAGCGCGGAGATTCCCTCATCGAAGGGGATCCGACCCTCGGTGTGTGGAGAGTGAAGAATTCGGAATCCGGGGCTCCTGTCATGACCGTTTCTGGCCTGCGTGGGCCGGTCGGAAACGGGCCGGTCGGAAACGGTTGACCCCCGATACGGCGCGGAAGTGCGCCGTACAGAAATAAGCCACAGAGAAATAAGCCACAGAGAAACGCAGCACACAGAAATACACCGCACGGAAATCAGGGAAGGTGCACATGTCGAATCTTCTGGAGAACAAGGCCGTACTGGAGCGCTACTACGAGGAGTGCCTCAACAAGGGCAACCTCGATGTGATCTACGAGGGCGCCGGTGACGAGCACATCAGCCACGGAACGGCTCCGAACGGCAAGGAGGGCGTCGAGCACCTCAAGGAGTGGGTGCGGCTCCAGCGCGCGTCCTTCCCCGACCTCCACGTGACGGTCGACGACTGGATCCTGGAGGACGAGAAGGTCGTCAGCCGGTTCACCGCGCGCGGCACCCACACCGGGGAGCCCTACGAGGGCGTGCCGGCCATCGGGCGGGAGTTCGCCGTCAGCGGCATCGTGATCGACGCCTTCGAGGGCGGCAAGATCGTCGAGAGCTGGTTCTCCCTCGACGGACTCGACCTCGCCAAGCAGCTGGGCGCCCTGGGGTGAAGGCACCGGCCCCGGCACCCGATGGTGCCGGGGCCCGCGTGCGGCGTCAGCCCTGGTGGACGGAGCGCGCGTACGCGTCGGTGATGGGTTCGGCGTGTGCCTCCGCGTTGCCGGAGGCGGCGATGGAGTCCAGTGCCCGCTGAAGGACGACGGTGTCCTCCAGGGTGTGGATCTCGGTGATCCTGCCCCACTTCAGATACATGAACTGGGTCATCACGTTGTCGTAGCGCGTGCCGTCGGGCAGTGGCCCGCCGATGCGTACGCGGGTCGCCACCTTGGTCATCCAGGGGCCGCCGGAAACGATGATCTCCAGCGGCTCGAAACCGGCCTCGGGGATCAGCCTGAACACCCGCTGCCACCACAGGCTCATCGCCTCGACCGTGTGCCGCTCACCGGAGAGAGCGTGCTCGCCGTAGAACACGTAAGTGAAATCCGGTGCCAGCGTGTCCACCATGGACTGCCAGTTCCCGGCGTTGATATCGGCAAAAGCGCTACGGAGCTTTGCGGCGACGATTCGGTGATACATGAACTGCCTCCCGAACAAGCGGGCCGCTTTTTTCACAGCCCTCAGAATTGTTTTCCGCTGACGCTTCAATTGATACCACGGCGCCCCGAACGGAGATATACCCCGATGATCGGGGCGGAGAATAGGAGAGTGGGATGACGACACCCCTGCCCGTGCTCATCACCGGCTGTTCCTCCGGGATCGGCCGCGCCTGCGCCCTGCGGATGCACCGGTCCGGCCTGACCGTGTACGCCACGGCGCGCAGGCCGGAAACCCTTGCCCCCCTGGCTGCCGAAGGCATCCGGACGCTGCGCCTGGACGTCACCGACGAAGCGAGCATGCGTGAGGTCGTCGACCTCATCGAGGCCGAACACGGCTCGGTCGGCGCCCTGGTCAACAGCGCCGGATACGCGATGTCGGGCGTCGTGGAGGAGGCCGGACTCGACGACATGCGGCGGCAGTTCGAGACCAATGTGTTCGGGCTTGCCCGCCTCAGCCAGCTCGTGCTGCCCGCGATGCGGGCCGCGCGGCGCGGAACCATCGTCAACATCTCGTCGATCTTCGGCCGCTACGCGGTCCCCGGCGGCGGCTTCTACCAGGCGTCCAAGCACGCGGTCGAGGCACTGAGCGACGCCCTGCGCCTGGAGGTGGCGGACTTCGGCGTCCGGGTCGTCCTCATCGAGCCGGGACCGGTGCGCACGACCGACTTCGGAGCCACCTACGTGGCCAACTTCAAGTCCGCGGGCAAGGACTACGACGCGTTCCGCCAGCGCACGGCCGAGTACTTCGACGCCATCTACACGGGCAGCCGCCGCAGTCTGGCAGGAACCTTCGCCATCCAGGCCGACGACGTCGCCCGGGTGGTGGAGCGGACGGTCCGCAGCGCCCGCCCGAGCGCCCGCAGGCCCGTCGGATTCCTGGCCCGCAGCACCCTTCTCCTGCGCCGCCTCGCCCCGGACGTCGTCTTCGACAACCTCTTCGTGCGGCGGGTGTTCCCGGTGCCCCGCGACGAGGCTCGCCGCGGCGCCCGTGGTGCCACCCCGATCGGCGAAGCCCGCCGGACAACGCCACCGTCCCCGCAGCCCCGTCACGAAGGAGAACGCCGATGACCGCCACCACAGCCCCCGCCACCACGCCCCGCGGCGCCGCCCGCGCTCCCGGCCCCAAGGGAGTCCCGCTGCTCGGCAGCCTCGGTTCCTGGCGCCGCAACACCGCCGAGTTCCTCCTGGGCCTGCAGCGCGACTACGGCGAGACCGTACGCATGAGGCTCGGCCCGATGACGGTCCATCAGGTCACGGGGCCCGACGCGGTGCAGCAGGTCCTGGTGAAGAACAACGGGAACTACGTGCGCGGCCCGCTGTACGAGCAGTTCAGCGTCGTCATGGGGAAGGGCCTTCTCACCTCGGACGGAGACTACTGGCGCGGCCACCGCAGGGCGGTCCAGCCCGCGTTCCAGAAGAACACCATCCTCGACATCGTTCCGAACATCGTCACCGCCACGAATGAGATGCTCGACGAGTGGGAGGCCAAGGCCGCGCGCGACGAGCCCGTCGACCTGATGACCGAGATGCTCAGGCTCACCCTGATCACGCTCAGCCGCTCGCTGTTCGCCTACGACATCAAGCCCTCGTCCAAGGTGCTCAAGCACATCGTCGACGACGTGGTCGAGGTGATGTTCCGGCGCGGTACGCCGTCCGAGATGCTGCCGTCCTGGCTGCCGACCGACCGCAAGCACAAGATCGCCCGCATCCACCGCGTCTTCGACAAGATCGTCGCCGATGTGCGGGAGAGCTACGGGCGCACCGGCGAGGGTTCGCTGATCTCCCTGATGGAGCAGGCCGAGGACCCCGTCACCGGTGAGCCCTGGACGGATCAGGAGCTGCGCGACGAGCTCCTGACCATCTACCTGGCGGGGCACGAGACGACCGCGGTGTCGCTGTGCTGGACCCTGCTCTCGATCGCCAACCACCCGCCCGTACAGGAGGAGTTGGACGCGGAGATCGCTCAGGTCCTGGGCGGCGGCCTGCCGGACAGGCAGAACACGGACGCGCTGACGTACACCAGGATGGTGGTGGACGAGAGCCTGCGGATGCACCCGCCGATCTGGATCTTCCCCCGGGCCGCCGTCGACGCGGACAGCCTGGGCGGTTACGACATCGAAGCAGGCTCGTCGATCCTCCTGTCACCGCTCGTGTCCCACCACAACCCGCTGCACTGGGACAACCCGCTGGCCTTCGACCCGAACCGCTTCACCGAGCAGGCCGTGAAGGAACGCCCGCGCATGGCCTACTTCCCGTTCGGCGCGGGGCCGCGCCAGTGCATCGGCAACACCATGGCGCTGCTCGAACTGCGGACCATCGTCACGATGATCAACCAACGGTTCAAGCTGAGCATGATCCCGGGCCACTCCCTCCAGTACGGCTCACCGGTGATCTCGCTGCGCCCCCTGCAGGACGTCATGGTGCGCCTGACGGCACGCGAAGGCAGGGGAGCGGGGACCCGCACCGCACCCGCACCCGCACCCGCGCCCGCGCCCCCGGCCCAGGTCGGCCACGACACCGCCGAGGCAGCGCGGAAGTGCCCGGTCACCGGCAGCTCGGGCGGCTGATGACGACGAGGTGACGGCGGCATGATGATGACGAGGTGACGGCGAGATATAGCCTGGGGAAGTGCTCAGACCTGGGGAAGTGCTCAGAGAAGTCACCGCGGTCCGGTATGTGAACCCGTTGCGGACCGGGGGCTCCGTGCCCGGCGTCGTCGAGGCCGACGACCTGGGTACGTACGTCGTCAAGTTCACCGGCTCCGCGCAGGGCCGCAAGGCGCTGGTCGCCGAGATCATCGTCGGCGAACTGGCCCGCCACCTCGGCCTGCGCTTCCCCGAGCTCGTCCTGGTCCACTTCGACCCGGCGGTCGCGGCGGACGAGCCCCACCAGGAGGTGCAGGACCTGCTGCACGCCAGCGCAGGGCTCAACCTGGGCATGGACCTCCTGCCGGGCGCCGCGGACTTCACCCCCGAGGCGCTGGACGTGGACCCGCTCGAAGCGGGCAAGGTGGTGTGGCTCGACGCCCTCACCGCGAACGTCGACCGCACGGTGCACAGTTCGAACCTGATGGTCTGGCCCACGTTCGGCCTCCAGCCCCCGAGGCTGTGGCTCATCGACCACGGGGCGGCCCTGGTCTTCCATCACCGCTGGGGAGCGACGGCGCCCGACAAGGCGTACGACTTCCGCCATCACGCCCTCGGGGGGTACGCCCCCGACACGGTCGCCGCCGATGCGGAGCTGGCGCCGCTTGTGACGGAGGCCGCGCTCCGCCGGATCGTCGGTCTCGTGCCGGACGCGTGGCTCGCCGATGAGCCGGGGTTCTCGTCACCTGATGAGGTGCGGGAGGCGTACGTCACCTTCTTGCTGGCCCGCGCGAGGGCCTCTGCGGCCTGGCTGCCGGTGGACTTTCCCAGCCGGGGTGAGCTGGCTGCCGCGGATGCACGGCGTGCCGCCGCTACTGAGAAGGGGCGTCCGGCCTGGTTGAAGCGGGTGCCCGATCTGCATGGGGAGCCCGCGGCTGAACAGGATTGGTCGCGGCACATCGGGTAGTGCGGGCCGTGTGTGGCTGGGCGCGCAGTTCCCCGCGCCCCTTACGGGGCACGACCAGGCCCCCGGCGCTGTGCGGTGCCGGGGGCCTGGTCATTTCCGGGTACGGATCAGCGCAGCTGCTCGTACGCCGGGAGTGTCAGGAAGTCCGCGTAGTCCGCGTCCAGGGAGACCTGGAGGAGGAGGTCGTGGGCCTGCTGCCACTTGCCGGCCGCGAACGCCTCGTCGCCGATCTCGGCGCGGATGTTCGTGAGCTCGGTGGCGGCGACCTCGCGGGCCAGGTCGGCGGTCGCCGTCCGGCCGTCCTCGAAGACGACGCCCGCGTTGATCCACTGCCAGATCTGCGAGCGCGAGATCTCGGCGGTGGCCGCGTCCTCCATGAGGTTGAAGATCGCGACGGCGCCGAGGCCGCGCAGCCAGGCCTCGATGTAACGGATGCCGACCTGGACGGCGTTGACCAGACCGTCGTACGTGGGCTTCGCGTCGAGGGAGTCGATGGCGATCAGGTCACCGGGGGCGACCTTCACGTCCTC
Organism: Streptomyces sp. NPDC031274; assembly: GCF_055570235.1. NCBI lineage: Bacteria > Bacillati > Actinomycetota > Actinomycetes > Kitasatosporales > Streptomycetaceae > Streptomyces > Streptomyces sp. NPDC031274. Next base: position 43,363 of record NZ_JBVIHP010000024.1, on the reverse strand, counting down.
GCGCAGCCGCTCCTTCTGGTTGGGCTTGTCGCCCAGGACCGCGTCGAACGACTCCATCGCGATCGGGACCAGGTCCGGGTGCGCGACCCAGGAGCCGTCGAAGCCGTCGCCCGCCTCGCGGTCCTTGTCGTTCTTGACCTTCTCGAAGGCGACCTTGTTGACCTCCGCGTCCCTGCGGGACGGGATGAAGGCGGCCATGCCGCCGATCGCGTGCGCGCCGCGCTTGTGGCAGGTGCGGACGAGGAGTTCGGTGTACGCCCGCATGAAGGGGGCCGTCATCGTCACGAGGTTGCGGTCCGGCAGGACGAACTTCGAGCCGCCGTCGCGGAAGTTCTTGACGATGGAGAAGAGGTAGTCCCAGCGGCCCGCGTTCAGGCCCGACGCGTGGTCGCGGAGCTCGTAGAGGATCTCCTCCATCTCGTACGCGGCCGTGATCGTCTCGATGAGGACCGTGGCGCGGACGGTGCCCTGCGGGACGCCGACGTAGTCCTGCGCGAAGACGAAGATGTCGTTCCAGAGGCGGGCCTCCAGGTACGACTCCGTCTTCGGGAGGTAGAAGTACGGGCCCTTGCCGAGCTCGATGAGGCGCTTGGCGTTGTGGAAGAAGTACAGGCCGAAGTCGACGAGCGCGCCGGGGATCGCGGTGCCCTCGAACTGCAGGTGACGCTCGTCCAGGTGCCAGCCGCGCGGGCGCATGACGACGGTGGCGAGCTCGTCGGCGTCCTTGAGGGCGTACGACTTGCCGCTGCGGTCGTCCGTGAAGTCGATGTTGCGCTCGTAGGCGTCGGTCAGGTTGAGCTGGCCGAGGACCACGTTCTCCCAGGTGGGCGCCGACGCGTCCTCGAAGTCCGCGAGCCAGACCTTGGCGCCCGAGTTCAGGGCGTTGATGGTCATCTTGCGGTCGGTCGGCCCGGTGATCTCGACGCGGCGGTCGTTCAGGGCGGCCGGGGCGGGCGCCACCTTCCAGGAGTCGTCGGCGCGGATCGCCGCGGTCTCGGGAAGGAAGTCGAGCGTGGAGGTGCTTGCGATCTCGGCGCGGCGCTCGGAGCGGCGGCTGAGGAGCTCGTCACGGCGGGGCGTGAAGAGCCGGTGCAGCTCGGCCACAAAGGCGAGGGCCTCGTCGGTGAGGACCTCCTCCTGCCGCGGCAGAGGCTCCGCGTCGACGATGGCCAGCGGGGACTGCGCTGGTGCGGACATGAGCTGTCACTTCCTTCAGCGAGCTTCACGAGTGGTGCTTTGGCGGCCGCCGGGCATTCGCAGTGACACTCAGTGCCACAGGAGCCGAGATACGGCCGTGGGCCCCACTTGAGGGAACGGGTGCTTCTGAACAGTGGATACTAGTTTCCTCATAGTGGAAGTTCAATCGTCTGTTGACGTCGAGATTCTCTTCGTCGACAGAACGTGTCGCTGAGTGCCATGCCGGTCACTCAAGGTGGACCAGGTCGGCGGGTGTGTCGATGTCGTACGCCCGGGCCACGTCCCCGCACTCGACGAGAGCGATGTCACCGGCGTGTTCCTTGAGATAGGCGCGCGCCCCGCGATCACCCACCGCGCTCGCCGCGATGCCCGCCCAGTGATCCGCGCCGAAGAGCACGGGGTGGCCGCGCTCTCCGTCGTACGCGGCGGCGGCGAGGGTGGCGGGTGAGCGGTAGGCGGCGTACACGCGGGCCATGGCGGTGGGGCCGATGCCGGGCTGATCGACGAGCGAGACGAGTGCGGCATCTGCCTCGATGCCTGCCCCGGTGTCGCGCAGGGAGGCGAGCCCGGCCCGCAGCGACGAACCCATCCCCTGCGCCCACTCGGGATTGTCGATCAGTACGCAGCCGGGGAGCGAGGCCTTCTCCCGTACGACATCGGCGTCCGCGCCGAGCACCACGTGCACGCGCGTGCACCCGCCCTCGCGCAGTACGCGGACCGCGTGCTCCACCAGGGGCCGCCCCTGGTGATCCAGGAGTGCCTTCGGTCGGCCGCCGAGGCGTCGCCCGCCGCCCGCGGCGAGGAGGAGCCCGGCGATCGTCGGATTCGTCATGGCTCCTGCATACCGCACCCTGCCCGCCCGGTGGCGACTGCCGAAGGTGCCTCTGGCGCCTGAGGCAGCGTGTTCCGGCCACAAAGTGGCGCGTCCCGCTTCCTGTGGCGTTTACTTGCCCGCGTCCCCCTGGCGTATGACCAGCGCCGTGCGGGGGCGGCAAGATCTGCACGAGAGAACGTGCGCACGTCGCCGTGCGAGGGGGAGAGCTGTGTTGCAGAGCGTAGGGCAGAGACAAGTGACCGGCAGTGATACCGGCAGTGATACCGGCAGTGACGAGGATCCGCGCGTCGCGGAGTTGGGCACCGCGGTGTCCCGGCTGCGCCGTGAGCTCGCGGTGCATCCGGTGGAGTTCCCCGACCGGGGCATCGCCGAGGACGAGCTGGCGGCGCTGGCCGCCATGGCGCTGAGCGGTGCGCCCGAGGTACTGCGGCTGCGGCGGTCGCTGCTGCTCGTCGCGGGCGCGATCGGCTCCGTCAGCGCGCTGAGCGCGGGGCTCGCGGCGGTCCGGGGCGCGGTGGAGATTTTCGGGGAGCCGGGACCGAAGTAGGCGGGGCGCCCCGGCCCTGAGCGGCGTCGATCACCGGCTCCGCCGAGTTCGTCCTCAAGCGCCGGAGGGACTGGGATCTCCCTTCAAGCGCCGGACCGGACTGGGATCCCCCTTCAAGCGCTGGACGGACTGGGATCCCCTTCAAGCGCCGGAGAGGCTGGGCCCCTTTCGAGTGCCGGAGAGGCTGGAGCCCTCCAGCCTCTCCTCCGGGGCCTCCACCCTCCCGTCCACCAGCTCCACCACCTGGTCGGCGAAAGCCAGCCTCGCCCGATCATGCGTGACCAGGACCGTCGCCGTCCCCCACTCCCGCGTCAGCCGTCCGAGGAGCTCAAGGACCGCCGCTCCCCGCTCGTGGTCCAGCGCGCTGGTCGGCTCGTCCACGAGCAGCACCGCGGGTGAGTTCATCAACGCCCGCGCGATACCGACCCGTTGGCGCTGTCCGCCCGACAGCTGATGCGGGCGCCGGTGCGCGAGGTCCGCCAGACCCACGGTGTCCAGGAGTCCCCGTGCCCGCTCCCTCACCTCGGCGGAACGTCCGCGTCCGTCGAGGCGTGCCATCAGTTCCACCTGTTCGAGCGCGGTCAGCGACGCGAGGAGATTCGGCTGCTGGAAGACGATCCCCATCCTGCGCCGCCGCAGCTCTGCCCGTTCGGCGGCCGACAGCGTCCCCGTCTCCGTGCCCCCGACCACCACCCGCCCCCGATCGGGAGTCACCAGCGTCGCCGCCACGGCGAGCAGACTGGACTTCCCGGAGCCGGACGGGCCGACGATCGCCGTCAGCGTCCCGGCGGGGACATCGAGCCCGACCCCGTCGAGTGCCGTGAGACGCCCCTCGCCGTCCGGGTACGTCAGCGTGATGTCGTCGAGGGACAGACTCATCGGGCACTCCCCAGTGCGGTCAGTGGATCGACGGCGGTGATCCGCCGGACGGACAGGCCCGCGCCCAACGCCCCGAGGGCGATCATCACGGCGGCGGGCCACAGTACGGTCGGCGGATCGAGTACGAAGGGCACGTCGCCGCCGCTGATCGCGGAGCCGACGAGCGCCGCGATCCCCGTCCCCAGGGCCGTCCCGGCGGCCAGCATCAGCACGGCCTGCCCGAGAGCGTCCCTGAGCAGATACGGAGTGGACGCGCCGAGCGCCTTCAGCACCGCGATGTCGCCGGCGCGCTGGATCGTCCACACCGTGAAGAACGCCCCTATGACGAGGGCGGAGATGACGAAGAGGAAGCCGCGCATGAGTTGCAGCGAGCCGTTCTCCGCCTGGTAGGAGCCGATGGCCGTGAGCGCGCCGTCGAGGGACTTCGTCTCCGTGCCCGCCGCCTTGTCCCCGGCGGCGAGATCGGCCCCGTCCCCGGTCCGCAGCGCGATGACCGTGGCCTGATCGTCCATCGACGTACCCCGGTGGCCGAGCCCCTGCCAGTCGTCGAGCGCGGTCCATACGACAGGGGTATGGCTGTACGAGGCGTCCGACGCGACCCGCGCGACCCGCTCCTCGACTCCGCCCCCGCCGAGCCGCACGGTGTCCCCGGGGCCGACGCCGAGGTCCGCCGCGGCCTTCTCGGAGAGCACGGCCTCGCCCGGTGCGACGCCGTCCGGCGCGATCCCGGAGTCCGGCTCCACGCCGAAGGCGGACACGGCGGCCGAGTGCTCGCCCGCAGTGGCGTTGAGGGTGCTGATGCCGACCGGCTCGGCGGACCGTACGCCCGGCCGGGCCGCCCAGGTCTCCCAGGCGCGCTGTTCCACCTGGGAGCTGGTGAAGGAGACGGACTGTCCTGACGGCGGCGCGGCGAAGGCGAGATGGTCGGCGGGCAGGCCGGTGATCGCGGAGGTGTTCTCCCTGGCGAGCCCGGCCGTGAGCCCGGAAAGCAGCCCCACGAGCAGAGTGATGAGTACGACGACGGCTCCCATCAGGGCGAACCGCCCCTTGGCGAACCGAAGGTCTCTCCATGCGACGAACATGCCCCCACCCTCCGTCCGCGCGCACCTCCCCGGCATCGCGCCACAGCACGCTTCACCCGAATCGAAGGGGGGAGCCGCCGATCAACCTTTCGGTTGACGGAAGCGGGGGCGGCTGCGCCTACGCTGGAAGGTCCGATGAACGCCTCCACCGCGCCTCCACCCCATGACCGGGCCGGGCCTCTGCCCGGGTCGGCACCGTGATCCAAGGCCCAGCACCGGCCGGAGCCGTGGCGCGCGCCCTGGCTCGTGGGGAGCGCCGGGCCCCGACACTCACCCCCACCCCCGCCCCCGAATCCGCCCCGACCGAGGCCCCGATGCTCCCCGTCGACTCCCTGACCCCCTCCCGGACCACCCCCGTCTCCCTGACCCTGCGGCTGTGCCTGCACGCGCTGCTCGCGGGGCTGCTCATGCTTGCCGCCGTGCGGGCCGTGGCCGATGGTGGGGCGCGCGGTGGTGCCGTCGTGGCGGTCGTGGTCGCCATGGGCGGTGTCTACGCCGCGGGCACCCTCAGCCCGGCCGTCGCTCGCTCGCAGCGTGGGGCGGCGGTGTGGCTCGCGGCGCTCGGTGCGTGCTGGGTGGTGCTGCTCGTCCTCTCGCCGGACGGGCTGTGGACGGCTTTCCCCCTGTACTTCCTGCAGCTGCACCTGCTGCCGTTGCGCTGGGCCCTGCCCGCCGTCGCGCTCACCGCCGCTGCCGCCATCGCCAGCTTCCTGCTGCACGGCTCGCCCATATCGCCGGGCAGTTTCATCGGGCCGCTGCTCGGCGCGGCCATGGCGATCGCCACCGTCCTCGGATACGAGACGCTGTACCGGGAGAGCGAGCGGCGCCGTCAGCTGATCGACGAGCTCATGGCCACGCGCGCCGAGCTCGCCGCCGCCGAGCGGACAGCGGGCACCCTCGCCGAGCGCGAGCGGCTGGCCCGCGAGATCCACGACACCCTCGCCCAGGGGCTCTCCTCCATCCAGCTCCTGCTGCGCGCCGCGCAACGCGCGCTGCCCGCCGGATCCCCCGCGGCGCCGCACATCGAACAGGCCCGCGGCGCGGCGCAGGACAACCTCGCGGAGGCACGGCGCTTCGTGCGGGCCCTCAGCCCGCCCTACCTGGAACGCGGCTCGCTGGCCGGAGCGCTCGAACGGCTCTCCGCGTCCGCGTCGCCGGACTCGGACGGCTCGCACGTCGACGTCCAGTTCACGGTGAGCGGCACACCCACCGAGCTGCCGACGCCGTACGAAGTAGCCCTGCTCCGCACCGCCCAGTCCGCCCTCGCGAACACCGTCCGGCACGCGGGTGCGGGGCGTGCCGAGATCACGCTGAGCTTCATGGACACGTCGGTGTCCCTGGACGTGGTCGACGACGGGCGGGGCTTCGACCCGGCGTCCGCGCCACAGGAGCGCGGGGACGACGGGGGATTCGGGCTGCCGGCGATGCGGGCGCGGGCCCGGTCGCTCGGCGGGACGCTGAGCGTGGAGTCGGCGCCGGGGCAGGGGACGGCCGTCGCGGTCACGCTGCCGCTTCCGACGGGGGCGGTTCGGGCGGGGGCCGCGCTGTGAGCGCCGAAGCGCGGGAGCGGCCCATCCGGCTGCTTCTCGCCGACGATCACCCCGTCGTACGCGCCGGGCTGCGTGCCGTGCTCGACACCGAGCCCGACTTCGCCGTGGTGGGGGAGGCGGCGACGGCCGAGGCAGCGGTGTCGCTCGCCGCGACCGGTGCGTTCGACGTCGTCCTGATGGATCTCCAGTTCGGGGCGGGGATGCACGGGGCGCAGGCCACGGCCGCGATCACCGCCGTGAAGGGGGCGCCGCGGGTGCTCGTCCTGACGACGTACGACACGGACGCCGACATCCTCGCCGCGGTCGAGGCGGGCGCGGCGGGATATCTCCTCAAGGACGCGCCGCCGGAGGAACTGGCGTCGGCGGTGCGGACCGCGGCGGCGGGTCAGTCCGCGCTCGCGCCCGCGATCGCGCACCGGCTGATGGACCGGATGCGGGCGCCCGGTGAGGCGTTGACCGGGCGGGAGCTTGAGGTGCTGAGGCTGGTGCGGGAGGGGTTGTCCAACCAGGAGGTGAGCAAGCGGCTCTTCCTGAGCCAGGCCACCGTGAAGTCCCATCTGGTGCACATCTACGCGAAGCTGGGGGTCGACTCGCGTACGGCGGCGGTGGCTGTGGCGACGGGGCGTGGGCTGATCAGGGGCGGCGCGGGACAGTAGCTGTCCACGGGTACGACAACAGAAGCGCCGGACGGGCTCGGTAGTTCGGCCGTCCGGCGCTCGAGGGTGACATGGCGGCTACGCCGGGGGCCCGGAACTGGCCAGCGCTGCCGACAGCTCCACCGCTACCTCCTGCAGCACCGGCACGATCTTCTCCACCGCGTCCTCCGTGACCCGGCCCGCCGGTCCTGAGATCGAAATGGCCGCCGCGGTGGGGGAGTTGGGGACCGACACCGCCAGGCAGCGCACCCCGATCTCCTGTTCGTTGTCGTCGACGGCGAAGCCCGCCCTTCGGACCTCGTCGAGCGCGTCGAGGAAACCCTCCGGCGTGGTGATCGTCTTCTCCGTCGCCGCGGGCATCCCGGTGCGGGCGAGGAGCGCGCGCACCTCCTCCGGCGGGGTGTGGGCAAGGAGGGCCTTGCCGACACCCGTGGAGTGGGGGAGGACCCGGCGGCCCACCTCGGTGAACATCCGCATGGAGTGCTTGGACGGCACCTGTGCGACGTACACGATCTCGTCCCCGTCGAGCAGTGCCATGTTCGCGGTCTCGCCGGTCTCCTCGACCAGGCGCGCGAGGTAGGGGCGGGCCCAGGTGCCGAGGAGGCGCGAGGCCGATTCGCCGAGGCGGATCAGGCGCGGGCCCAGGGAGTAGCGGCGGTTGGGCTGCTGGCGTACGTAGCCGCAGGCGACCAGCGTGCGCATCAGGCGGTGGATCGTGGGCAGCGGAAGGCCGCTGCTGGCGGAGAGCTCACTCAGGCCGACTTCCCCTCCGGCGTCCGCCATGCGTTCGAGGAGGTCGAAGGCGCGCTCGAGGGACTGGACACCACCGCTGGCAGCGGGCGGCTTGGAGGCGGCGACTTCGGTGGAGGCGTCGCTGGCGCTTGACGTCGGCACGGCGCAGTCCTTTCGGGGCTGACGGGCAAGGCAGCAGCCTATCGGGCGGTTCCTCGCGGGGACCCTCGGCGGCCCTGGCGTACCTGCCGGTCAGGGCCGGTCGGGGACCGGTGGTGGGGCCTTTGTCCGCTTCTTCGCCGTCACGCCCGGTGATCGCTTGTCGGCCCGGTTGTGCGTAGCTACGTTCTGTCCTGTGGAATTCTAATTCCACTTTGTGGAAACGTCCAGGAGGCTTCACGTGGCCTCTTGACGGCTCGGGGTCGGCCGTGAAGACTCATTCAACAGAACGTTGAATTCCGTTTAGCGGAATCGAATGGTCTGTGTAGCGGAAAAGAACGAACAGCCGAGCAGTGACGAACAGCCGAACAGACAAGCCGCAGACAAGCAACAGACAAGCAACAGACAAGCAACAGCGAAGAGAGGGCGTTGAGGACGTGGACGTAGAACTGGTGCTGCGCTCGACCCGCGTGATCACCCCGCAGGGAACCCGCGCCGCGTCGGTCACGGTCTCCGGGGGGAAGATCGCGGCCGTACTGGCGCACGACGCCGACGTACCGGCGGGGGCCCGCGTCGAGGACTTCGGCGACGACGTCCTGCTGCCGGGGCTCGTCGACACGCACGTCCACGTGAACGACCCGGGCCGCACGGAGTGGGAAGGCTTCTGGACCGCCACCCGTGCCGCCGCCGCCGGCGGCATCACCACCCTCGTCGACATGCCGCTCAACTCCCTGCCGCCGACCACGACGGTCGGCAATCTGCGGACGAAGCAGGAAGTCGCCCGCACCAAGGCGCACATCGACGTCGGCTTCTGGGGCGGCGCCCTGCCCGACAACGTCGGCGACCTCAAGCCCCTTCACGACGCCGGTGTCTACGGCTTCAAGTGCTTCCTCTCGCCGTCGGGCGTGGACGAGTTCCCGCACCTGGACCAGGACCACCTCGCCACCTCCATGGCTCAGATCGCCGGGTTTGGCGGCCTGCTCATCGTGCACGCCGAGGACCCGCACGAGCTGGACGCCGCCCCGCACAAGAGCGGTCCCAAGTACACGGACTACCTGGACACCCGGCCGCGCGTCTCCGAGGACGCCGCCATCGAGGGTCTCATCGCACTCGCCAAGCGGCTCGGCGCCCGTGTCCACGTACTGCACCTGTCGTCGTCGGACGCGCTGCCCCTGATCGCCGCCGCCAAGCGCGAGGGCATCAAGCTCACCGTCGAGACCTGTCCGCACTACCTCACGCTCACCGCGGAGGAAGTCCCGGACGGCGCGAGCGAGTTCAAGTGCTGCCCGCCCATTCGTGAGGCCGCCAACCAGGACCTGCTCTGGGGCGCGCTCGCCGACGGCACCATCGACTGCATCGTGACGGACCACTCGCCGTCCACCGCGGAACTCAAGACCGACGACTTCGCGACGGCGTGGGGCGGCATCTCCGGGCTCCAGCTCAGCCTTCCCGCGATCTGGACCGAGGCACGCAAGCGCGGCCACAGCCTCGAGGACGTGGTGCGCTGGATGTCGACACGCACATCCGAACTGGTCGGACTCGACCAGAAGGGCGCCATCGAGCCCGGCCGCGACGCCGACTTCGCGGTCCTCGCGCCCGACGAGACCTTCACCGTGGACCCCGCGGAGCTGCAGCACCGGAACCGGGTCACGGCGTACGCGGGCAAGACCCTCAGCGGCGTCGTGAAGTCCACCTGGCTGCGCGGCGAACGCATTCTGCACGGCGGCGAGTTCAGCGAACCCGCAGGCCGACTTCTGGAAAGGAAGAACTGATCACTGTGACGGCGATACCGACCTTCACCGGCGACGCGAGCCCCTACGGCGGCGGCGACCCGTACGCGGACTACCGCACCGCCGACTTCCCCTTCACCCAGTACGCGAACCTCGCGGACCGGCAGCTCGGCGCGGGCGTGATCGCCGCCAACGACGAGTTCTTCGCGATGCGCGAGAACCTGCTCCTCGCGCACCCCGCCGTCTTCGACCCGGAGCACTTCGGGCACAAGGGCAAGGTCATGGACGGCTGGGAGACCCGCCGCCGCCGTGGCGTCTCGGGCGAGCACCCGTGGCCCACCGCCGACGACCACGACTGGGCGCTCGTACGCCTCGGCGCCCCCGGCGTCGTACGCGGCATCGTCATCGACACCGCCCACTTCCGCGGCAACTACCCGCAGGCCGTGTCCGTCGAGGGCACGAGCGTCGACGGTTCGCCCACCCCCGAGGAGCTCCTCTCGGACGACGTGAAGTGGACGACCCTCGTGCCGCGCACGGCAGTCGGCGGTCACGCGGCCAACGGCTTCGCCGTCGACCTGGAGCAGCGCTTCACGCACCTGCGCGTCAACCAGCACCCGGACGGCGGTGTCGCCCGTCTTCGCGTGTACGGCGAGGTCGTCGCCGACCCCAAGTGGCTCGCCGCGCTCGGCACGTTCGACGTCGTCGCCCTGGAGAACGGTGGCCAGGTCGAGGACGCGTCCGACCGCTTCTACTCCCCGGCCACCAACACCATCCAGCCGGGCCGCTCCCGCAAGATGGACGACGGCTGGGAGACGCGGCGGCGCCGCGACACCGGCAACGACTGGATCCGCTACCAGCTGGTGGGCCAGTCCGAGATCCGCTCCGTCGAGATCGACACGGCCTACCTCAAGGGCAACTCGGCGGGCTGGGCGGCTCTTTCGGTCCGTGACGGTGAGAGCGGCGAGTGGGTCGAGGCGCTGCCCCGCACCCGCCTGCAGCCCGACACCAACCACCGTTTCGTCCTGGACGCCCCGGTCGTCGGCACGCATGTGCGCATCGACATCTTCCCGGACGGCGGCATCTCGCGCCTGCACCTCTTCGGTTCGCTGACCGAGTCCGGCGCGAGCCGTCTGGCCGCGCGCCACCAGGAGCTGGGCGGCTGACGAGGGCTCGCTGAAGCCCGCTGAAGAACGTGGGGCGCGCCGGGTGGAGATCCCCGGTGCGCCCCATCACCATGCCCGCGTGACACGGCCTCGCACGATGCCCGCGTGACGAGGCCCGCACGATGCCCGCGTGGCTACGCCCCGTACCCGCCGTCCACCACCAGCTCCGTGCCCGTGATGAACGCCGCGTCGTCACCGGCCAGGTAGGCGACGAGCGAGGCGATCTCGTCCGCGGAGCCGAAGCGGGCCAGCGCCGTGGCCGTCTTCTGCGGCTCGGCGAACGGGCCGTCGGCCGGGTTCATGTCCGTGTCGACCGAGCCCGGGTGCACGACGTTCACGGTGATCCTCCGCCCGGCGAGTTCCCGGGCCAGCGGCTTGGTCATGCCGACGAGCGCCGCCTTGCTCATGGCGTACAGCGTCGCGCCGGGACCACCCGCGAACCGTGCGAGTCCGGACCCGGTGGAGATGATCCGGCCTCCGTCGGCCAGCCGCCCGGCGGCGGCCTGCGAGGCCAGGAAGACCGAACGTACGTTGACGGCGAGCACCCGGTCGACGTCGGAGAGCGCCAAGTCGCCGATGGGGCCGAGTACTCCGATGCCCGCGTTGTTCACCAGGATGTCCAGGCGGCCCAGATCGTCCGCCGCGCGCTCCACCGCGCCCGCCGCGTCCCCGGGGTCAGCCGCGTCGGCCCTGATGGCGAAGCCGCGCCGCCCGGCCGCCTCGATCTTGGCGACGACCTCCTGAGCGGCGGCCTCCCCGTTGACGTACGTGATCGCCACATCGGCACCCTCCTGCGCGAGCCGCAACGCGACCGCCGCGCCTATGCCGCGGCTGCCGCCGGTGACCAGGGCCGTCTTGCCGGTCAGAGAAGACATTCTTCGAACCTCATTCGTGTGTCTATGTTCCGTAATGCGTGAGAAGTGCTTGCGGGTTCAATGAAAGCGGGCTGTGTGTGCTGTGGCTGGCGGGAAATGGACAGCGACATTCGCGGGGGCGATGGCTTCAGGGAGAGCGATCGCGGGTGGGCCTGCTCCTCGGCACGGAGCCGTTGTGGGCGGCCACGGTGGGGATCGCGGTGGGCGGGGAGCGGCTGGGTGTGGCGGGTGTGGTGGGTCTGGTGGGAGGTGCGCTGGTTCTGGTGGGGACCAGTTGGGGGCGCGGGGCGCGGTGATACGTTCCGTGGTCGATCAAGGAGGAACGTCCATGGGGGACTTCGAGCAGAAATTCGCCAGAAGCGCCGATAGCCGCCGCAATTGGGGCGCTGTGCTTCTCGCCGCGGCCGCCGCGATCTGGTTCGTGCTCGCGTGGCAGCTGATGATGCCGTTCAGCGACGGGGACGACGAATACTCCGGCAGCCGTAAGTGCGAGTCGATGCTGTTCTACGAGGGTGACGCTCTGACGTGGCAGGACGACACGTGGGACGACTGCCGTGCGCAGCGCAGGTGGCCCGAAATGCTGGGCTGGCTGGGGCTTTCGGTGCCGCTCTCGGTGGTGGGCGCGGCGCTCTACACCAGCGGGGCCACCAGTCGGCAGCTGCGTGAGTACATGGCGGAGCACCGCATCGCCGCGGCCAAGGACGCCGCAGCGAAGGAGGCCGCCGCGAAGGGCGCCGACGAGAAGGACTGACGGCGGCGCACCGGTGGCGCTCGGTTAACTCCCGGAAAATTCACCGAACTTGACATTGACACAACAACCTCTACGCGCGTCACACTGGTCGCATGCGAATCCCCCCACGAATCGTGAGCGTCACCGCCCTCGCCGCCGCCCTGCTCATCGGCGGCCCCGTCGCCGCCTCCGCGAGCACGGCCCCCGACCACCACGCCCCCACCTCGGCGGCGTACTCCATCACCGCCGTCGGTGACATCTGCTACTCCAAGCTGCCCGACCAGGCGCACGACACCCTGGACCTGATCGAGGCGGGCGGCCCCTACCCGTATCCGCAGGACAACACCGTCTTCTCGAACAGGGAAGGCATCCTGCCCTCCCAGAGCTCGGGCTACTACCACGAGTACACCGTGGTGACGCCGGGCTCACCGGACCGCGGCGCGCGCCGCATCGTGACCGGTGAGAAGAACCAGGAGGACTACTACACGGCCGACCACTACGAGTCCTTCGACCTGGTCGACCACTCCTGCTGAGACCTTTCTCGGCAGGACGGTACTGACGCAGGACGGTACCGGCGCCGCACGGCCCTGACGCCGCACGGCGCTAACGGGGCCTTCGGCTCTCCGCGAGGGCGAACAGCGCGAACGCGAGCACGATGAGAGTGACGCCCGCGTAGATCTCGTAGCCGTCGAGGAACCCGATCCGCCGCACGATGCCCCAGCCGCGCAGCCGGCCGGTCAGTTCGTGCACCAGGGCGGCCACGCCCTGGATCAGGAGAAGGACGCCGAAGACCTCAAGTACCTGCTTCATACCGAAGAGCCTCGCTCCGTGGACTCCCCACGCACATCGGCCACGGGGCGAGGCCTCTTCCCTCTTGCGCCCTCCGAAAGTCTGCGCGTGCGCGACTTTGGTCGATGATCATGTGCGGACGGCGCCCGACGCCCCCGACAGTGCGTAGATTTATCGACCATGAGCGGCAACGAGCTCCCGTCGGCGTCCTCGCCACCCGCGGCAGTCCCGGCTCCCCTGGCCAGGCGCCCATGGGCGCTGCCTTCGGCCCTCGCCGCCGAGTTCGACCCGGACCGCGCGCCGGGCAGGAACAAGCGCAGGGCCCGGCGGACCGTGCGCGACTGGCTGGTCGACTTCGCCTGCTTCTTCGTGGCCGTCGCCATCGGCATGGTGGGCGCGGACGCGGTCGGCAACAACCCGAACGTCTCGCCCGGCTTCGCGGAGGCCGACCAGGTCATCGGCGCGCTCGCCTGCGCCGCCGTCTGGCTGCGCAGGCGCTGGCCGGTCGGCCTCGCCATCGCCATGGTGCCGATCAGCGTGCTCTCGGACACCGCGGGCGGCGCTGCCGCGGTCGCCCTGTTCACCCTCGCGGTGCACCGCCCCTTCCGGTACGTCGGCTGGATCGGCGGGGCCTCGATCGCCGTGCTGCCGCTCACCTACTGGCTGCGGCCCGACGCCGACGTGCCGTTCCTGGTCGCCGTCGCCCTGGGGACGATGCTCAGTGCCGGCGTCATCGGCTGGGGCATGTTCGTACGCTCGCGCCGCCAGCTCCTGCTCAGCCTGCGTGACCGCGCGATCCGCGCCGAGAACGAGGCGGCGCTCCGTGCGGAACAGGCCCAGCGCCTTGCCCGCGAGTCCATCGCCCGCGAGATGCACGACGTGCTCGCCCACCGCCTCACCCTGCTCAGCGTGCACGCCGGAGCCCTGGAGTTCCGTCCGGACGCGCCCCGTCAGGAGATCGTCCGCGCGGCCGGTGTCATCCGGGAGAGCGCGCACGAAGCGCTGCAGGATCTGCGCGAGGTGATCGGCGTGCTGCGCGGTGGCAGTGGCGGCGTCGACGGCGAGGCGTCCGGCCGCCCGCAGCCGACGCTCGCCGCTCTGGAGTCGCTGGTCGCCGAGTCCCGCGACGCGGGCATGAAGGTCGTGCTCGACCACCGCGTCGCCGAATCGGCCGCCGTCCCCGCCGCCGTCGGCCGCACCGCCTACCGCATCGCCCAGGAAGGCCTGACCAACGCCCGCAAGCACGCGCCGGGCGCCGAGGTGACCCTCCTGGTGTCCGGCGCCCCCGGTGAAGGCCTCACCCTTTCGGTACGCAACCCGCCGCCGCCCGGCGATGTGCCGACCGTCCCCGGTTCCGGCCAGGGGCTGATCGGCCTCACGGAGCGGGCCATGCTCGCGGGCGGCCGCATCGAGCACGGGTCCGCGGGGGACGGGGGGTTCCGCGTCGACGCCTGGCTGCCGTGGGACGCACCCTCCGGTCGCGGCGACGAGGCTCGTTAGTGTGGGCGCCATGAACCCGATCCGCGTGCTCCTCGTCGACGACGACCCGCTGGTACGCGCCGGTCTGTCCTTCATGATGGGCGGCGCGGACGACATCGAGATCGTCGGCGAGGCGGCGGACGGAACCCACGTGGCCCCCCTGGTCGCCGAGCTGCGCCCCGATGTGGTCCTGATGGACATCCGCATGCCCACGATGGACGGCCTCGCGGCGACGGAGGCCCTGCGGGGGCGCCCCGACGCCCCCGAGGTCATCGTCCTCACCACGTTCCACGCCGACGAACAGGTCCTGCGGGCGCTGCGGGCCGGGGCGGCCGGGTTCGTCCTCAAGGACACCCCGCCCGCCGAGATCGTCGCGGCGGTACGGGCGGTCGCGGCGGGGGAGCCGGTGCTCTCGCCCACGGTGACGCAGCAGCTGATCACTCAGGTGACGGGAGTGGACCCCCAGCAGGGCCGCCGGGAGCGTGCGTTGGAGCGGCTCGCGCTACTGGGGGAGCGGGAGAGGGAAGTGGCGGTCGCGGTGGGCCGAGGCGCCTCGAACGCGGACATCGCGGCAGAGCTCTACCTCAGCGTGGCCACCGTCAAGGCCCACGTCTCCCGCGTCCTGACGAAGCTGGACCTCAACAACCGTGTGCAGATCGCGCTGTTGGCGCATGACGCGGGGTTGCTCGACGGGGCGGAGTAGACCCGGGCCTGCCCGGAGCACGCCCCCCCCGGGGGGAATTCACCCCCCGGCGATCTCCCCCACCCGCACCAACCGCCGCTCCCGCCGCGACAGTTCACACGCCTCGGCGATCCGCAGCGCCTCCAGTGCCTCCCGCCCGTCGCAGGGGTTCGGGCGTTCACCGCGTACGACGTCGACGAACGCCGCGAGCTCCGCCTCGTACGCGGGAGCGAACCGTTCCAGGAAGCCGGGCCACGGCTTCTCGGGCGGTGGCGGGCCCGAGGGTTCCACGGACGACAGGGGTGTGCGCTCGTCGAAGCCGGCCGCGATCTGGTCGTCTTCCCCGGCCAGCTCCATCCGTACGTCATAGCCCGCGCCGTTGCACCGCGTGGCCGTCGCCGTGGCGAGGGTGCCGTCGTCGAGGGTGAGGAGCGCCGCTGCCGTGTCGACGTCGTCCGCCTCGCGGAACATCGCGGGCCCGGCGTCCGACCCCGTCGCGTACACCTCCGTCACCTCACGGCCCGTCACCCACCGCACCATGTCGAAGTCGTGGACCAGACAGTCGCGGTAGAGGCCGCCGGAGAGCGGGAGATACGCGGCAGGCGGCGGCGCCGGGTCGGAGGTCATCGCCCGGACCGTGTGCAGCCGCCCGAGCCGCCCCGACCGCACGGCCTCGCGCGCCGCCACGTACCCCGCGTCGAACCTCCGCTGGAAGCCGAGCTGGAGCACCGTGCCCGCGGATTCGACCTCCTGGAGCGCGGTGAGCGTGCCGGGCAGATCGAGGGCGATGGGCTTCTCGCAGAAGACCGGAAGCCCCGCACGCGCCGCCTTGCCGATCAGCTCGGCGTGCGCGGAGGTCGCCGCCGTGATCACCACCGCGTCTATGGCCCCCGACCGGCCGCTCCCCGTGAAGATGTCGTCCACCGATGCGGCCGATGCGGCGCCGATCCGTGCCGCGAGCCCTGCCGCGCGTCCGACATCGGCGTCGGCGACGACCAGTGCGTCCACCTCAGGATGCCGATGAAGAGCCGCAGAGTGAAATGTGCCGATACGGCCCGTTCCGATCAGTCCGATGCGCATGGCCCCACCCTCGCCACGCCCCGCGATCCTGTCAATCCTTTGTCCGGACAACAGAACTTCAGAACTTCCCGTCATCATTCCCTGCGACTACGCTCCCCATATGCCCAAATCAGCCGCCAAACCAGCCGTGGACCCGACCGTCTCCCTCCAGCTCGGCGTCGACCGCAGCAGCCCGGTCCCGCTGTACTTCCAGCTGTCCCAGCAGCTGGAGGCGGCGATCGAGCGCGGCGCTCTGACGCCGGGCACCCTGCTCGGAAACGAGATCGAGCTGGCGGGGCGGCTCGGTCTCTCCCGGCCGACCGTCCGTCAGGCCATCCAGTCGCTCGTCGAGAAAGGGCTGCTGGTGCGCCGCAGGGGAGTGGGCACCCAGGTCGTGCACAGCCAGGTCAAGCGCCCCCTCGAGCTCAGCAGCCTCTACGACGACCTGGAGGCGGCGGGCCAGCGCCCCGAGACCCGCGTCCTGCGCAACACCGTCGAGCCCGCGTCCGCCGAGGTGGCCGCCGCACTCGGTGTCGCCGAGGGCGAGGAAGTGCACCTGGTCGAGCGGCTACGCCTGGCCCACGGGGAGCCCATGGCCTTCCTGCGCAACCGTCTTCCGTCCGGCCTGATCGCCCTCGACACCGCACGCCTCGAAGCCACCGGCCTCTACCGCCTGATGCGTGCCGCGAGCATCACCCTGCACAGCGCGCGCCAGTCCGTGGGCGCCCGTGCCGCCACCGCCGACGAGGGCGAACGCCTCGGCGAGCCCGAAGGGGCTCCGCTGCTCACGATGCAGCGCACGACCTTCGACGACACGGGCCGCGCGGTCGAGTTCGGCTCGCACATCTACCGGGCCTCGCGCTACTCCTTCGAGTTCCAGCTCCTCGTACGACCGTAGAGCGCAGGGCCGTGGAGGCCGTACGGCTGCGGACCGTATGGCTGTGGACCGTATGGCCGCGTCGGCGGCAAAGAGGGGTGGGCCCGGCCGTCCCAGGCCGGGCCCACCCCTCGCGCTTCATGAGGCTTCATGAGTGCCTCATGAGCCCCTTATGGGCATCTCATGAGCGCATCACCATCGGTACCAGCGGCCCTTTCTGCCGCCGCTCGCAGCCGGGCGGATCACAAAGCCCAGCACCCACACCACGAGCAGGATCACCGCGACCCACCACAGGGCCTTGAGCGCGAAACCCGCACCGAAGAGGATCAGAGCCAGAAGAAGAACCAGAATCAGGGGAACCATTGTTATCAACCTCCTGGCCACCGCGTGCTCCTGGACCTGACCTACAAACACACAAAAAGTGTGTTTCTTTCAGGGGTTGAAGGGCACGCGCGGTCGCCCGAAAGGCTCAAGAGGCCGAAAGGCAGCGGCCGCTCGAAAAGGCACACACGGTCTCTTGATCCGATCGCGTCGATGATGTTTGCCGGGCAGTTGAGCGGCTACCCGGAACCGCAGCACATGAAGTCGATGCCAAGGGAGCGTGAGCGGACATGACCGCCAACGAGAAGGCCAAGGCGAAGACCGAGCAGGCCACCGGTGCTGCCAAGGAAGCCGCCGGACGGGCCGTGGGCAACGAACGCCTCACCGCCGAAGGCCGCGCCCAGCAGGCGAAGGGCGACGCGCGCCAGGCCAAGGAGAAGACCAAGGACATCGGCAAGCACTGACGACCGTGCGACCGCGCGGCTGACGACCGCGCGACAGTGTTGGGGGGGGGCCCGGGGGGGGGGGGGGGACGAAAGAGTGAGCTCACCCCGCCCACCGCGGTTCAAGTGTTTCTGCAGAGCCACTCGCAACGTCCAGGCACCCCCGCCCGGGG